>NZ_JADYXN010000014.1:0-108848 GCF_015864285.1 Pseudoalteromonas sp. NZS100_1
GCTTAAGTTACAAGCCATCCTGGAAGGCTACGATTTAGCAAAATCTCTTGAGCCAGACTTGTGATCAAGAGACAGCTTTAAGAGGCTTTTTAATCTGATAAAACGATAAGTATCATCTCCCAGTAAAAATAAAATAGGCTAATCATCAGCCTACCCTACATATTGTATTACTTTATATTTAAAGAAATAATAACAATGAAGATCGAGTGCTTTATCTACAACGTTTAATCAATTAATACCTCTACACTATTTAGTAGCTCGCATTTATTGTAAATCCACTTTACTTATAAAATACTGCTACAATAGCCGCGCTTAAAAACGTTCAAACACAAGGCACACTGTTATGGAAAAATTTGTTAATCACATTCAACTAGGCTACCTAGGGCTACTTCCTTTTTTAGGCTGCGTGGCATGGCCGCTTGTGTTTGGTAGTAACAGCGTTAACTTAGAGTTTTTTACTTTTTACAGTATCGCCATTTTAGCATTTATGGCAGGTAACTTGTGGCGGGCCGGAGAGCAAAGCTATAGCAATGCAATTAAAGCGGTATTACCTGTTATCCCAGTTCCATTTTTATCATTTTTACCTGTAGAGTGGGCACTCGCTTGGTTAGGTGCTAGTTTTTGGTTAGTACTTATATTTGAAAAAGCCACTCCACAATGGAAAACCTATCATAAAGATTATCAAAAAATGCGCTTTGTGCTGACCTCCGTTGTATTTGTTTGTCACATCCTAACTATTGGTATGAGTATTTACCCTAAGTAACCTGAGCTCTGGATAATAAATCTATCTCAAGCAGCTATTTTCAGTGTTAAGTGCGTTGAATTTACTTGCAATAGGCCCGCTATTGACGCGTAAATTCGCCTTGTTCTCACAGAAAATCTCTGGCTAGAGAAAATAAATTCAAATATCACTACAATTCAACGAGTTAGCAAATCTCTTAACTAAGGCCTATTGACCTTTCAGGATTAAAATTTGTTCAATCTAGGGGCGATTTAATCGCGGCGTGAGGTTTGTAACCTAGTGGGCTAAGTAAAAACCGAGCAACAAAGAGTAAATTGCCCCTAGGCAGAACCCTTCGGGCAGCGCATGTTTGGCATTTATGCTGCGTTATCGCCTATTTATGGGGAATAACCACACTACATAGGCTTTGCCTTGCCTAAATACCAAACAGTCTGCTGCAAATTTAACCTCGAAAGATAAACAGGCCCTAGAGTTCAGGTTAAATAACAGCTGTAAACTTAAATATTGCGTGGTAATAAGGTAATATCCGCGCACTGCTATTTGAGGACACACCATGATTGACCAATTACGAAAACAACTTGATGAACTTGGCGAAAACTACGTAGAAAAAAACGCGGCATTTAAAATCAAAGTGATCCCATTTTTTTGTGCTATCCGCATAAAAAAAGATCATAAAAGTGAAGGTCGTTTGAGTTTTTATTCAAGTCAATTACTCGAAATTTTCTTAGTCGTCTTATTTTTGCTATTCGGTTTAATGCTTTACGATACAAATGCAGGATTTACCCACGGGCCTATTCATATTGCCTTTGCCATTTTAATTACCTTTAATCTTATTATTAAACAAATCGCAATCGAAGGATTAAAAACCAGACTTGCGTTTCATCGTTTACTTGCAGCACAGTCTCAAAAAAGTACGCCTGATGCTGATAACACACCAACTAAACCGCTTTAATTTATGTATTTAGATCCTGGTTGGCGAATACTCACTGTTGGCGATGGCGACTTATCATTTTCGAGCGCCATACATAACAACGTAAAGCCGCACATATTAGTGGCCTCTACCTACGATGATGCAATTACTATTGAGCAAAAGTACCAAGACAATGCGCTTAACGATTTAAAAGCGCAAAACGTTGCCGTACTTAATAGCTTTGATGTAACAAACCCTGCGTGTTGGCAAACTCTAAGTGCAAATCAGCACAGCTTTGATGTGGTTATTTTTCAGTTTCCGCTTATACCTGCGTTTGTTGGCCGTGAAGCATTTGAAAACAACACTCGCCAAACCAGTATGAATGTACTAAACCGCGCTTTACTGCACCAGTTTATTAAATACGCTAACGAATATGCGCTGAGCCCTGATGGCCCAATGCTTTGTTACATAACCTCTAAAGATGTAAAGCCGTATCGTGAGTGGAATATTGAAGGCAGTTTAAATAATGGTTTAACCGCTGATTATTTAGGTCAAACCCCGTTTGATATTAATCATTTTGAAGGTTATAAAATTCGTAATGTTGACCGCGATAAACACGTAAAAGACACCAGCGGTATTACTTACGTTTTCAGCCCAAAAGGTATTGATACACACACTAGTGAATTAAACTCACGCCTTACAAAGCCAGCATATTTAACACCTAACCACTGCCCGCTTTGTCGCGTTGGACCTTACATGGCAAGCGAGGACGAAACCAAGCACCTAAACGCTAAAAAGCATCAGCAAATGCTGCACCTTGAAAGCGATTGGCAACAATGGTTAAACGAATTTTATAGCTAAGTATCTTTAATAATTAAACGTTGCCGCGTTTAATTAAATCAGCTGCTTTTTCAGCAATCGCAATTACCGGTGCATTTGTGTTGCCGGTAACAATGGAAGGCATAATCGACGCATCCACTACGCGTAAGTTACTTACCCCGTGTACTCGCAAATTAGTATCGACCACCGCCATTGAGTCTTGCCCCATTTTACATGTACCAACCGGGTGATATTCGGT
This sequence comes from Pseudoalteromonas sp. NZS100_1, assembly GCF_015864285.1. Lineage (NCBI taxonomy): Bacteria > Pseudomonadati > Pseudomonadota > Gammaproteobacteria > Alteromonadales > Pseudoalteromonadaceae > Pseudoalteromonas > Pseudoalteromonas sp. NZS100_1. Next base: position 2,731 of record NZ_JADYXN010000014.1, read on the forward strand.
ATCTGCAGTTTGGCGTATAAACTCAATTAACTGATCATCATTATTTATATCAAGCGGATAGACCATTTTACCGCGTATAGTATCAAAGGCTTTGCTTTGCATAATAGCGAGTGTTTTTTTAAGGCCAGCAAGCATTGCAACTATGTCGTCTGGGTGGCTTAAGTAGTTAGGATCAATAAGTGGAGCACTACGTGGGTTGCTGTCAGCTAATGTAATAGTTCCTCGGCTTTTAGGGCGCATAATACTGCTGTGTATACTGTAACCATGCCCAGTATGTAATTTACGACTATGATCGTCCACCAGCCCTATAACAAATTCTAGCTGTACGTCAGATGCAGGCGAATCTTCAAATAGCTTAATAAACGCATGCGACTCTGCAAAATTACTTGTTAATCGCCCCTCTCGCTTACTAAACCAGTTAACGCAGCCTTTAAAAATGCTCGCAATACCAAGTGGGCTTATACCAAAGGTACCCTTGTTTGTTTTTGATTTATAAAGCGGCACTACCGTTAAGTGATCTTGTAAATTAGCACCCACACCTTCTAGTACGTGTTGAGCTTTAATATTATGAGCGCTTAACTGAGCTTTAGGGCCAATACCCGAAAGCATTAATACCTGCGGTGAATTAATAGCACCGGCGCTCAAAATCACTTCTTTATTAGCAAGTAAATCTATTACTTTGCCGTTTTTTTCTATTTGCACACCTTGGGCGCTTTTATCATTAATTATAATTTTATTAACGTGACTTTTAGTCAGTACCGTTAAGTTAGCTCTATTTAAGTTAGGTGTTAAATACGCTTTAGCGGCGCTACAACGCTCGCCATTATGCTGAGTCACTTGTGAAAGCCGTGCACCTTGCTGCTCTGCACCATTAATATCGTCGCTTAAATTAACGCCCTGCTCTTTACAGCCGTTTAAAAAACACTGGTTAATTGCACTTGGGTTATTAAGTTCTTGCACATGTAAGGGGCCATCAGTGCCATGCAGCTCATTATTTATAAAGGTTTTATTGTTTTCAGCTTTAATAAAATACGGGAGTAAACTATTAAAATCCCAGCCGGTATTACCAAGCTGTGCCCACTGGTCGTAATCGTATTGAGTACCGCGAATATAAACCATCGCATTAGTAGAGCTCGACCCACCCAGCACTTTGCCTCGCGGCACAAAACCACACCGATTATTTAACTCTTTTTGAGGTACTGTATTGTAATGCCAACTATTTATGCCATAAGGCACACTCGCTGCTATGCCAGCTGGCATTTGTACAAATGCGCTTTTATCGCTGCCGCCTGCTTCAATTAAGCACACACTTACATTTTTATCTTCAGACAAGCGCGATGCCATCACGCAGCCACCACTGCCTGCGCCAATCACAATGTAATCAAATGTTGTATTGTTCATGGTGTACCTTAATAAAAGTTTTAAACGGCTTTTGCAGTAATAGTGCATAGAAAAATTCAACAAAACTTGATATTTTTAGACATCGTTTATTTGAGGTTAACCATGAGCAGCCTAATCAGAGCCACGTCATTACAAGGTATAGATACCCTAATTAGCGAATTTGGCGGCGATCCGCATGAAATAATGCAAAACTGTAATATTAGTAACGTTGACTTTAAAAATCTCGACAACCACTATTTACCTTATCGAGATTACGCTGAGCTTTTAGAATACTGTGCTTGTAAGTTCAATTGCTCTAGTTTTGGCCTTAAGCTCGCTAGTAGACAAAATTTTGATATTTTAGGACATATTGCAATAGCTGCCAAAAGTAGTACTAATTTAGGTGATGCACTTAATTGGGTTATTAAATACCTTCACTTGCACAGCCCTGCACTTAGCTTAAACTCGCACCCTTTAGAGAATGATAAAAGCTTGTTTTTATCATTCGAAATTAATTTAAAACCATTACCGAACATCAACCAAGTGATTGAGCTAACCATTGGTTTAGCATTGGCTGTTATTAAAAAGCTGAGTAATAACCGCTGCAAACCAATTAATATATTTTTGCCAAAAAAATTAAGTACTAATACTCGTGCCTATAACACTTACTTTGGTTGTAACGTTATAGAGCATCGCAACAGCGCTGGTATTGTAATCTCAAAAAGTGATTTAACTCTTGAGCTTGATCACCCTGAACTAAATAAAGTACAAGCGGCGCTAAGCTTCTTGGCAAAAAACAAAGAACACACACAACCATTGCCCAACCAAGTTAGTGCACTAATTAGGCCTATGCTTCCTATTTATCAATGTAGTAACCAAACTATTTCAGCTGCGCTGGGTATGCACCCGCGTACTCTGCATCGAGAACTTATCAAACATAATACGAGTTTTGTAAAACTTAAAGATGCCACTCGTCGCGCTTTAGCTGCACACTATTTAGCGCAAAACCAATTTACAATCTCAACCATATCTGAGCTTTTAGGGTATCAGGAGCAAGCAACGCTAAGTGTTAATGTTAAACGCTGGTTTGGGTGCTCTCCTCGAGCATATAGGACTAAAAAAATGTTAAACTAAACGCTCTTATTATTTTTTATTTAAGCTAAGGAGTGAGCATGAACTTTGTTATTGTTGGCACCAATTTTATTAGCGACACACTGTTAGCCGCTGCAAATACGTTAAACGATTTTAATTTATATGGTGTGTGCTCGCGCGCAGTATCAAGCGGCGAAGCATTTTTAGCCAAACACCCACAAAATGCACAAGCAAAAATTTTCACCTCAATCGAGCAAGTATGCCAAGATCAAAATGTTGATGCTGTCTACATAGCCGCCCCTAACAGCTTACACAAACAATATGCCGTTATGTGCCTAGAAGCGGGTAAACATGTCCTTGGCGAAAAACCATCAGCAGCCAATTCTAAAGAGCTTGCAAGCATTATAGCTACAGCAAAAAAACATCAGCGCCTTTACATGGAAGCCATGATGACCACTCACTTACCTAACTTTGCACGGCTGCAACAGGCAATGGTAAAAATTGGCACACCACGTAAATATATTGGCCAGTACAGTCAATATTCATCGCGTTACGATAAATATAAAAATGGCGAGCGTCCAAATACGTTTTTACCCGAGTTTGCTAATGGTGCTTTAGTTGATTTAGGGATTTACCCACTGTATTTATTAATTGCACTTTGGGGAGCGCCGCAAAGCGTAAGTGCCAGTGGCGTATTACTTGATACAGGTGTAGATGGTGCGGGCGATGTATTACTAAACTACGCTGATAAACAAGCCGTTATTAGCTACTCTAAAATATCGCAAGGCGACAACATAACCGAAATACAAGGCGAGCTTGGACGCATACGAATAGAAGCCGTATCGCAACTCAAAAAGGTGGAGTTTATTGCTAATAATGGTGAGGTAGAGGTTATGTCCCAGCCGTTTGATGAGCACTTTATGAAATACGAAGTTGAACATTTTATGGCGTTAGTGAAGCAAAATATTCTTGAGTCACCCGTTAATACACATATTTTAGCCAGTAACGTAATGAGCGTACTTGATGAAGCTCGCAAACAGCTTGGGGTTGTGTACCCTAACGACTAACTAAATAAAATATGGGCGTTAACCAACGACAGTTAACGCCCAGAAGAAAGCTTAAATAGCTCTCGTACAACGACACATTTTACAAAACACACTTTACAAACACATTTAAAAATAGCGATCCCCATCCATGGGCAATCAAATACTTCTACAACAAACTTAACACTAACAACCCAAAATCGGTTTATTACCAATATTTATTATTCAATAACCTTAAAACTAACCTAACACATAAAAACATTACCAATCAAGCTAGCCAATTGCATTATTTTAAACTAAATTGGTAATACAACAATACAACCATTGGTGTATAGTGGTTTTTAACCATAACATCGCGTTAGAATTTTGACATAATAGTGAATTTTGAGGTAACCTCTAGTATTAACAGTTGGTTTTGACTTTTAGGCCCCAGAGGCCATTATTCCTTAAGGTAATGAAGGTAAAGTATGGGTAATCGTCGCTTATTTTGGCGCATAGTTGATAAAATTGAGTCTTTAATAAATCAAGGCGAATTTTCTGCTGGGAGTCGTTTACCACCTGAACGTGAACTTGCAGAAATGTTTGATGTAAGTCGCCCTACCATTAGAGAAGCTATTATCGCATTAGAAGTACGTGGCCGAGTTGAAGTTAAAACCGGCTCTGGTGTTTACGTAGTAGAACAAAAAAATGCATCTATAAAATCAAAAGAGATCAGTGCATTTGAACTTACTCAAGCTCGCGCATTAATTGAAGGCGAAATTGCCGCTTTAGCTGCTCAAAGCATTACAGAAGAAGAACTAGAGCAACTAAATAAAACATTAATTGCCATGGAAAAAGGCCTTTATGTTGAGCAAGCCGACCGTGAGTTCCACGAAATTATAGCTAGAGCAACGCGCAATAAAGCACTTGAATTTGCAGTGTCTAACTTGTGGGATTTACGTTTAACAAACCCACAAATTGTTGCTGACTATGGCAGTGTGTGTAAAAACAATAACGAGTGCGTTATGGACGAACACACCGCTATTTATACAGCCCTAAAGTCGCATGATGCAAATGCAGCGCGCACCGCAATGCACAAACATTTTAACCGCTTAATTAATGCTTTATTTGATGCCGTAGAATCGCGCGCACTTGAAGAAATTAAACGCAAAAATGATGAAAAACGAGGCCTCTACTCGCTTGATGGCTTAGTTAATAAAAGTGCCCACTAAGGCATTTTAACCAACTGATTAAAGTTAGCAAACGCCTGTTTGCTAACTTTACCTCTTACTTTATTTACCCGCCCTATTTAATATACTTTTAATTGCGCTATTTTTGGTCGCAAACACTTACCTATAAATTTAAAAAAAGATACTATGCCGCCATTAATATCGGGCGGGTTTAGCTTTTATACTCCCTGCATTACATAACTAATTGATAGAGTTACTCAACTCAAGGATTAAAATGCAAGCATCTTCAAAAAGTTATTTACTGGCTATAGTGTGTGTACTGCTTGCTATGATGACCATTCAAACGGGCGCGTCATTTGCAAAACAGCTTTTTCCTATTGTTGGTCCTGAAGGTACAACTGCCCTTAGGCTTGGTTTTTCTGCCTTTATACTTTGCTTAGTGTTTAAACCTTGGAAACACTTACCTACTTCTGGTAATCGTATTCCTATAATTGTGTATGGTTTAAGTTTAGGCGGCATGAACATTTTGTTTTATTACGCCATTGAACGCATTCCACTAGGCATTGGTGTAGCGCTTGAATTTACAGGCCCGCTTGCTGTTGCCTTATTTTCATCACGCCGCAAACGTGACTTATTTTGGGTTGCCTGTGCTATTGCCGGTATTTTGCTTCTGCTTCCTGATATGAGCGGCCAAGACAGCCTTGATCCATTGGGTGTAGCGCTTGCGCTTGGTGCCGGTGCATGTTGGGCAGGTTATATATTATTTGGTAAAAAAACGGGCACACAAAGCTCTGGTGGAGCAACTGTCGCATTGGGTATGACCGTTGCCGCTATAGTGCTAGTACCATACGGCGGCATTATGCAAAGCGCCGCGTTTACGTGGGAAATTATCCCACTGGGTATTGGTATTGCTATTTTATCAAGCGCACTGCCTTACACACTTGAAATGGTTGCACTGCGTAACATGCCTTCACAAGGGTTTAGCGTAATGATGAGTTTAGAGCCTGCAATAGCTTCGCTCGCAGGGTTTATTATTTTAAGTGAGTTACTTACTTTATGGCAGTGGCTAGCTATTTTACTTGTGATAGTTGCATCTGTTGGTAGCTCGTTTTCAAACGCAAAAAAACAGGTTGCTTAAATAAAAACTGTAATCGACTAATTCTAAAAAATAAAGCCACCGCGTAAGCAGTGGCTTTTTTGTAGCAACGTAATTAGCTTACCGCCTTACTTTGCTTGTTAGTTGTAACCAAATACCCAATCAACGAAATAAGCGGCATACCCGTAGCAACCAGGGCAATACCTGTCCAACCACCTGCTTCATATAACGGGCTGGCAATAAGCGACCCCACTGCACCACCTACAAATATACTGGTCATGTAAATAGCGTTTAAACGTGCTCGGCTTTGTGGCTCTAGTACGTAAACTGCGCGTTGCCCAAGTACCATATTGGCTTGCACAGCAAAATCAATAAACACACCCGTTAACGCTAAAATTACTATCCCGTAAGGTAAATCAAACAAACTGGGTAAAAAGCAACCAGCTGCTATAACTTTTGCAAGTAAAGAGACCTGATGTGTATAGCCTTTGTCGGCCAAACGCCCAACAATAGGGGCTGCTATAGCACCTGCCGCACCGACAAGTGCAAACAGTGCTATTTCTGATTGCGATAAACCATACTCACGGGCAAGCACAACCGGTACGCTCGTCCAAAATAAACTGAACGATGCAAACATTAATGCTTGAAAAAGTGAACGTTGGCGCAGCACTGGTTGGCTAATCATTAACTGTTTAAGCGATTTTAATAACTTAAAATACGTTGTTTTATGGGTAGGTTGCCTGCTTGGAATAGCAAAATAAATTACGCCTGCAATAAACACCATACACCCTGCTGCAAAGTAAAATACAGCACGCCAACCAAAGTGATCGGCTATTAAACTCGATATAGGTCTTGCCAGCAAAATACCTAGCAGGAGACCCGCCATAATATTGCCAAGAACCTGTCCGCGCTTCTCGTCAGACGATAAATGCGCAGCAAGCGGAATAAGCACCTGAACAGAAACCGAGCTCATACCTATCATTAAACATAAAATAAGCATTACATTAGGTGAATCAGCAAGTGCCGTACCCACCAAACTCAAAAACGACACAGCTAAAGTAATAAGCATTAAACGCTTATTTTCAATTAAGTCAGCTAATGGCACTAAAAAAAACAACCCCAAAGCGTAGCCTATTTGTGTAAGCGATACGATAAGGCTAGCACTGTGCGCACTTAATCCAACTTCAGGGGCAAGCAACTCAATAATAGGTTGAGCGTAGTAAATATTGGCAACAATAAGACCGCAACACAAAGCAATAATAGTAACGAGAGTATTGCTAAGTGGTTGTGGTGAAACGCCTGGTTGGGTCATGTGTGTCTCTACTTTATAAAAATAATAAAACCCAACCAGCAAACGCGGGTTGGGTTTTTACAAAAAACTTCGTTTTACTTAATTGGTGATGGCTGCCCATGTGGGCTTGAGCGTAAATACTGTTTAGGTGCAGTTACTGTAGCGCCAAGCTCTGCAGCTGCATGCCACGGCCAATGCGGGTTATATAAAATGCCACGCGCCAGCGCTACACCATCGGCTTGCTGCTCACTAATAATATCCTCGGCTTGTTGCGCCTCAGTAATTAAACCCACCGCTATAACAGGCATATTCACAGCTTCTTTAATAGCTGTTGCAAACGGTACCTGAAAATTAGGTTTTACTGGTATTTGTTGCTCAGGACTTAAACCCGCAGTACTTACATGAATAAAGTCACAGCCGAGTTCATCAAGCGCTTTACTAAGCACTATCGATTGATCTAAATCCCAGCCGCCTTCAACCCAATCAGTTGCCGAAATACGCACACCTACCGCTTTTTCACTAGGAAATACCGCTCTTACCGCTTTAAACACATCAAGCAATAAACGCATTCTGTTTTCTAGGCTACCACCGTAGTTGTCATCGCGCTTGTTTGAAAGTGGCGACAAAAACTGGTGTAACAGGTAACCGTGCGCACCATGTAGCTCGATTAAATCAAGGCCGAGTTCATCAGCGCGTTTAGCTGCACTTACAAAATCTTTAATTAGTGAATCTATGTCAGATTGGCTCATTGCTTTTGGCACTGGGCTGCTATCGTCGTACGCAACTGCCGAAGGTGCAAGCGTTTGCCAGCCATTAACGTCATCAGGTGCAATAGCATCGCCACCGTCCCATGGTTTTTCAGTTGATGCTTTGCGCCCAGCATGCGCCAACTGAATACCAATAGGCATAGGGCTATATTGTCTTACTGCTTTTAGGCTTTTGCCCAGGGCTTGCTGGGTTTCGTTATTCCAAAGCCCTAAATCGCCGTAGCTAATACGCCCTTCTGGGTTTACTGCTGTTGCTTCTAAAATTAGCAATCCTGCACCACTCAAACTCAATTGGCCCAAATGAATAGTGTGCCAATCGCTAGCAGCGCCATTGTTTGCTGAGTACTGGCACATGGGTGCAATAATAATACGGTTATCTAACGTTACTTGCCCAAGTGATAAAGGCGAAAATAGTTGGCTCATTGTTAATCCTTAAAAACACGCACAAAAAAGTGCGGACAAAACAAAAAAGAGTATACGAAGCGGCAATCAAACACGCTCACTCAATAACTTACACAGTTACTTATAAATACGACTACCACTCTTAATGGGGATAAAAACACACTTTAATAGTGCTGATAAAAGCATAACTAATGACATTATAAACTATCAATTTTAATGTAATAATTTGTTTAACGAGCGCGTCATAAAGCCATCTTTAAAAAATGAATGACTATTTACCTTTAAACAAGGGTGTGATTTTTAACCTAACTGTACCTAATAGCACTAAGCTATTGCTTATATTGCCTATTAACTAAATAAAAACCCCACATACAAACCATATTTATTCTACAAAAGTGAATTAAAATTCAATTTAGATATTCCAAGCTACTTCACTCCCTGATAAACTGCTTAACTTAATTTACTAATGTAAAACATTTGAACTGGGGATCACTTTTTATGTTTAAACCAAGCTTGTTAACCTTGGCTATTTCGAGCGCTGTTTCTAGCGTATTTTTATTGCCTAATGCCGCACTTGCTCAAGAAGAAGTTGCAGCTAAAAACAAATCACTCGAAGTAATCGAAGTTACAGCAACAAGGCGCAGCGGCTCTGTGCAAAATGCACCGCTAAATATTACAGCCCTTGATGCAGATATTATGAAAGATCAAAATATCAATGAGCTTGCGGATGTAGCACGCTGGGTACCTGGTTTAACAATTACTGATCAAGGTGGCCGCTCAGGCTCGCCTATTATTGTTCGTGGTTTAAATACTAATTCATCTGGTCCATCATCAGATGGCGGCACAGTATCTACTTACATTAACGAAATTCCTGTTTCGGTAGATATGCGCCTAGTAGATATTGAGCGTGTTGAAGTATTAATTGGGCCACAAGGCACCCTTTATGGTGCAGGCACATTAGGCGGTGCAATTCGCTACATGCTTAAACAGCCTGAGCTTGATTTTACATCGCTTGAAGTATACGGCGACCTATTTCAAACAAAAGAAAGTGACTCTTTAGGTGGCGAAGGCGGTTTTATATTTAACCTTCCTATTATCGAAGATAAATTAGCAGTACGCGCCAGCTTAAACGTATATGAAGATCCAGGTTTTATCGATTACGGTTACGTAGTACGCGAGCCAGGCGTATCGTTGCCAGATCCAGATTGGAGCGATAGCTCAGCAGTTAATAACAACCTTAAAAATGTAAAAGACGCCAACGGCGAAACCACCACTACTGGTCGTATTTCTGTTCGCTTTAAACCAAATGAATCGTTTGAAGGTACGCTTAACTACTTTTACCAAAACCAAGACAGCGAAGGTCGCTCGATTGTTCATTACAACAGCCTTAATGCAAACAACGGCTTAAGCGACGTAATAGGTAAATACGAATCGGCTTATCGCTTTGAAGAGCCTCGCGAGAAAAAAGATCAATTACTAAGCCTTGAACTAAAAGCCGACCTAGGTTTTGCAGAGCTCGTATCAGCAACCGGTATTTCGAGCTTTGATGCCGACGGCCAACGCGACCAAACAGACTTACTTATTCGTCTTGATTACGGTTATGAAGAGTTTCCTTCGTTTTCAACGTTTACCCGTGAAATTGACGAAGAAGATACCTTCACTCAAGAAATTCGCTTAGTGTCGCAAGGCGACAGCGACTTTAACTGGATTGTGGGTGGCTTTTACAACAAAACAGAAACCGAAGCGTCAAGCCGAGAGTTTACGCCTGGGTTTGACCAATTCGCTATCGATAACTTTGGTGGCGAGCAGCTAAGACCTGACTCATTAGAATACTTAGAGCTTACAAAAAGTACCGTCACTGAGTCTGCACTATTTGGTGAAGTTGGCTACCAAGTTACCGACAAATTAGATGTGACCATTGGTGCCCGTTTTTACAAATACGATATAGAGTCGCAAGCGGCTTTTGACTTCCCGCTAGCAAATACATTGTATGGTGGAGTAGATCCTGATGTAACCACCGTTGCATACGAAAAAGACGAAGCAGGCGATAACGGTAACTTATTTAAATTTAATGCTAAATACCAGTTCACTGACTCAGTAATGGGTTATGTAACAGTAAGTGAAGGCTTTAGAATTGGCGGCTCAAATGGGTTAGTGTCTTGCCCTGATCCAATTATTGAGGATCAACAAACAGGTTGTGGTAAACCTGACGAATTATTGTATGAAGCCGACACCACAACAAACTACGAGCTAGGCTTTAAAAGTACATGGTTTAGAAGCCAACTACACTTTAACGCCGCGTTATTTAACGTAGATTGGGATGATGCACAAATTACGGGCGCTACAGATATAGGTCAATTAACGTACCTTTCAAACGCAGGTAGCGCTAATGCAAAAGGGGTAGAAATTTCAACCCGCGCTATTTTATCTGACTCGTTTTCGGTTTACGCTACGTACGCTTACACAAAAGCAGAACTAACATCAGACGCACCATTTTTGTTTAATGCCGATGGTACCGGTGGCGCAGAAGACGGCGACCGTTTGCCAGGTTCGCCTGAAAACCAATTTTCGATGGGTGTAAACTATCAAACAGACGTGTTTAACGACAAAACGCTTGATATTAACTACGGTTTAACCGCGCAAAGCGACGTGCTTTCAAGAGTAGGACTTCGTGATAACGGCGAAACACTACCAGGTTACAGTTTGAGTAATATATCAGCTAAATTAACGGCTGATGCATGGTCAACTACGCTATATGTTGATAACCTATTCAACAAATACGCGGTTACATCCGTTCGTCGCTCAGATGCAGATATAACATCAGCTAATGGCGCCGACATACAACGTAACTACGGCCATTACATTAATCGCCCGCTTACGGTAGGTGTTAAATTTAACTACAAATTTGAAATATAATTTATAGTAATTTTTAAACAATGTTTTAAGGCTCAAATTTATTTGAGCCTTTTTATTTTCTTTTACAAAATAATAATTACCAAAAACCATGCAGCCAAATTTAAAGCAACTTCATCAAAGCGCTATCCACTTCCTAAACCAAGGTAAAATAGAACAAGCCCATAAAGCCTTAGTTGAGTTAGTTACACAAAAGCCCGACTTTGCCGATGGGTACTTTTTGCTGGCCATGGTTAATTTAACGGTTGGGCAAATACACAAAGCCATAAAGCTAATCGAAAAAGCCCTAACGCTTGGCCAAAGCATTGAATACACTGCGCAACTTGCTAAATGTTATGCACTTACTGGCGAATTACAAAAAGCAAAAAACACCGCACTATCGGTGCCATTAAAGCAAATAACTAAAGCACTTGATGCCGACACATTCGGCGTAGCCCTTACACAAGCCGGCATTCACGAACACGCACTTAACTACTTTGAGCGCGCTATTAAACTGGCTACAGCGGCTAACAAAGCTCAATCCCCGTTTTATTATAACTACGGTGTAAGCGCTAAGTTTTTAGGGCTATTTGATAAAGCCCAACACGCTTTTGAAAATGCCATAGCGCTTAACCCGCTGCATCATCAAAGTCATTTTGCATTAAGTGATTTAACTAAAGTAAGTAAGCAAAACAACCATATTGAACGCTTAAAAAACGTGTTTGAGCAAGTAACACACCCCGATGCAAAATTGCATATAGGCCATGCACTCGCAAAAGAGTATCAAGATACTGGTGAATATTCAGAGGCTTTTAACGCGTTAGAGCAAGGTAAAGTAGCAAAACGTGCTGTGCAGCCGTTTGATCATAAAAGCTCAACTGAGTTATTTGAACATATTAAACGCTTAAGTGAACAGCACACACAAGCGCTAACACAGGGTAACCCAACGGCCGAACCTATTTTTGTATTAGGTATGCCCCGCTCTGGCACCACATTAGTTGAGCGTATTTTATCGAGCCACAGCGACGTGCAATCAGCCGGTGAATTACAAGACTTTGGCCTAAGCGTTAAAAAGCTAAGCCAAACACAAACACCTCACGTGCTCGACACTCAAACGCTCAGTAAAGCCTACGAGCTTGATTTTAATCAACTTGGGTCAACCTATTTAAACGCAACACGCGTAATAACAGGCAGCCATAAGCACTTTATAGATAAACTCCCGTTTAACTTTTTTTATATCGACTTAATAACCAAAGCACTGCCAAACGCCAAAATAATTTGTATGCTGCGCGACCCAATGGACACCTGTATTGGCAACTATCGCCAGTTATTCACCATTAATAACCCCTACTACGCGTACTCGCTCGATTTACTCGACACCGCTAAATTTTACAGCCGTTTTTACAAACTAATGCAGCACTTTAGCGCCCTGCACAGCAATATAAAATTAGTAAAATACGAAGAGTTAGTCGCACAGCCCGAGCAGCAAATAAAAGACTTAGTGAGCTTTTGTAACCTCGAATGGCAAGAACAGTGTATAGACTTTCACTTAAACACCGCACCGGTTTCTACCGCAAGCAAGGTGCAAGTACGCCAACCACTTAACAATAAAGCAATTGGCCGCTGGAAAGCGTTTAAGCCGAATACTGATGAAATTGAAGATTACTTTTTAAAGCAAAATATCAGTTTTGAGTAAAGGTTTTATAGCTTAGGAGTTAGGTGTGTGAACCAAGAATAACCCGCTTGTGCAAGTGTAGGTCGGATAAGCGAAGCGCCATCCGACACAGTAAAACACCTGGCCAATTATTATCAATATTTTATGTTGTCGAGTGAATAGAGAGTGCCAATAGCGAACCTTCAAGGCGTAAATCTGAAACTCTGTTGGGTGGCGCCTTCGGCTTAACCAACCTACCTTTTGACGTAGGTCGGATAAGTGGCGAAGCCACGTCATCCGACAAAAATGATGAATTGACTAGCAACAACACGACTTACCGCGTTTATGTTGTCGAGTGGCCAGAAAGTGCCATAAACTGAAAGTGGCAAAAGGCAAGACGCGACCCTATTATCACTGCTTGATTAAAAGTGTAAATGAGTCAAACGAACAAAGTGTTACTGCACTTATAACCTTGATAGACGTTGATTTACAACAAGGACAAACAGCGCACTCATATTATGGGACCTATATTAACGTTAATAATAGATTTTAATGCACTTTGTAACTTTTCATTTAACGGTTTCGGGTAGACTTCAATTAAAGAAACGGAGTCACATTTCTGAAAACTACAAAATGGTATAATGGCGTCTACAAAGGCAGTAATGACTGACGCTTGATCAAAGTTATGCTGCTCAAAGTTATGTTGCTCAAAATGTAGTGATTTAATCTCTAAATGAGATGTTTTTCTATGCACTTTACAATCCATACGACCAACAAATTCACCGCGATAAAGTAGCGGTAAGCAAAAGTAACCATACTGTCGTTTCACTGCAGGAACATAACATTCTAGTTGATAGTTATATTGAAAAAGCAACTTGAGCCGATCACGTTGAATGACACTATTATCGAATGGCGAAAGGATCAACATTCGGTTATTCAGACGGGGAAGGGGCCGTTCAATCGCCTCGGTTTCCACTAACAATATTTCACCGCTACTCATTTGCACTTGTTGTAAAATGTTTTGCACTAATCGTTCATCTACCAAGTTTTTCACTGCGTTGCGCAATTCGTTATCTCGACGTAAATAAGTCAAGCCTTTAAGTGAGGTAACCCCCAAGCAGCGGAACTGTTGATCGACAATGTGCGTGGCCAACTCATCCATACTGGGCATTTTTAAGTTTACCTCAGAAGGTAATACCCGTTCAGTTAGATCATACGTTTTTTGGAAACCTTCTCGGTTACTAACCATCAGGTCACCTTCCATATACAACTGTTCAAGTGCCTTTTTCGCAGGTTTCCAATCCCACCAACCTGCACGCTTTGTAGCATTTGACTCTAAATCTCGAGATCGCAACGGACCGTCGATACGTATGCGAGTTAATAATTCTTGCATCAGCTTGCTATCACGCTCTTTATGCCAATGAATTTGACCATTTTTAATCGCGTGTTTGTAAGGTAATGAGAAGCGAAAATCTTTAATCGGTAAAAAAGCGGCAGCGTGAGACCAGTACTCAAAAATGTCTTTATTGAGTAATAACTGATTGGTCATAGCGGGTTTGAAATTAGGTACTCTAGAGTTAAGAATATGATGATGAGCACGCTCTACCACCGAAATAGCATCAATCTGTACGTAACCAATATGGTTAATTGCATTACACGCACCAGCCAAACCACTGCCAAAAGCTTGTGTTTGTAGCAAACCTTGTGCTGACAGGGCAAGGCGGCGTAAACGCGCTAGCTCTTGAGGGTGTTTAATTTTAATCATATTTTCCTAAGAGATAATTAACGAGTATCCGTGCAACGTGTAAACCTAAACCTATTTTAAGGGGTTTGGTTTAAACCGAGCTCTTTTTGTTTTTTCTTTGTCAGGCCTAATGAAACAAGCCGATAAGACTCTTTAAGGTAATATGATAAGTCGTTATCAGTATCATCGTTGCTTTCGTAGTGTTGTATCCATTTCATTCCACGAGAAGCAAAATACGGTGCAGGCTTATAGCCAGGTATTTCACTGAGAAAATGAAAATTCAGTTCAGATGTTTTAAAAATAAAGGCTGGTTTATCACCTTCTCCCAACCCTCCTCCCAATCCGCCGATAGCAAAAACCTTTCCGCCGACTTTCCATACATGAGAGTTATGCCATTGGACCACATATGAGGTTGCTTCTAATGCGCGACAGAAATCATTAAATTCTTTATAGTTCATATTGTCGATCTTCGTTTGTATAGTCTATTGGCTATAGAGCCCATTATATGGACTTATAAATATATGAGCTCGCTTTATATTTTAGCGATAACGCGCATATAACCTACTGGCTAAAAATACGCCAATAAGCATTTCAAACCATGCGATTGGGACCAAAGTAACTGCCATTTCCCACGTTCCTAATCCTGAGTTTACAGACCCTATCCAAAAAACACCCAGCGTTGCCATGCAAGTAACAGTGGCTGATATAACGATCGATTTTACATTCTGACCAAAGCTTTGAGCGCACAACCAGTAAATAAATACCAAGGTACTCGCCAGTATCGTGTCCCATATTCCCCATATCAATGCATTACTGACAGCCATTGGTCCAACGACTAACTTTCCGGCATAGAAGGCCTCCATCATAGGAAACGCGACTAAAATAGCTCTTGCTACCTCGGCAACGTGGATCCAAATACTCGTTAGTAACATAACGACGATAAATTGCTTAAATTTTAATGTGTTATTCATAAATATCGTGTCTATTCTGATTTTTTATGGCTAATTAAAAGATAGATTCTGTAATGCATGCAACAATCTAAATTATTGAACTAAGAGTAACCAAAAATAGAATTCAAAGCATGATCAAGGACTGACTTTAATTCATCTTCAACCAGACCTACTTTTGCTTGAACAGCCAGCCCATAACTTACTGATAAAAGATAGTTAGTCAGTTTTTGAGCTGTTTGGCCTTGGGGCATATCCGTCTTCGCAATGCCAGACGCGA
The DNA here is from genome assembly GCF_015864285.1 of Pseudoalteromonas sp. NZS100_1. NCBI lineage: Bacteria > Pseudomonadati > Pseudomonadota > Gammaproteobacteria > Alteromonadales > Pseudoalteromonadaceae > Pseudoalteromonas > Pseudoalteromonas sp. NZS100_1. The sequence continues at coordinate 18,488 of NZ_JADYXN010000014.1, forward strand.
ATAAACCTGTCAATGTTTGCTGAGTTTCTGTTCCTAATTTCTTCATATAAACAACCGCATCTTCTGGAAACGCAACACTATCTGATTCATTAACACTCTTTACAAGCAAACATCCACGGGGCGTTTCATCGCTGGTGAATAGCTCAATAAGTCCATAGAAACAAGCTTGTAACCGCGCTTTTAATGTTGCATCTGAGGGCTCTACTAGGTGTCTGTAGTTAACTTCTACATATTGTTTTTGATAATGTGCCAAAGCATCTTTGAACAATTGCTCTTTATTGACAAACGTTCCGTACAAACTCGACGTATTAATGCCAAGTTCAGAAGAAAGATTAGCAACAGAAGTACCCGAGAACCCATTGGCCCAAAATAACCGCATCGCTTTATCTAAAACGACTTCTTTATCAAACGCTCTTTTTCGTCCTGCTTTCACTCTGTGGCCCTTAAAAATAATATTAATTAACTCTATTTTGAAGCAGTCACTTCAAAATGTCAATTCGCCCTATTGACATTATAAAGTGATCGCTTCACAATTAACTCAATTCTGAAGCGATCGCTTCATAAGTATAAAATAAGTGAACTAAAAATGTTTAAAAAATTCGTACAAATTACTGCTCTATTCAACTTTCCAATCGCACTAGGCATGATTATTTCAGCGCTGATGGCACCTCAAGCAGACACGTTAATTATCACGGTGGTATTGGGCGTATCTTTTATGCTTATGGGCGCTGCGTTACTTTGGGCTACTTCAGACATTAAAACCCGTGCCCCTCTTATTGTTTGGAACGGATTGGTAAGAATGGTCGGCTTTATCATTGTTACATATGCCGCTTCATTAGGCTTGGCACCAAAGATCTTTGTCTATATTTCTGTCATGGATCTTATTACCGCCTTTGTTTACATCATTGGCAGTATGCGAGCATCCGAGCAGCCCTTTAAATCCCTATTTTTAGGCAAAACTCAGTAACTTATAAATTAATAATTTTAGCATTGATAACATTAACTTAAATAAACTACTTTTCAGGAGAAATATTATGACGATTAAAGCATTAAGAACACCAGAAGAAAGATTCTCTGTATTACCGGCCTTTCCTTACCAACCTAACTACATTGATGATTTAGCTGGTTTTGAGTCTTTACGCATGGCCTACATCGACGAGGGTGATTCCTCATCTGAAAACACTTTTTTATGTTTACACGGTGAGCCTTCATGGAGCTACTTATATAGAAAAATGCTTCCTATATTTACGGGCGCTGGTCATCGTGTTGTTGCGCCTGATTTGTTTGGCTTTGGTCGTTCAGATAAACCCGTTGATGAATCGGTTTATACCTTTGATTTTCACCGTGATAGTTTAATGCGATTAATTGAACGCCTTGATCTGAAAAATATTACGTTGGTCTGTCAAGACTGGGGCGGAATTCTAGGGTTAACAATCCCAATGGATATGCAAGATCGATTCAAAAATTTGATTGTTATGAACACGGCAATATCGGTGGGTGAAACCGCCCCTGAAGGGTTTTATCAGTGGCGAGATTTCTGCGCAAATGCCCCTGAAATACCAGTCGGTGGTTTATTTGCCTGTGACGCAGGGCCAGCCGTATCTGTGATGGATGTTATAGCTTACGATGCGCCATTTCCAGACAACAGCTATAAAGCAGGCGTAAGACGCTTTCCCGCCATGGTGCCTGTCGAGCCAACGATGGATGGTGTTGAGCACGGAAAACGCGCAAGAGAGTTTTGGTCAAAAGACTGGAACGGTCAAAGTTTCATGGCGATAGGCATGAAAGATACAGCTTTAGGCGAAGGCCCAATGGAGTACTTAAGAAGCTTTATTAAAGGCTGCCCTGAGCCCTTAAAAATTGCAGAAGCAGGACACTTTGTTCAAGAATACGGTGTTGAAATTGCAGAAAAAGCGCTTGTTCACTTAGAAATGAATAATAAATAGGCTATATCCAATGAATACAAATATAGAAAATAAAGTGATTGTTATAACGGGTGCAAGCAGTGGTTTAGGTGAAGCAACTGCGCGTTTTCTGGCTCAAAAAGGTGCTAAAGTCGTATTGGGTGCGCGTCGTAGTGAAAAACTAGCAGCTATCGTAAATGATATTCGTGCTGAGGGTGGCGAAGCTGAATATGTCACGATGGATGTCACCAAATCCGATCAGGTTAAAATGCTTGTCGACAAGGCGATTGAGACTTTTGGACGCTTAGATGTCATGGTCAATAATGCCGGCTTGATGTCAATTGCTCCGATGGCTGAGGTTAAGGTTGATGAATGGGATCGCATGGTCGACATTAATATCAAAGGGGTACTTTACGGTATCGCCGCTGCACTTCCCGTGTTTACCAAACAAAATAGTGGTCACTTTATTAATCTCGCTTCCGTTGCTGCACATAAAGTTTCACCGGGTTCGGCTGTCTATAGCGGTACAAAATTTGCGGTTAAAGCGATAACAGAAGGATTGAGAGCGGAAGTGGGTGGCAATATACGTACAACGCTATTATCACCTGGCTTAATTGATTCTGAATTAAAATTCGGTAGTTCGGATGAAGCCACCTCTCAATTTGTTCAAGATATTTATAAAGTCGCTATTCCAGCGTTATCTATTGCTAAAGCTGTCGCCTATGCGATTGAACAACCAGATGATGTCGATATTAACGAAATTATTATCAGACCAACAATTCAAGACTTCTAATCTAATGTGAGTTGATCCTGCCTTTTTTGTATTTTGTTTGGCAGGTCAACGTGAAACAGTTGCTTTAAAAGGTATAAAAAATGAAAAAAACACTCATTATTGGCGCTAATGGCCAGATTGGTAAAATAGTGGTTGAGTTGCTTCACAATCAGGATCGCCCAGTTGTCGCAATGGTTCGTAGCAAACAAAAAGCTGAGAAGTTAGAAAATATGGGTGTAGAGGCTGTTGTTGGCGATCTTGAAACTGATTTTGAACACGCTTTTAAGGACTGCGATAAAGTAGTATTTAGTGCAGGTTCTGGCGGTAATACAGGCGACGATAAAACACTTCTAATAGATTTATGGGCAGCAAAAAAAGCAGTTGATTATTCTTTAAAGGAAGGTATACAACATTTTGTAATGGTAAGTGGTTTAGGCGCACAAGACCCTGACGAATTTGAATCAGAAATAAAACCCTATTTGGTGGCAAAGTATTTTGCCGATCAGTACCTATTATCCAGTGGCCTAAATTACACCATTCTTAGACCGGGACTCCTTACTAATGATAAAGGCAACGGGCTCATAACAACCACGCGTTCGACTTCTACGAATGATTTATTCATTAGCAGAGAAGATGTCGCTAAATCAATAGAGTATTACATTAATCGTGACGAAGTCAGTAACCAGATATTTGAACTTTATCATGGTAATGAAGTAATTAGCTCGGCATTAACCGCTAGCAATTAATTTATAACCAACGATTCGCTAACCACTATAAAATAATATATTAGCGAAAGAAGCTATTAATATTAGAGTTTTAAATAATATGCAAAACTACCTTCAAGAAATAGAAACAATCACTTCTAAAGCAGGTGAAACCGTTCCTTTACAAAGAAAAGCTTTTGAAAGAGGTTTTTCTTTTAAACACATGTCTTTTTATGAACAACTAGCGATATGGAGTTATATCTGGACGAACACCAAAGTGTATAGAGCTGAAATGTTTTGTTTGTATTTCTTGGAGGAGCATATTAAAAACAAAGATGAAATGCTGGCCGCTTGGCCAACGATTAAATTATGGCAAGACAAAATTAATCGATGGGAAACAAGCGATGGCATTTCAAAAATATATGCTCAATTAGTAGAATATGATGCAGCATTAATTTTGCCAACGTATAAAAAATGGAATACGTCTACAAACCCATGGCATAGAAGACAAAGCATAGTGGGTTTACTTTATTACAGCGCTCATAGAAAACACTATTTACCTTTTCAAGTACTTATAGATTTGGTAGCACCTTTAATTTCTGACCACGCTTATTATGTTGAAAAAGGAGTGGGTTGGACACTTAGAGAAATAGGAAATATATACCCTAAAGAGCAGGAAGAATTTCTATTTGAAAACGCAACTAAAATATGTGCTTATGGATATAGTGCAGGTACAGAAAAATGGGATAAAACAAAACGGGAAAAACTGAAGCAAATTAGAAAAGCAGCAAGAGTTTTAAATCGCAAAAATTCAATTTAAACATTTAAAAAGGAATAAATATGTCAAACAACAAACCAATATCAGCAGCGTTTCCTTTTGAATCTAAATTTCAAGCTGTATTAGATTCTAAAATGCATTATGTCGATGAAGGAGACAAAAGTTCTAAAGATACTTTTTTACTCATACACGGAAACCCTACATCAAGTTATTTATGGCGAAACATCATTCCGCATGTAAGTCCGTTAGGTCGTGTAGTTGTTCCCGATCTTATTGGAATGGGTAAGTCTGACAAGCCCGATATAGACTATACATTTGAAGACCATATTACCTATTTAGATGCGTTTATTGAAAAGTTAGCCTTAAAAAATATCATTATAGTCATTCAAGATTGGGGTTCTGCTTTAGGTTTTAACTATGCCAATCAGCATAGAGAAAATATAAAAGGGATTGTTTTTTTTGAAGCTATGTCTCAAGTTTCTTATTGGAAAAATACGACTAAAGAGACAGAAACATTATTTAAAAAATTTCGTGACCCTGCAGAAGGGCATGAAATGATTGTTAAAAACAACTTCTTTATTGAGGCTATGCTACCCATGATGGCGGGCAGAGAATTAACTCAAGAAGAAATGGACCATTACCGAGCGCCTTATTTGGAAGAAAAGAGCCGTAAACCACTGCTTATGTGGCCTGGTCAAATTTCGTTTGATGGCGTCCCAAAATTTACCACTGACATTGTTAATTCATATAATGAATACCACAAAAATTCAGATGTGCCTAAGTTGTTATTTTATGCAGAGCCAGGACTAATTATTAATCGAGAATTAGGTGAGCATATCGCTGAAACGTGGAAAAATATTACTGCAGTAGATTTAGGTGAAGGAAAGCATTATCTACAAGAGTCGCATCCACACGAAATTGGTGAAGGTATTGTCGATTGGTATAAAAAAGTTATTAAATAAACACTAATTATAGGGCTAGTGGTCAAATAGAAAAAATGCTTAAGCGTTATATTGGGTAGACTACGGAACCATGAGCAGATTTATTTGACCGCTATAATTTGACACTATAATTTGACCACGACAAAGAAAGTACCGATGGCAGCTAAATTATCCACGTTTGAAGCAGTTGATGGCTCTGCTACATTATATACCGCCACCAAAAATAGCCTTAGATGCACGGCTATTAAACTGAGAACAGGTGGCGTTTGTTTATATAGTCCAGTGTCAGGCCTCAGTGAAGAGGCTAAAGATAGCCTAATCGAATTAGGCGAAGTCCAATATCTACTCGCCCCTATACCTACCATAATGCTGGTTTGATAGAATACTCAAAAGCCTACCCCAAAAGCTCATTTAGTGGCATCTGAGAGTGCTCATGCACGCTTGACTGACAGGACAGGGCTAACGTTCAAAGAATTATCATCGCTAGCCAATGCACTACCAGAAGGACTTACCCTAGAAGAACCCAGTGGTTTGAAAAATGGTGAGGTTTGGCTTATAGAGTCAGCGCAGATTGGCTATATTTGGCATGTTGTGGATGCCTTTTCGGGCCAAAAACATACTGAAGGCCCAATATGTGACATTGTAAAAATGGTTAAAGTATTTCCTAATTTTGGTATTAAAGATCGAAAAGTCTTTGCCAGCGCGGTAATGCAACTTATTGAAATTTCACCGCCTAAAATTTTACTTCCTTGTCATGGTGCTTTAATTAAGTCACCTGATCTAGCTGATAAGCTCCGTAATTTAATACTAGAACTTGGCTAGAGAAAAACGATACTTGTGTAATTTTAAAATAGTATCATTTGAATTAAATCATAGGTCTGGCTACTCATTTAGAGATGAATTTTCAAGTCGCTTTATGCCCATTTCCGCCTTAGGAAGCTAATCCACAGTCGCTCCAAAGCGCCTAAAAAACCAAAAAATTATAGCTAATATTAATTAGCTATAATAAAGACTACTTTTCCCAAGCAAATTTTTGAAAAGGTTTATCTACTGGCGTTTTTGCAATGTGATTTACCAGAAGAAGTGCACCTAAACCCTGAACGTGAAACCGTTAAAGTGGAGAGTGCATAACGAAGTGATCGCGACAACTAGTTTGACAAACACCGCCAACAGCACACTATTTTGCTATTATTGGAGCTTGTTACTCTGTTTTTAAAACCAGCCCTTTAGATTGGGCAAATATCACTAGCGCAAATAGTATTTCGGTTATCCCGCCAATAAATGCGCCAATTACAAAATTGGCATTTAATACAATACACATCATGCCAAAAAACATAAGCAAAGCTCCTAAAATCCAATAGATTTTCATGCCATATAAAGTGTTAAAAATTAAATAGCGAACACCAATTATCATCAGCATTATTGGATAAAACCATTCAGCTTGAAGTTTTGCTACGTAAAACGCTAAAAACAAACCAACAAATAAAATAATAGTGCTTTCTAAGGCCAATTTACCTAATGGGTTTTTAGGGTCGTGATTGCCAGAGCGTTTAAGTGCTTTTGAAAGTAGCATAGCTAATGGATGTATAAACATGCCACCAAAAAACAGTGTAAGCATGCTTACTTGATTTGAATGCATTAGTGCGACAAAGCCAGCTATAGACCAAACCAAGCCAGATACTAATACACCCGTTCCACCACCAAAATATGCAAGGTTCATATTTTGTTGCGCATCTTCAAATTTCATAGTAATTCCTTAACTTTAAAACAAGAACCTAAGGCAGCATGATCGCACTAATAATAATTACAGCTCGTTACTCGAATACACACTTAAAATAGGAAACTTATGCTCGGCAAACGAGACGGTGACTGATTGTGTTTCACTACCTTTAAAACCGAGCTTAAATTCTATTGGCGTTAATCTGCTGCCATCTGCAAACAATGCTAATAAATGTTCTTGATTGAGCTCGCGGTTGCCTGACGATAAATTAGTTAGCGTAATAACTGCCCAGCGCTCGCCTTCGTTATTGCTCATAAGAACGTAATTTAAAATTGTGAAGTCAGATTTTTTAGGCGTTATTTTGTTATCGTTTGGAAACGATAAATGAATACTGCGGGGTATAGCACGATCAACATTTAATACATTATTAAGAGTGTTTGAGGTGTTGGCAGCGACTGCCGATGAAAACACGATAAAAATCAAAACTAAGGCTTTAAACACAGTGCAACTTCCCTTTATTAAATTGTGTTTTTAAAAACAATCGTTGAAAATTTATACTCTCAGTTTTTACCTATTATGTAAACGCACAATAATCATAATTTAACGTATATTTTGAATAAGCGCACATTCAGTGAGACTACTGTAAGGTTTATACCTTGAAAAGCTCGCGTAATCATAAGGTTATTAAACAGGAGTAAACTACATGCCAACCACACCTAAAAGTCCCCAAGCGGTTAATAATGCACAATCGGCTTTATTAAACCCTGAGCACAGCATTCAAGTAAGAGGCGCACGTGTTCATAACTTAAAAGATGTGGATGTAGATCTCCCCCGTAATTCACTTGTTGTTTTTACCGGTATATCGGGCTCGGGTAAGTCATCACTAGCCTTTGGAACATTATTTGCCGAATCGCAACATCGATATCTTGATTCGGTTTCGCCTTATGCACGCAGATTAATAGATCAAGTAGATGAGCCCGATGTCGATTCAATTGAAGGGCTGCCACCTGCTGTTGCACTGCAACAACAACGGGGTGTGCCGTCGGTACGCTCATCTGTGGGCAGTGTAACCACTATTTCTAACGCGCTACGTATGTTGTACTCGCGCGCAGGTGAATACCCAAAAGGCCAAGGTATACTTTATGCCGATGCGTTTTCGCCTAATACCCCGCAAGGCGCGTGCCCAGAATGCCACGGTATTGGCCGTGTATTTAACGTTACCGAAGAGCTGCTAGTGCCCGACCCCACTAAATCAATTAGAGAACGCGCAATAGCCGCGTGGCCACCAGCATGGCAAGGTAAAAACCTAAGCCGCATACTAACCTCGTTAGGTTACGATATTGATAAACCTTGGAATACTCTGCCTAAAAAAGCACGCGATTGGATTTTATTTACCGACGATACGCCTACGGTGCCGGTATTTCCTGAGTACACACTTGAGCAAACACAAGCGGCTATTAAAAATGAAGAAAGCCCAAGTTACATGGGTATATTCTCGAGCGCTAAACGTTTTGTTTTACAATCGTTTGCGAGCACTCAAAGCCCACGTACTAAAAAGCGCGTGTCGCAGTATATGCAAATATCACCATGCCCACGGTGTAATGGCAAAAAACTGAAAAAAGAGTCGCTATCGGTTAAATTTGCTGGGCTTGATATTGGCGAAATCTCGCAGCTAACATTAAGTGAACTGGCTCAAACCCTTAGTATTGCGGCTAACAAAAAGCCTAAAAACAACGCTGCTAACCCAGAAAAAGCCATAGTAGCAACGCGTATAGCCAGCGACATTCTTAAACGAGTTGAAGCACTTACCAAACTTGGCTTAGGGTATTTATCGCTTGAACGCACCACCCCATCATTATCGCCTGGTGAATTACAGCGCCTAAGGCTTGCTACGCAAATTCGCTCAAAACTGTTTGGGGTGGTTTATGTATTAGATGAACCTTCAGCAGGTTTACACCCGGCAGATACACAAGCATTATTAGCCGCGTTAGATGAGCTAATAGCAGCGGGTAACTCAGTATTTGTGGTTGAGCACGACGTAAGTGTTATTCGCCACGCCGATTGGGTGGTTGATGTAGGCCCAAATGCAGGTACTCACGGCGGTAATATTGTTTATAGCGGCCCTGTTGAAGGCTTGCAAAAAGTGACCAGCTCGCACACTAGCCAATACCTTTTTAAAAATGATGAAAAGCTTTTAAGCCAAAGTAACAAACCACAACGCAGCGCAAAAGCATGGTTAAAGCTTAGCGGTATTGAGCGTAATAATTTACAAAAACTCGATGTAGAATTTCCGCTGGGCGTTATTACAAGCGTTACGGGCGTGTCTGGCTCTGGTAAATCGAGTTTAGTAAGCCAAGCTTTAGTTGAGCTGGTATACGATGCACTTGGGCAAAAATCGCTGCCACAAATACCTACAGATGAAGCCGAATTGCTCGACCAAGAGCTCGATATAACAACCGAGGGTAAAATCACTCAAGGCATTGAGCATATAAAACGCCTTATTACGGTTGATCAAAAAGCGATTGGGCGTACACCTCGCTCTAACCTGGCAACTTACACGGGGTTATTCGATCATGTTCGTAAACTGTTTGCCAATACCAAAGAGGCAAAAGCGCGTAAGTACGATGCAGGTCGTTTTTCGTTTAACGTAAAAAAAGGTCGCTGCGAAAACTGCGAAGGTGTTGGTTTTGTAAGCGTAGAGCTTTTATTTTTACCTAGTGTGTATTCGCCTTGCCCTGTGTGTAACGGCAAACGCTATAACGAAAAAACACTTGAGGTTACTTACAAGGATAAAACCATTGCCGATGTGCTTAATTTAACAGTTGAGTCGGCGCATACATTTTTTGCCGATGAACCCGCTATTTTACGCGCGCTAAATGCGTTGCTACAAGTGGGACTTGGTTACTTACGTTTAGGCCAACCAGCTACAGAACTCTCGGGCGGTGAAGCGCAGCGCATTAAACTTGCCACAGAGTTACAGCGCACACAACGCGGCGATACCCTCTATATTTTAGATGAACCAACCACAGGCTTGCATCCTAAAGATGTGGCCATGTTAATGGCGCAATTAAATGGGCTCGTTGATGCCGGCAACACCGTCATTATGGTTGAGCACGATATGCAAGTAGCCAGTAATAGTGATTGGGTTATTGATATAGGCCCTGGTGCGGGCGATGAAGGCGGGTTAATAGTGGCGCAAGGTAAACCTACCGATGTGGCTCAATCTAAAATAAGCCGAACAGCACCCTTTTTGAATGGCGCAATTTAGCTAGCAACTAAACACTAAATAATAAAAAAGAGCCAATGGCTCTTTTTTGTTATTAGCTTTTTAAAAAACGTTCTATTTTAGGTTTTACTGTAACCGACATTATCAGCATTATAGTTAAACCTATTGGTAATGCGGCTAATAACCCTTCAGTCCATCCAGTTACAAATACACGCATATCTGCATAGCCGATATTGTTAGTAGCAGTAACAAACGCCATCACCGACTCCATTATCAACGCCATAAAAACACTAATCACTAAATTACGTTTTAACTCACTGCTAGGGCGTGTTTATCTTTGTGGATTGAAATTTGTTCAATCTAGGGGCGATTAAATCACGGCGCGAGGTTTGTAACCTAGTGGGCTAAGTAAAAACCGAGCAACAAAGAGTTAATAGTCCCTAGAAAGAACCCTTCGGGCAGCGCATGTTTGGTATTTATGCTGCGTTATCGCCTATTTATGGGGAATAACCACACTACATAGGCTCTGCCTTGCCTAAAAACCAAACACACTGCTGCAAATTCAACCACCAAAGGTCAATACGCCCTAAGTAATAACTTAGCAACTAGCTTATGCATTAAGGTCATCATTACAAAACCAATAGGTGCCATAACTAATACCGCACTTATAAACGAGGTAAACCAGTCTGCATAAAAATGTTCTGTAATCCCCACATTCACATAGGTCATCACGCCTGTTAAGCTCCCGCCAATTAAAGTAATAACACTCATTATTACCAGTATCTTATAAATAAGAGGCGTTTTTTTAGGCTCAACTAGTGCTGGATTTACGGTTACAGGAGTACTCATTTAGGCATACCTTAGACTTTAAATTAGATGATAAAGTCTACTATGTCAAATTAATTGACAATATCAACCATTATTTATTTTACCCAATCGCCAACCATATACCTACAAGTACCATTAAGCTGCCCGCTATTCGGTTCATCCATTTAATATTATCGCCACGGGCTAAAAATAAACGTAGGCTTTTGCCACCTGTTGCATAAGCCAACATGCTTAAAAACTCGGTGGTCATTATAACGCCAAGTAATACTAAAAGCTGAGGGGCTACAGCATGCTCAACACTAATAAACGGCGGTAATAACGAGATCATAAACGCCCACCCTTTAGGGTTAGCAATTGCGGTTACAAAACCTTGCGTAAATAACGACTTCCGACTTACGTCACTTGGTTTTGAGGTATCGACCGACATTTTGCCTTTGGCTCGCCACATGTTAACGCCAATATAAATTAAGTACGCACCGCCTACCCACTTTAAAATAGCGAACGCATCTGGGTAATTTAGCATGATGCTTGCAACGCCTAATACCGCAGCTATAGCAACGGTTGCTACGCCTAACAGCTCGCCTATCATCATCCATAATGTGCGGCGCACGCCAATGCTCATACCGAGTGTCATGGCAAGGGTCATACACATACCAGGCGTTATCGACACAAAAAAGAACGTAGGAATAAAAACCGCAAGTGCTGCTACATCAATCATTAATTTACTCTCATATTAAAAGCAAAAACGCGGCTATAAGTAGCCGCGCTGTTACTTACTCATGTTTATTACTATTGCCCAACACTTATCACGGGTTCAGTAATAACCTCTACTGGCTCTGCTGTATCATTTAGCAAATACTTATCTAACCACTGTTCTTGTTCCCACAATACATGTAACAAGCTTTTACGCGCACGGTAACCATGTGCTTCATAAGGGAGCATTACTAAACGCACGTCTTTACCTAGCCCTTTAAGTGCAGCGTACATGCGCTCGCTTTGCATTGGGAAAGTTCCCGAATTAGGATCCTCTTGACCGTGGATCATCAGCATTGGCTCGTTAATTTTTTCAGCATGGAAAAACGGCGACATATTAGCGTACACGCTTTGTGCTTGCCAAAAATCACGCTCTTCTCCTTGAAAACCAAACGGCGTTAATGTGCGGTTATACGCGCCGCTGCGGGCAATACCCGTTTTAAATAAATCAGTGTGAGCCAACAAGTTAGCAACCATAAATGCACCGTATGAGTGCCCTGCTATGGCTATTTTATTTTTATCAGCAATGCCTTTTTTAACTAATACATCAACAGCGGCTTGCGCGCTTGATACTAACTGCTTTCTAAAGTTATCGTTTGGCTCGCTGCCATCAATACCTACAATTGGCATTTTAGGGTCGTCAAACACGGCAATCCCTTTGGCAAGGTAAGGCATTGGGCCCCAATAGCCAATGTAGGTAAATGCATAAGGCGATTCGCGTACTTGCGATGCTACGGCTTTATCTTTGTATTCAAGTGGGTAAGCCCACATAAGTACAGGTAACGGGCCTTGTGTTTTATCGTACCCTGGTGGTAAATAAAGCGTGCCTGAAAGCTCAACACCGTCGTCGCGTTTATAACGTAATTGCTCTTTAGTTACGCCTTTAAATGCAGGGTACGGGTGAGCAAATGTAGTTAGCTGTGTTAGCGTGTCGTTGCCTAAATCGCGTATAAAAAAGTTAGGTTGCTCAGTTTTAGATTCACGAATAGTAATAAATCGCTCACCTTCGTCGTCAAGCAGTGCACGTACACGTTCGTAATATGGTGCTTCTGATTGCCATAATCGCTTGCTGCTATTTGTTTTAACATCGTACCTATCTAAAAACGGTACATTGCCTTGCTCTGATGCGCCATTACCACGCAGGTAAATATAACGCCCACCTACAATTTTAATAACGTTCGCGCCTAAATCGTTGCGCTCGTAAATTGCATTACCAGGGTCTTTATACGCATCGTTATAACTACGCTCTGAAAATAAAACGCGGTTTCTGTCGGCATCTCGTGGTTGCACTATGTAAGTACGAACTTGGCGATCGCTAAAGCGCCAGTCTGTCAGCATGGCTACGTTTTCGTTGCCCCACTCAATACCAGAGTAACGGCGTTCTACTTTGGCAAATAATTTAGGCTCGCGTTTAAAAGGTGCACGTAAGCTGTAAATATAATCATGGTGCTCAACGTCGGTTTTCATGTCGCCGCCATCTTGCGCCTCGGCCCAAATAACTTCAGCGCCTTGATCGGCTCGCCATTTAAAGTCTCGGCGGCCAGTGCGTACACTGTCATAACCTTGCGGAATATTATCGGCAAGTGGCTGTTTTGCCAGCTCTGCTAATGCATAGCCGCGCATGCCCCATATTTGCCATGTGCTTGCAAATCGGCTGTAAGGCACTTGATACGAAAACGGCTCATTAATACCGGCTACTAAAATATTGGTAGAATCAGGTGACACCGAAAACGATTTAAATAAAGAAGGGCTACCTATTGCTTGTGTATTGCCATCAAGTGTTACGTAAGCTAATTGCCCTTGGCCGTAAAACTTAAATTGCGCTTCATCAAACGGGCTTGTTAATAAATTTTGGTAAGTACGTGCTGGTGCTTTTTCGCCGGTACTTTGTTGAATAACTGGCACTACACTTTGGCTGTTATTTTCAAGCCTAGGCTTGCCAAAATTAACAGCGAGGTTTGCAACTATGGCGCTGCTATCTGGTAGCCATTTATAAGGTGATGATGTTAATACCGAATTTAATGCAGCGCTTGAAAGCTCTTTTGCTTGTTTGGTTTCAACGCTGTAAAGCCATAAGTTGGCTTGGGTTGGTTGCTCAACAACAAAGGCTAAATATTTACTATTAGATGACCATTTAGGTGAGCGAATAATGCCATTAGGTAAGTTATTAATACTAATAACCGACCCGCTTTGAACATGCTTTAGCTCCACAGCGCTAAATTTGGCACTCACACGAGAGCGCGAAAAATTAGCGGGATTTAGCTTAATACCAGCAAGCTTAAGCTCTTCTTTTGCAAGTTCATCAAGGGTTACTACACGTTTGCGTTCAAAAAGCGCTAGCCACTGGCCATCGCTCGATAAGTAACTAGTGGGTGCTAACTTAGCGTCAACCAATGCTGCAAGTTCAGGTGATGGGGTTTGATAGCCCTGCTCGGCGTAACTTGTTGGTACTAATGCCGCACAACAAATAAAGGCAACTAACAGCCTAAAAGCGCTCATGTTTTTATCCTTTTGTTATTTTTTACTCTTATAGGCGTATATAAACACGTTTTGCTTTGTTCATAAAGTATTAAGGTAAGTTAAACACCTCTAAAAGATGACTTAATAGTGCTGATTAAGCTAAACTACAGCGCTATTTATTCACCACTGCGGTACTTAAAATACAATGCATAACAAAGCCAAATCAGTCACTATTTTTGATGTTGCAGAGCGTGCTGGTGTATCAAAATCAACCGTATCCTTGGTGCTTACCCAAAGCGATAAAGTGGGCAATAAAAGTAAACAAAAAATACTCAAAGCGATTGATGAGCTAGGATACGTTTATAATCGTGATGCCGCTGCTATGCGCTCAAAACGCTCAAATTTAGTGGCCATAGTAATAAACGATTTAACTAACCCAGCTATGGCACACCTTGCTACCAGCCTACAACTTTTGTTAAACGACAATGGCTTACAAGCCATGATTGTAAGCAGTAATAATAGTCTTGAACTACAAGCAAACGCAGTTAAAAACTTAAAAGAATACAACGCTGCTGCATTTATTATTTGCCCCGTTGCTAGTACTTGCCCCAAATGGCTTGATACGCTCAGCGCGCAACACAAAGTAATTACCGTAATGAGCGAAGTGCCTTTTAGCGCAGCTCCTTGTGTATTACCCGACTATAAAAAAGCCAGCCACGTAGCCAGTATGCATTTGCTCTCACAAGGCGTGACAAACATTGCATTTATAGGCAGTGAACTTACTTTAAGTGATTCACAAGCACTACAAAGTGGCTTTAATACCGCTTGCGCGCAGCACAGCATTACACCATTAGCACCCATTCACTGCGCAGTAAACACAGCCCTTAGCGCTAAAAATGCATTTATAGAAGCATATAAACACAACCCCACATTAAACGCTGTGGTGTGTGCAAACGATATTATTGCTCAAGGTGTTATTGCTGCTATTAACTCATTAACACATCACTGTATTAAAGTGGTGAGCTGCCACCATATTCCTAATAGCGCGGTTATAAATGATCACTTAACCACTGTGGCTATAAGTACAACTGATATAGCCAAGCGGTGCCTTTTAATACTACAAGAGCTACTACAAAATACAGCCCCGCCAGTAAAAACACTGGTAAATGTAAACTTACAAATTAGAGGTTCTAGCCAATGAAAAAAGTGCTGGTAATTGGCTACGTATGGCCAGAGCCAAATTCGTCTGCTGCGGGAACGCACATGATGTCGTTATTAAATGCATTTAGAGCGCAAAACTGGGACGTTGAATTTGCAACGCCCGCGCAGCGCACCGATCACATGGTAAATCTTGACGACTTCGGTATAACCAGTCAAAGCATTGCACTAAACTGCGACAGCTTTGACGAATACGTTAAAGCCTATAATCCAGATATAGTCATGTTTGACCGTTTTATGATGGAAGAACAATTTGGCTGGCGCGTCGATAAACATTGCCCACACGCAATTAAAATTTTAGATACCGAAGATTTACAATGTCTGCGTAACGCTCGCCACGAAGCGTTTAAAGGTGAGCGTGAGTTTACAACCAGCGATTTACACTCAGACATAGCAAAACGCGAAATTGCCGCTATTTTACGCTGCGACCTGAGCTTAATTATTTCAAGTTATGAAATGAGCCTGCTAAACAGCGTATTTAAAATAGAGCCAAGCCTATTACACCATTTACCGTTTATGGTTGATTTAAGCTCACTGCCTACAAGTACAAAAACGTTTGAGCAGCGCCAGCACTTTATGACCATAGGTAACTTTAGACACGCGCCAAACTGGGATGCTGTACTTTACCTACAAAAAATATGGCCACTTATTCGCAAGCAGCTACCAAAAGCAGAACTACATATTTATGGCTCTTACCCACCACCAAAAGCCACGGCACTAAATAACCCTAAAACAGGGTTTTTAATAAAAGGTTGGGCCGATAATGCGTTTGATGTAATGCAAAGCGCACGCGTATGTTTAGCACCACTGCGTTTTGGTGCAGGCATTAAAGGTAAATTGCTTGAAGCCATGATTATGCAAACACCCAGCGTTACCACCAATATTGGCGCAGAAGGCATGCATAACGATTTATCATGGCCGGGTAAAATAGCCAACACCGCCGATGACTTTGCCAATGCTGCCATTGAAATGTACACCAATCAAAGTGACTTTGAACAAGCGCAGCAAGATGGCAACACGCTCCTTAATACGCTGTACGATAAAGCACAATTGAGCGCAGCTTTAATTCAAAAAGTCGATTCAATAAGTAGTGATTTAAACGCTCATCGCGAAAAAAACTTCACAGGCCAAATGCTCAAACATCATACAATGCGCAGCACTCAATACATGTCGCAATGGATAGCCGAAAAAAATAAAAAATTAGATTAAAAATGACTAGACACACACCAATTAGTGTTTAAAATCGCGCCCATCGAACGTGGGCATTTTTAGCTGTATTGTCTATATTTTTAGCTTAGTTATCGCAATATTTGGTCCAAAAAGATTTGAAAACTGCAACCTTTACAGAAAAACGCAAATTTATCGTTAAATTGGGTAAAATGCTTCACAAGTATGGTACGCCTGCTTACCGCCTAGAAGCCCACCTAATGGAAGTGGCTACATACTTAGGACTTAAATCGTCGTTTGTTATGTCGCCAACCTCTGTAACGTTTGTTATTTGGACCGATGGCCACGAAGACGAGTACACCCACGTTGCACGTGTAGACCCTGGCGATCACGATTTAGGCTCACTTGCCGACACCGACGACCTTGTAAACCAAATGCTTGACGACAAGCTAAGTTTACAAGAAGTTGATGCGCAACTAGACGCTATTTTTGTAATGCCAAACCCATACAATAAACTTGTTACGGGCGTTGCGTTTGCAACTTCTGGTGGTGCGTTTGCAATGTTAATGGGTACTAGCTGGACTGATGTTATTTGGTCATCGCTACTTACTTTAGTTGTTTATGTGTTTGTGCTTTGGTCTGGGCGCTCAAAACGCGTAGCACATATGCTTGAGCCATTAGTGGCCATAATATCAGCCATACTTGCCTGTGCAGTAAGTGTGTATATAACACCTGAGATAAATATACGCTTGGTGGTACTTTCGGCCATTATTGTGTTTATACCCGGTTTAGCACTTGCGCTTGGTTTAGCTGAGCTGGCAGCACGGCATTTAGTGTCAGGTACTGCGCGAGTCATGGACTCGTTTATGCTGCTCTTTAAATTGTATTTTGGCGGTTTTATTGGCATAGGTATTGGCTTTGCACTTTTTGGGCAAGCCGATTTTGTACAACCTGAGCCATTACCAAAGTGGACCGCATGGCTGGCTATATTTTTACTTTGTAGCAGCCTAATCGTTATTTTTAGAACCAAACTTAAACACGCAGTTTGGTCTATTGCATCAGGCTTTATAGCGTACGGCACCAGTATTGGCTCGGCTATGTACCTTGATTACACGTTAGGTACGTTTGTAGGTGCTTTATCGGTGGGTATATTTAGTAACTTGTTTAACCGCGTTGCTAATGCGCCGGCCTCTATTGTTGCCATGCAAGGCTTAATTGTATTAGTACCAGGAAGCAAAACGTATATTGGCTTAAACTCACTTATTGAAGGCCAAGACTTTGTATATGCAGAGCACATAGGCCAACAAACGTTTTTAATATTTATGTCGCTTGTTGCAGGACTAATATTTGCAAACGTAGCTCTTCCGCCTAAAAAGAGTTTGTAAATTATACTGAGCACTCGCTTTACTTTGATTGAGTAAAGCGAGTAAATCGTTAAGCTAAAAACAACTGCCAAGTAGCAATTTATACCAATGCTAAGTGTTTTAGCTCATTACATTGCACTTGAGTCAAACTCAAAAACCTCATAATGATTCCAGCGTAAAAACAGTTCGCCGCTTTCTAAATAAAAATTTATATCATCACTTGATGGATAGCAAAAATCATCCCAGTGATCACAAAAAATTAGCCAAGGTAATGTAAGTGCTGTTTCTTGATCCCAGCAAATTGTTATTGTTTGCGAATCATTTACTAAGCCCTTTAACCATTGCCGTGTTAATTCACTTCCTTCTGTGGAGTCGAATCTTTTTGCGCCAACCGGAAAGTTAATGGGTGTGGCGGCAATTAATGCTCTTGCTTGCTCTTCACTCAACGGAATAAGTTTGTTTAATGTATCTTTAGAAAAATCACCATGGGATGCGCTAATCCATCGCCATGCTAAAGAAAAGTCTTCAATTTTAATCAACGCTCTATACCTACTTTTACGAACACTTAATTGACTCTACAACACTATTACAACGCTCTAAATACCCTATTAATTTTGGACCTTCGGGGTAGTCAGAGCAATTGCCTATTATAAGGCCTGCAACTTTACCTGCGGGTTCTATTTCTACGTCCATGTATGACGCAAACATAGTGTTGTTTTTGGTTTCAGTCCACGTAAAGTGGTAGTGAGTATTATGTGTACTAAGAAATTTACGATCTGGTTTATTAAACTTACTGGTTGTTGCTGTCAACAACGTATTTTTGTTCTTAACGGTAATTTCTGCGCCGCTTATAGCCCAAGATAATGGCCACTCTCTTGCAATTTCGGTCGAAACCTCACATTCGCCAAGTGAATTAACCTTATCTAAATCAGAAATTATATTTGCGTATTCACTGGTGCGTAAACTGCTTTGCTGAGCTTGAATAAGCCATAAAACAGCAAGCGACAGTAAAACCGATTTCCATTTCATTATTGCTCCGCTCCTCTATGAAGCAGAGGCATTTTATGCGTATTTTTATTAATTTAATGATAAACCATATATGATTTTTTATTTTTGTTCAATTACTTACAAACAACCATCACTTATTAATGGTCGAGAATGACAGTGGGGATTATTACTTTGGCACTTCCCTATTGAGCAAAAATACTCAACAGGGAAGTAACTTAACTAGCGTGACCAGTTAGTTTTAGCAAGCTCTACAATTTCGTTTCCTTTGCCGTTTATCAACGCCTTCATCATGTAAACGCTAAAGCCTTTTGCTTGCTCTAATTTGATTTGCGGTGGCATTGAAAGCTCTTGTTTCGCGGTATCGACTTCTAAAACAACAGGTCCTGAGTGATTCATCATTTCGTTCATTGCCGATGGTAATTTTTCAGGGTCGTCCACATGAATCCCTTTTAATCCACAGGCCTCTGCAATTTTAGCAAAACTTGGGTTTTCTAAATCAGTATCGCTTGATAAAAACCCACTGGCTTTCATTTCCATAGCCACAAAACTAAGTGAGCGATTATTATAAACAACAATTTTGATAGGTAAATTAAGCTGTTTAAGCGAGATTAAATCACCCATTAACATGGAAAATCCGCCATCACCACACATTGCAATTACTTGGCGGTCTCTGTTAACAGATTGAACGCCCATTGCCTGCGACATCGCATTTGCCATAGAGCCATGATTAAACGAGCCAATTAAACGGCGCTTACCGTTCATTGATAAATAACGCGCAGCCCACACTGTTGGCGTACCTACATCACAAGTAAAAACAGCATCGTCTACTGCTTTATCGTTTAGTAAACGCGTTAGATATTGCGGGTGAATTAAATTTTGCGACGTTTTGCCACTGGCAAGTTCATCGAGATCTTGTCTCGACTCTTTGTAGTTTTTAACACTCTTTTGTAAGTGTGAACTTGTGCGTTCACCTTTAATATAATCAAGCAATGTGGTCACTGAATTTTTAGTATCCCCTAACACGCCACAGTCAATTTGAACGTGTCGCCCAAGTGACGCTGCCTGATTATCAATTTGCAATATGGTGGTATTTTCAGGATAAAAAGCACGATAAGGAAAGCTCGTACCAATCATAAGTAACGTATCGGCTTCTTGCATTGCATGGTAGCCCGACGCAAAACCAATAAACCCAGTCATACCAACACCGTAAGGATTGTCGTATTCAATAAATTCTTTACCGCGCATGGCGTGCACAATCGGTGCTTGTAATTTTTTGGCTAGCGCAACAATTTCGTCGTGAGCATCCTTACAACCAGCACCACACAATAAGGTTACTTTTTTACTTTTATTAAGATGAGTCGCCATTGCTTCAATATCAGATAAAGCAGGCGTATAAATCGCAGGTTTTGGTACATTCCATTTTGGTGTAATGTTTTTAGGCATATCTTTTAATGCAATGTCGCCAGGTAGCACTAGTACACTCACGCCTTTGTTTAGTATTGCTTGTCGCATTGCGGTTTCTAGCAGGTACGGCATTTGCTCAGGGCTCGAAACCATTTCACAATATACACTGCATTCTTTAAATAATTCTTGCGGATGGGTTTCTTGAAAATAACTACTGCCAATTTCAGATGAAGGAATGTGTGCGGCAATAGCTAATACCGGTACATTATTACGCTGACAATCAAATAAGCCGTTAATTAAATGAAGATTACCCGGCCCGCAAGAACCCGCGCACACTGCAAGCTCGCCTGATAAATGCGCTTCGCCACCGGCTGCAAATGCGGCAACTTCTTCATGTCGCGTTCCTAGCCATTCAATTGTTCCCATTTTTCGCAGGCTTTCACTAATGCCGTTAAGTGAATCGCCAGTTACTCCCCAAATACGTTTTACGCCAGCTTGTTCGAGGGTTTTAGTGATAAAACTTGCGATATTTTGACTCATAATATAGAACTCCTAAATATTCAGTTATTCTGTAAATTGATTTTTCGCCTCTGCTCTATCAAGTAAGTCATCGTTTCGAAATGCGCTCAATTATTGAGAATCGATAAGCTTAGGTATTTTGATAATGATAGATATATTACTACTGAGACTTTACTAACAAACGATACTCCTAGGTTTGCTGCGCCCCCATACTGATACATAAAACATGAATGTCCGCTTTAAAGTGTTTATGAATATGCGAGTGCGAGATTTTTAGTGGCTTAACTATGAATATGTTATTATGCGCTCAATTATTTTACTGAATGCTTTTCTCTTACTTCTATGTCAAATTCTGCTTTGTGCTTTACATTATTTTCTCAAAATATCGATTCTCTCGCGCTTCCTGAAAAGTTTACTTTCCCTTTTTATTACGAGCCGCAACCATTAGCTGTAGCAGCCACAAAACAATTACAGCAACAACTTGAAACGTTAACGCATTTAAAAGCAGAAAATGCCGGTAAAATGTTTGGGGTTTTAGTGGTGCAAAATACTAAGCAACAATTAGGCTTTTTAAGTGCTTACTCGGGGCAAATTGAAGGTGATAAAGCCAATATTAACTTTGTACCGCCAGTTTCTAGCATGCAGCTGCAGGACGATAGCTATTTGGCTCAAAGTAAAATAATTAACGATATTAATGCTCAAATTGAGCAATTAGAAAATAGCGAACAACTGCATGAAGTTAATAGCAAACTTGATGATGCAACACAAAGCTACCAACAAGCACTATTAGCCCAACAGGCAGTAATGCAAGCCGGTCGCCAGCAACGTAAAATACAACGTACCGAAGGCGAATTAGAGCTTAGCGAAAGTGATTTTGAGCAGTTAAAAAATAAGCTTGCAGGGCAAAGTATCGTAGAAAAAAAGCAACTGCTAGCACTTAAAGCCTATTGGCAAAATATAATCGAGTCACTGCAGCAAACACACATCAATATTTCTGATGAAATTGCTCATTTGAAAAAACGCCGTAAAACGCTTTCTAAAAGCTTACAAAAAAAGTTATTTGCGCAGTACCAGTTTTTAAATGCAAATGCTGAGGTTACAGACTTAAATGCCATATTTGCAGCACTACCAGAGCACACTCCACCTTCGGGTGCTGGCGATTGCGCAGCGCCTAAATTATTACAATACGCCTATAAACATGACTTAAAGCCACTTGCTATGGCAGAGTTTTGGTGGGGAGCCGCGCCTAAGTCAGCAATTAGGCAGCATAAAAACTACTACCCTTCTTGTTACAGTAAATGCCAACCAATACTTGGGCACATGCTACAGGGTTTAGATGTTGAAGATAACCCGCTACTTATCAACCCAGCTCAGGGTAAAGATCTAAGTATTGTTTATAAAGATGACGATTTACTTGTGGTAAATAAGCCTGCTGAGTTTTTATCAGTACCTGGCGTTAATATTGAAGACTCAGTGTATATGCGTATTAAAACGCAGTTTCCAGAGGCTTCAGGCCCGCTAATTGTGCACAGATTAGATATGTCGACCTCCGGCTTATTGATGATTGCACTTAATAAACGCGTGCACAAAGCGCTGCAAAAGCAGTTTATTGAACGCACCATAGATAAACGTTATGTCGCATTAGTTAATGGTAACGTAGCTGAGGATAGCGGAGTAATTGATTTACCCTTAGTGCTCGACTTTGATGATAAACCGCGCCAAATGGTGTGTTACAAACACGGAAAACCTTCGCTTACTACCTGGCAGGTTTTAGAGCGCAATAACAATATTACCCGATTACAGTTATATCCTAAAACAGGGCGAACTCATCAATTAAGAGTACATTGCGCGCACAGTTTAGGTTTAAACATGCCAATTATAGGCGACACACATTACGGACAAAAAGCCGATAGATTACATTTACATGCAGAATACTTAGCATTTACTCACCCAATTACGGATAAACGATTAGAGTTTGAAGTAGCCGCAGATTTTTAATAAAAACACATAGCTACAACCACTATATTATACAATGTGTTGGTTTTTATTAATTAAATTGATATCGTTTATGGTCTTTCTATTCAATGATGAGTATAAAAAAACGGTACAAACCCAAGTTTATTAAGTAATGTTAATAAGTACTTCAATAATAAAAATAAGTCAGCAAAGGATTAACATGACTAACAATACACAAATAAAGGTTTTAGGTAATACTTTATGGGCAAAGTATATTGTTCTCCTTTTATTTTTACTTTTAAGTAAGCTTGCCTCAGCTAACGGCGACTCATTAAGTGCAACTTTACATGCGCTAGACTTTGACACGACTCAAGTCCTGATCAACAACATAAAACTGAATGAATTAGACTATCTTCAAAATGAAGACAAACTCACTCAAGCGTTTAAAATAAGCAAAGAGCAAAATTGGGAAAACCTTCATCTAGAAGCGGCCGCTTTGTATGCGGAGTTACTTTTTAGACAAGAAAAATACGAAGCGTTAAACACACACTTATCCTATTACTTAAAGAACAAAGAGTTACCAAATCAAAAAAGTGTATATTTATTATTTCTCGAATCACAACTCAAGTCTCTAGCGAGGGAGCCAAACCCAGCTCCAGCACAAACGCTAGCCACAAAATTAGAAGAGAGCTTGCAACAGCATTCAACTAAAGAAAAAATCATTATTTTACGAGCACTTGCTTACTATTACACCGATACAGATTCATTGAAAAAGACCCTAAATGTTGCACTAGAGGGGCTAGAATTAGCATTAAAAGATGACGATTCAGCATCTCAAGGATACTTTTTTAGAAAAATAGCCGATGCATATAATTATCTAAACGAAAAAGACAAAGCCGTATATTATGCAAAAAAAGCGGTTGCGGCATATGAGCAAACACAAGATGGGCTTTTTACTGCAAAAGCATATTGGAGCTTAGGCAATGTATTGCTTGAAGTAGAAAAACCTAAAGATGCCTTAATATACCTAGATAAAGCATTGCTCTATTTTAAAAAAGTTAATATGCAAAAAGGCTTAACCTTTGCTCAGTACTCAATTGCAAATATTGAGTACTTACAAGCAAACTACGATAAAGCTTTAACTTTAACTAAAGAAAACATTGAGCTTGCTCGTTCTGCAGGTGTTTACGACATGCAACTCGCATCGCTCATTTTGTTAGCTGACATATATATAAAACAAGATTTACTCGAGAGAGCAAATGAAGCAAACGATGAGGTGTTTTTAAAATTAGATAAATTCAGCCGCAGTATTTATAAAGCCGATTTTTTAAGTAAACGCTATGAGCTAAAGCGACGCCTTAACCACACTGACGAGGCTTTTGAAGCAATTGAACAAAAGATCCTTTATACAAAAAAGCACTACGAAGCAACCAGTGAAAATAATATAAAAACACTACAGATACAGTTTGAAGTAAAAGAAAAAGAAGACAAAATACAGCAACTAGAGTACGCAAAAGACATTAGTGAGCTACAAGCTAAAGAAGAATATCAACAAAAAATAATTTGGCGACTCAGCGCTGCTATTGCATTTATTTTAGTGATTGCTTCATTATTTTTATTTTATCGGCAAGCTCGACAACGTCAAAAATATCACGATATTTCATTAACAGATTATCTAACAAATTGCCCTAATCGCAGAGGAATAATGCGCGCAGCAGAAGCAAAGCTTGGTGAAGGTAAAATGACGATAGCAATTGTTGACTTAGACTACTTTAAAAAAGTTAACGACCATTTTGGTCACGATGTTGGAGATTTAGTTCTTATTGCCTTTGCAAAAGCTGCAAAAGAAACACTATGTAATGATCATCAGTTTGGTCGTTACGGCGGCGAAGAATGGTTATTTGCACTAAATACGGTTGATGAACGAATAATTCGCGATATATTTAACCGACTCGCCATTAGCTTCGCCAAGCATTGCAGTAATATAGAAGACTTTCCTAGTGATACAAAAATCACCTTTAGTGCAGGGGCCTCTGTAAGTGGCTCTTTAAAAAGCACACTAGATGTTCTTATTAAGCATGCAGATAAATTACTTTATAAAGCAAAAGAAAACGGAAGAAACCAAGTCGTTGTTGATTAAATAAGCACAGCTAAAAGTATTGGCTCATTTACTTGACTAAAGTCCGTCTAAAACCATTTGTTTAATTTTATGTGCTTTTACAAAATGATCTAATTTATGGGTGTGTATCCACCAAGTAGCAGCTTCCATAAGTAGCTCTGGGTCGTCGTTTTTATTAGCAAAAAATGCATAAAAAGAAAGCCCTACATTTTCGCCTTTGCTGGCTATTTTTTTATCGCATACGGTAATTATTTTTGCTCTTAGTTCTTCCCTCATACATACCTTATTTAATTATATTTTTACTATTAAAATACGCTATTTAAAAAACTAACCATTAGCTGTAAAAGGCTTCGATCAACCAAGCCATGATTCTCAAGCTCTTTATTAGGCGTATTTACTTTTGCAGCTTTGCATTCATTATCTAATGTCTCATTTTTACGTGTATCGGTTTCGTATGCAATATCTGCTTGTTCCATACATTTTGCCGAGCCTGCGTAAGGCTTTGCCGCACAAGCGCTTAGTAATAAAAAAAGTGGAATTGCTATCAATAATTGCTTCATAACTAATCCTATTTTTACGCAACTTATTTAATTTAAATTACAGCTGCAAGTTAGCCTATTTACTTTCTACCACCATTACAAAAAATTCAAAAAAGAACGTACCGATAGCATCAAAAAAAGTGTCATTTTTTTCATCCTTTTTAATTTGTGCGCTAATGCATTGATTATAAACTTCTGAGCTTGTTTGAGCGCCATTTCGATCAACCGTTTCAGCCTCTTCAATGCATAAGTTAGGGTCAGAACGTGGGGCAGTACTACAAGCACTTAGTAAAGCGCACAGCAATAATGCGGCGATGGGGCTTTTTGTGTTCATCCTTAAACTATCCTATTAAGTTAACGTGCTACCTGCATTTATACCGATTGGTATTATATGTGGGAGTAATACATATAGATTGTACCTAAATAATGTTGCTACTTTATCACTGCAATAAAATAAACAACCAGTAAATATTTGTAAGGTTCTGTAGGGATTTATACTCACTTCTATAATTGAACTACGTAAAAGCCTGAAATTATTGCATTCATATCACTGTAAAATTTACAGTGATAGCAGCCCAAAAATAAAAAATTAAAATAAAAGCAATAAAATACATCAACTTAATATTTGGCATTTAGTTTGCTAGTTAGTGATATAAGCAAATAAATTGTAAAAGGATTAGTTATGAATATTTTTGAAGCACTACGTCATGACCATGACAAACAACGAGAATTGGTAGATGCGCTTATTCAAACGCACGGCGACACAGAGCAGCGCCACACGCTAATGGACGAGCTAAAAACAGAACTAGAACAACACGCAAAGTTTGAAGAACGTTACTTTTACAACCCACTTATGTTTGATGACTTAACTCATGAAAAAGCGCGCCACAGCGTAGCTGAACATCACGAAATTGATGAATTAATTGAACAACTTGAAGATACCGAAATGAGCTCGTCTGCATGGTTAGTTGCAGCTAAAAAACTGCATCATTTAGTACATCATCATTTAAGTGAAGAAGAACACGAAGTATTTCAATTAGCGGGTAAAGCACTAACCGAAGGGCAAAAACAAAGCTTGGCAAAGCAGTATAATGATGCAATGCACTAATACTTTTTATTTGTGAGTAACTTTACTCACAAATAATTGAACCACCTTATATACACTCCCTTGTGTACTATTGGTTATAAGCCACTTGGCTTATAACCATTTTTTTAAGCCTATATGCTAACTCTTCTCTAGTAAGGGTGCTTCTGTCGGATCAAAAATTCGATACGCCACTAGCTTTAAACCATCGTTAATAAAAAACCACACCAAAGCATATGCCCACACAGCAAGTGCCCATCCCCATCCTAGTGGGGTCATAAACACACCATAAACAGCAATAAGTGTTGCTATAACTTGCGTGCCAAATACGGCGACCATTAATATAGCAGACGGTTTAATAGACCAAAATGGACCTCGGGTACGCGCTAAAAATATAGTCAAATGCCCTGCTACAGAAAGTAATAAGTACATTAATGTTTGAAGATGAGGACGGTCGAGTTCAAATACTTTATCTCCTAAGTAAAATAAACCAAAGGCTGCAATTGGCCCTACAATTCCCAGCACAGATGCAATACCTAAAACGAGCCGCATATTCCATGTCTCGGGCTTATTTTGATAATGCACATTGTCGTATGCAATAGACAAAATGGCGGCATCGTTAAGTAAAGCAAGCATTACAATCATGACTGCTGTTAACGGATAAAAGTTAAAAATTAATATCGCCATTGTCATAAAGAGTAGTACGCGCAGTGTTTCAGCAACCCTGTAAATAGCGTAACTGTTCATGCGTTGAAATATTTTTCGGCTTTCTTTAACTGCATCAATAATAACCGACAAGCCATCGGTCATTAACACAATTGATGCTGCTGAACGCGCTGCATCTGTAGCACCCGATACAGCAATGCCACAGTCAGCTTTTTTAAGTGCTGGCGCATCATTTACGCCATCTCCTGTCATGCCAACAATGTGCCCTCTATGCTGAAGCACATCAATAATATGGTATTTATGCTCAGGGAATACTTGTGCGAATCCGTCAGCACTCTCGATAGAATCATCTAACTGTGTGGCTTGATGATACTCAGTTGCACCAAATCCACTAGCATCAAGAATGTTTGTCCCTAAACCCAGTTTACTTGCAGTTTCGCGCGCAATGGCTACTTGGTCGCCCGTGACCATTTTAACACTCATACCCATTTCTTTTGCATCGGCAATGGTTTGTATTGCTTCTTCACGCGGTGGATCAAAAAGTGGCAATACGCCTATAAATTGCCATTTACCTTGCTCGTCTGTTTTAGCAACCGCTAAAGAGCGAAACCCACGTGCTGCAAATTCATCTATTGATGCCTCAACTTGAGTTTTAACTGCCTCAATATTAGCCGACAAAGCTAAAATAACCTGCGGTGCACCTTTGGTCACTTTAAACGTTTTGCCATCAGCATTTTTAATTAATGCTTCAGTACGTTTGCTCACAGGATCAAATGGCTGAAAATGTTTTATATGATAAGAATCTAGATACTGCTCAGCTTTTACACTTTGTAATACTGCTAAGTCAATCGGATCGTTATTTTCTGAGCGAGATGCTAATGCCGCGTACAATATAACTTGCTCAGCAGAGCCTTTATTTATTGAGTTTTCGATATAAAACGGGTCACCCAACGTTAATAGGTTTTGTGTCAATGTGCCGGTTTTATCAGAACAAAGAATATCAACACCCGCTAGCTCTTCAATTGCAGCTAAACGTGTTACAACCACTTGCTTTTTAGCCAATAAACGAGCGCCTACAGCCATAGTAACTGATAGCACTGTTGGCATTGCAACTGGTATTGCAGCAACAGTTAATACGAGTGCAAACTGTAATGTGGTGATCATTGGATCATCGCGAAACAAAGCAACAATAACTATAAGCAGTACTAAAGCCGCAGCAAGCATTATTAAATAATTACCAATTTTAAGCACCGCACGCTGAAAATGACTTGCAGTTCGCTCCCCTTGTACTAACTGTGCTGTTTTACCAAAAAAGGTATTTGCACCGGTCGCGTATACTATTGCCTCTATTTCACCTTGGCGGATAATAGATCCCGAATAAACAGTTTCACCCGCCGACTTTATAACCGGTAACGACTCACCCGTAAGTGATGATTGATCGACCTCTACTGTATCGCCATCTAACAAACGCGCATCAGCAGGCACTATATCGCCCATACGCATTCTTATAACATCGCCTGGCACAAGGTCACTGGCATTTAAGTTTTGCCATTGAGTATCGCGGCGTACTCTCGCCTTATTTGCTAATTTTGCTTTTAATGCAGCAATTGCATTGCCCGCTTGGTGCTCTTCCCAAAAGCCAACCAATACGTTGGACAACAATAATACAAGAATAATAAAAAAATCAGCCCAGTGTTTAGCAAGTGCCGATAAAATAATAGCGGCCTCGATCATCCACGGTATTGGCCCCCAAAAGTAAGATAAAAATTTGAGTAATAAGTTTGTTTTTTCTTCGACTAGTTCGTTAGGCCCGTATTGTACCAATCTTTGTGTTGCGTCAATTTGGCTTAACCCGTCGGGTGATGTTTTTAGTTTTTCTTGAAATTGTGCTAAATCGAGGTTACTCCATTCATCACTATTTTGATTGTTTGTTGATTTATTTGCTGAACGGTTTGGTGATTGATGTACTGATGAGATTTTGACCTTTTTCATGCAAGCCTTCTATACAACATTGAGTTGAATAATTTTTAAAACCGACTAACCGTATAGCTAACATAAACTAAAGCAGTCGATATTGTTCTTAAAAATGTATTAAATTTGATCTAACGCAATATTGAGACTGAAATAAAATGAAAAATTTATTTTAAAAGGATGACTAAGAAATTGGGTTACGAGGAGAATTGCCGAAAGGCTATATACGGGGCCGAAGTAGTAAATAACTTAGCCCCGTGTACTTTTTAGTTACAGCTCTGTCGGCTTATAACGATTAGTTTTGATTACTTTACAGTAAACTTAACGTCTTGGTCACGTAGTAAGTAAAGTGCAAAACACGCTGCCCACATTGGCCACGCTGTAAAGAATAATAAGTTGTTAAAACCGTCTATATACTGATTGTACGAAGAAAGCGTAGATAAGCCGTGCATTACAAAAATGATACCGTAAGTAACGCGCTTTTTAATACCCGCTAAAAATGCCAACACTAAAACAAGTTGAAGAGCACCAATTACATAAGCAACAATATCAGATGAGCCACTAATACCGTAAAAATGTTCAAAAATACGTGCGCTATGACCAGGATTTACGAATTTATCAAACGTCCACATAACCATTACAATAAATACGCCTAAACGCAAAGATAAAAGTGACCATTGTAAACGGTTTTGAACATCAGAATTGATTGAGCCTGTCATAAAACTTCCTTAAATAAATATTAATAAACGCTGAAGTAACCTAGACCGTATAAGTTATTTTTTATTTCAAAAAAATTTAATTATTTTAAATAAAAAAGTAATTAAGCCTTGTAGTAATAAAAGTGAAGCTTATTTTAGGAATTTTAAAATGCTGCGTAAAAGTTAACAATTTTAAAATGTTAGCAGGTGAAAAGTAGTCTATAATTAAAAAAGCCCATTAAAAGCAAATATTTACATTCACTCTAATACAATCGCTCTATTAATATTTTACCAACTAATAAAACAATAGTACTTAATTACCACCTTTATAATGCATCCGTTTTGTTATGTTCTAAAAAACAAAAAGAATCGAAATTTTACTGAAATTTATTTTTAATCCTTTCGGTCTTTATCGCCAACAACATTTTAACCGTAGAGAGAAAACGTTTGAAACACGCATATTTAGCACTTTCCCTAGCCACCATATTAAATACACCACTTAATGCTTTTGCAGCCGAAGAATCAAAAACAACAAAAGATGGCGCAATAGAGCGCATTGAGGTGGCAGGCCAAGTTATTAAATCTCAAGGTCTTTCGGTTAAAAACGCCACTGTAGACGGCCCGTTTGGCGACAACTTAGCCCTACAAGATATAGCCCGATCAGTAACACCAATTTCAAGCGAGTTAATAGAGCAACTCAATATTACGACTTTACAAGACGTGCTCGCAGTAAGCCCTAATACCTATTCAGCCAGTGGTTTTGGGGCACCCAGTTTACCTACTATTCGTGGGCAACTGGGTGAGCTTTTTCAAGATGGTACACGCCGTCAAGCTGGTAATAATGGCTTTGGTGTGCCGTTATCGTTCAACTCTATAGAACAGATAGATGTAGTAAAAGGCGCGCCACCAGTATTATTTGGCTCAAGCCAACGCAACGGTGGTTTTGTAAACTTACATTCTAAAAAAGCATCTACGGATGAAAGCAAAGGCAAAGCAACTGTATCTGCAGGTCGATGGGATCAATACAGTGTCTTAGTTGATTACAGTGCACCCATTGTAAAAGACAAAGTAGGTTTTAGAGTCAGCGCTGAACATATTGATAACGGCAGTTACTACGATTTTTCGGGAACTAAAAGCGACAGCTTATTTGCATCATTACGTGTATTACCCGATGACAAAAGCAGCTGGGATATTAACTTTGAGTTATACCAAGTTGAATTTACCGATAACGCCGGAATTAACCGCCCTACTCAAGCGCTAATAGATAGTGGCCTTTATATTACCGGCCAAGGCGTGCAAGCAAACGGCAGCACGGTACCAGCAGCAGGTTCAATTATTTCACCTACTGGGCAAGTAAAAATTAACCGTAGCACAGTACTTACCGATCCTGATAATCAAAACGAAGCCACCACGTATTTACTACACAGTATTTATAAGCGTGAGCTTTCTAGCAATGCATCGATTAAAAACATTACGTATTTTCAGCACCTACAACGTGAAGAAATTGCACAAAATAGCTTTGTTGAAATTATAGATGGTGCCGATACCGCGCAAAACCGTACCGAGCTCACTTACCTTTGGAATAGCGAACAGCAAACCATTTTTGCATTTGATGTGCGTTACAACCGTGTATTAGGTTACAGCCAATTTACCACCGAAGCCGACCTCCCTATTGATTTAACTGGTCCACTTTCAAATCGTCGCATTCCTTTAACAACAGAACAACAAGCGCGTTTAATTGAAATTAGTCCAGGTGTATTTGTATCTCCAGGTGGCCAGTACGATATTAATAACGATGGCAGCGGCGACTTTAACTTATCAGACACGACCGATTCACGTTCATGGCAAACAGGCTTTGCTATTCAGCAAGATTCTGATTGGACAAGTGAATTTCATACGAGTGTTGGCTATCGCATAGATTTTTATGACGTAGACGCACATGACCCAATAGCACCACAAGGTCAAATTGCAGCCAGCGATAGCATTAACGATAAGCTACATTCAGGGCAAGTAAGCTTTAACTACCGATTAAACGGTGATTACACCACTTATGGCGCAGCAAGTTATAACGAAGCCACATCAAATAGTATGGCCGGCGGTACATCTCTTGGTGGCGACAACACGATTAGCGCGCAAAACTTTTCAACCGAAAATACCTTAGTTGAATTTGGTTTAAAATACGCACCAACCGACAGTGACTGGTATGCCGATGGCGCAGTGTTTAGCCAACGACGCAGCTTACGTAATCGCGATGGGAGTAATACCGGCATTCGTACTACCGGCTTTGAAAGCCAAGTATTTTATGATGCTTACCCTTATTGGCTAAGTGCTGGCTACAGCTATATTGATGCTCGCTACGATAATTCTGCAAGTAGCCAAGATTCAGCACAAGTCGCTGATGCATTTGACAACTCACGTCCAGATATTATTGAAGGTACTAGTGTTGGCGCACCTAGCTTTACTGCTTTTGCACCTTCAAACACCCGTGTGCAGGGCATCCCTGAGCAATCGTTCAGCTTTAACGGAAATTATTCAATTAATTCGAAATGGCAAACGGGTTTTTCAGGTCTATATACAAAGAGTTACCCATTAGACTTTTTGGCGACGGTAAAAATTCGTGATCAGTACACACTAAACGTAAATACTAGCTATGCTTTTACGCCTAATACCAAGTTACGATTAGATGTGAACAACATAACGAATCAAAAAAACTGGCGCCCAGTATTTGAAGGCGGTTACTTTGGCGCAACTTTAGCTTTTCCTGAGTTGCCAATAAACGCCAAGCTTACGCTTACCCATAATTTTTAAAGACAAGTTTGAAAGAGAGAGAACATGATTAAAAAAATATTTTTATTATTGATTGCAGCGGCCGCAGTAGGCTTGTTCTTTCACTTTAATTTGCATCAATTGCTCACGCTTGATGGCTTAAAAGGGTCGATGGATCAGTTTAGCGATTACAAAGAGCAATCACCGCTACTCGTTATTGGTGGGTTCTTTTTATTGTATGTAGTGGTAACGGCTCTCTCTTTACCGGGCGCAGCTATTTTAACACTTGCAGCAGGTGCATTGTTTGGTTTAGTTGAAGGCTTATTGGTTGCATCTTTTGCATCAACTATTGGCGCAACACTTGCCTTTTTAGTATCGCGCTACTTACTACGTGACACTATTAAGCAACGCTTTCCTGAGCGCTTAGCTGCAATTGACGCAGGCGTTGAAAAAGAAGGTGGTTTTTACTTATTCACTCTTCGTTTAGTGCCTGTGTTTCCGTTCTTTTTAATTAACTTATTGATGGGTGTTACTTCAATAAAGTCGTGGACTTATTACTGGGTAAGCCAAGCAGGTATGTTAGCCGGCACATTTGTATTTGTTAATGCAGGTACACAGCTGGCGCAAATAGATAGCTTATCTGGCATTTTATCGTTCAACTTAATTTTATCATTCGCTCTATTGGGTATTTTCCCTTTCATTGCAAAAGGAATCTTAAACGTGTTTAAAAAACGTCGAGTATACAAAAATTATACTAAACCTAAAAAATTCGACCGCAACATGATTGTTATTGGTGCTGGGGCTGGTGGTTTGGTAACAAGTTATATTGCTGCTGCTGTTAAAGCAAAAGTAACTCTTATTGAAGCGGGCGAAATGGGCGGCGACTGTTTAAACTACGGTTGTGTTCCAAGTAAAGCAGTTATTAAAAGCGCTAAAATTGCAGAGCAAATTCGCCACGGCGAAAACTACGGTCTAGAAAACGCAACACCGCAGTTTTCGTTCAAAAAAGTAATGGCACGTGTACACAAAGTTATTGCAGATGTAGCACCACACGACAGTGTTGAGCGCTACACCGACTTAGGCGTAGATGTAGTAAAAGGTTACGGTAAATTAATAGACCCGTGGACTGTAGAAATTAAACTTAACGACGGTGGCACGCAAACACTCACCGCTCGTACTATTGTGATTGCCACTGGCGCACGCCCATTTGTACCGCCACTACCTGGTATTGAAGAAACAGGCTATGTAACAAGCGATACATTGTGGAATAAATTTGCAGAGCTAGATGAGGCACCTAAAAAGCTTGTAGTACTTGGTGGTGGTCCAATTGGTAGCGAATTAGCACAAAGCTTTGCACGTTTAGGTTCAAGCGTTACGCAAATTGAAATGGCAGAACGCATAATGATCAAAGAAGACCTAGAAGTGTCTACTTTTGCTCACGAAGCGTTAACCGAAAGTGGCGTTAATATTTTAACATCGCATCAGGCACTGCGCTGTGAAGCCCGCGATGGTAAAAAATTCATTATTGTTAAACATAACGACAAAGAAATCGATATTGAATACGACGAGCTATTATGTGCTGTTGGCCGAAGTGCACGCCTTAAAGGTTACGGCCTTGAAGAGCTTGGCATAGAAACAAACCGTACTGTTGTAACTAACGAATACCTTGAAACGCTATACCCAAATATTTTTGCAGCAGGCGATATTGTAGGTCCATACCAGTTTACACATGTGGCAGCCCATCAAGGTTGGTACGCAGCGGTAAATGGCTTATTTGGTCACCTTAAAAAGTTTAAAGTAGATTACCGTGTTATTCCGTGGACTACGTTTATTGACCCAGAAGTTGCACGTGTTGGCTTAAACGAGCAAGATGCAAAAGACAAAGGCATAGACTTTGAGATTACTCGCTTTGAATTTGAAGAGCTAGACCGTGCAATTACCGACAGCGCTACAAAAGGCTTTATTAAAGTAATTACACCCAAAGGCAAAGACAAAATACTCGGTGTTACTGTGGTCTCTGAGCACGCTGGCGACTTAATAGCTGAGTTTGTACTGGCAATGAAACACGGTTTAGGTCTTAACAAAATACTCGGTACTATTCATAGTTACCCTACATGGGCTGAAGGTAACAAATACGCAGCAGGTGAGTGGAAACGCGCTCATGCACCTGAAAAAGTGCTTAACTTGCTTGAAAAATACCACACTTGGCGTCGAGGTTAATTATGCTTAAAACACCTCTAAAAGCATTACTACT
Source organism: Pseudoalteromonas sp. NZS100_1 (assembly GCF_015864285.1). Lineage (NCBI taxonomy): Bacteria > Pseudomonadati > Pseudomonadota > Gammaproteobacteria > Alteromonadales > Pseudoalteromonadaceae > Pseudoalteromonas > Pseudoalteromonas sp. NZS100_1. The sequence continues at coordinate 53,307 of NZ_JADYXN010000014.1, forward strand.
TGGCTCGGCTTTAGTTGCAACATCGTTTGCAACTTCATTTTCAGCCCAAGCCCAGAGCATGCACGATAGCTGGAATACATTGTTAAATAAGCACGTTATCGAAATTAACCAAGGTCACAGTACTGAGGTTGATTACGCTGCCATAAAACGTGAGCATGCACAGCTAAAAACGTATTTAGATTCGTTAACGGCTGTAACACAAAGCGAATTTGACGCATGGGAAAAGCCTAAGCAACTCGCTTTTTTAATCAATGCTTATAATGCGTGGACTGTTGAGCTTATCGTCTCAAACCTTGCCAGTAAAGAGCACCCTGATCTTAAATCAATTAAAGACTTAGGGAGCTTTTTTAGCTCACCTTGGAGTAAAGAGTTTGTGCCATTACTTGGCAAAACTCGCAGCCTTGATGATATAGAACATGGTTTAATACGTGGCAGCGGTAAATACAACGACCCACGCATTCACTTTGCAGTAAATTGCGCGAGTATTGGTTGCCCAGCGCTTCGAGAAGAAGCGTATACAGCCACTGATTTAGAAAGCCAATTGCAAGAGCAAACAGTGCGCTTTTTATCAGATATGACACGTAATATGGCTCAAGAAAATACGCTAAGCGTGTCTTCAATATTTAAATGGTACGGCGATGACTTTGAAAAAGGTTTTAGAGGTACAAATACGCTACAGCAGTTTTTCTTGCAATACAGCGATGCTCTTAAACTGATACCCGCTCAGCAAAAAGCACTTAAAAATGATGACATGAAAGTTGAATTTTTAGACTACAACTGGGATTTAAATGTTCGCCATTAAGTTTTGGCAAACACTGACGCGATACAGCTTTTGCTGTGTCGCGTTTTGCGTTTGTACAATCGCAAATTTAGCTGTTTTTTCGAGCACTGCGTTTGCTAATACCGTTATTAACTCAAATAGTAAAAGTAATTTAGTAATAAACACACAACAGGGATCTCGCTGGCAACAAGTTCAAACACTTGGTAGCAATCAATATGTATACTTTTATGCATGGGGCGGCGACGCGCAAATAAATGCCTATATTCAATGGGCTGCAAAACAAGTTAAAACTAAGTACAACATAAACTTAGTACATGTAAAATTAAGTGACACCAGCGAAGCAGTAAGCCGTGTACTTGCCGAAAAATCAGCAAACAATAACAACCAAGGCAGCGTAGATTTAATGTGGATCAACGGGGCTAACTTTGCCACCATGAGCGAGCACTCTCTTCTTTTAAAAGAATGGGCGAATAAATTACCTAACTTTGCATTAACTGATCCGGCTAACAACCCTGCTGTAAACTTTGATTTTGGACTACCCACCAATGGAATGGAAGCGCCATGGGGGCAAGCGTCACTTACGTTTTATTACGACAGCATTGCAATAAATGGTAATGCAAACAACAAATTGCCGACTACATTAAACGAATTATTAAACTGGAGCGCGCAAAATCCTGGTCGCTTTAGTTACCCAAAGCCGCCTGACTTTTTAGGCATGAGCTTTTTAAAGTACGCCTTAGTTGTACTGCATCAGCAAAGCAGCGAAAACATTAAAGCGCAGCTAAACCAACCAGCTACTACTAAAAACACGGCGCAAGTGTTAACCCCTTTGTGGGAGTTTTTAAATAAACTACACCCAACTCTTTGGCGCGGCGGCACTCATTTTATGCAAAGTGGTGCGCAAATGCGCCGCCTAGTAGACGATACAGAGCTCAGCTTAGCCTTTACTTTTTCTGCACCAGAAGTACCGGCAGCTGTAAAACGGTTTGATTTACCAAACAGCATTCGCAGCTATGCAATGAGTGATGGCAGTTTAAGTAATACCCATTTTGTGGCAATCCCTTACAATGCAACCCACCAGCAAAGTGCGCAATTAGTGGCTAATTTTTTAATGAGCCCAGAGGCGCAAGCTGAAAAACAAAAAGCGCATATATGGGGCGATAAAAGCGTACTTATTCAATCAACGCTAACGCCTGATCAGCAAGCCTTATTTAAAACAGCTAAACCGCATCCAAGTGCACTGCCTTTAAACAGTATTAAACGCACATTGAGCGAACCTCATCCAAGCTGGGTAAACGCCATTATGCAAGGTTGGCAAACCCGTTATGGAGTAAGCCAATGAGCGTTATTTCAAAAAGTGTACCAGTAAATACCAAAGCAACAACGCAGTGCAGCACCGATATGTTTACGCGCATTGTAAAATTTAGCCCGCGATTTTTACTCGCTTTACTTATACTACCCGTACTTGGTGGCTTAATTAGCGTATTGCTGCCTGCCTTTGGTTATGCGCCCGTACTTGAGCAAACAACGTTTAGCTTGCAAGGTTTTAATGCCCTTTGGCAAACACCGGGCCTTACCCAAATGGTTACCCTAAGCGTTGCAACAGGCTTAATAAGTACACTACTTGCGTTTATCATTACCTTAATGATTTTAGCTGCGTTTTTTAATAGCCCTTGGCTTAATCGAATTCAGCGTTTATTGAGCCCTATATTAGTGATACCTCATGCCGCAGCGGCTATTGCAGTAGGGTTTTTAATTGCCCCTTCAGGTATGATTTCACGCTTAGCGTCGCCTTGGTTGAGCGGCTGGGAACTTGCGCCAAACGGCATGTTTCCGCATGATTCGTTCGGTATTAGTATAATTTTGGGCTTAACACTCAAAGAGCTGCCTTTTTTACTATTAATGGCACTGGGTGTACTTGCCCAACCTGAGCTTGGCAAAAAGTTACGCCAGCAACACAAGGTTGCGCTTAACTTGGGTTATTGCCCAATGACCGCCTTTTTTAAAGTAATACTGCCCAGTCTTTATCCGCTACTGCGTTTACCGCTTTTAGCCGTATTGGCTTATGCCAGTGCCAGTGTAGAAATGCCACTTATTTTAGGCCCAAATACACCGCCAACACTCGCTGTAGCTATCATGCATTGGTTTAACGATGTTGATTTAAACCTGCGAATTAAAGCCTCAGCAGGTGCTTTATTACAACTGGCTGTTACAGGCGGGTTGTTAGCGCTTTGGCTTGGCGCAGAAAAGGCTGTAAAAGTGTTATTTGGTGACTCTCTTACTAACGGAGTGCGTGAATACGGAGGATTTTATTGGCAAAAAATAACGGTAGTACTCACCGCATTAGTAATTAGCTTTATACTGTTGTCACTTATTGGTTTAGTTATGTGGTCGGTTGCCGGCTTTTGGCGCTTTCCAGATGCAATGCCTGAACAATTTACGCTACTGCATTTTAAAAGTGCGCTAATGCAAATGAGCAGCCCACTTTTTAATACGCTAGCAATTGGTTTAGTAACCACACTATTTGCCATTATCCTTACTTTATTGTGCTTAGAATCAGAGCAATTAAGTGACAAGCCTATTTCTCGCTTTACCAGTTTAATTATTTACTTACCGTTATTAGTACCCAGTATTGCCTTTTTGTTTGGGCTAGTATGGATACAACAACTAGTGAATAACCAAGCCGCATTTTTTAATGTAGTACTTACTCATTTACTGTTTGTGTTGCCTTATGTGTTTTTGTCACTTGCGAGCAGCTATAGGCGCTTAGATCCTCGTTTTTCTCATGTTGCAGCAAGCCTAGGTGCAGCGCCATGCAAGGTGTTTTTTAAAGTAAAACTACCTCAGTTGTTTGCTCCTATTTTAATTGCAGCCGCACTGGGCTTAGCCATTAGTTTTGGGCAATACCTACCCACGCTTTTAGCTGGCGGCGGGCGAATAGCCACAATAACAACCGAAGCCGTTACGCTTGCCAATGGCGCAAGCAGACGCACCAGTGCCGTGTACGCTATTATGCAAATGGCGTTGCCACTTATTGGATTTATATTGGCATGGGGTTTACCTAAATACTTTTTCAAAAGCGCACGTATTTAAAAGTGCGCAAATTTAAAGCACCCATGTTTAACATTATCAGGGTTAAGGTTTTTTTAATGCAGTCATCATTACAGATTAAAAATTGTCAGCTTTATCGCCAAAATGAGTTGCTACTTAGCTTAAATGAGCAAGTTAATGGCGGTGAAATTCTAACTATTATGGGCCCTTCAGGCAGTGGTAAATCAAGCTTATTAAATTGGCTTACAGGTACTTTACCAAGTAGCTTTAAGGCCAATGGTGAAGTATGGCTTAACGGTCAAAATATCGATAACACCCCTCCACACTTGCGCCATATTGGAGTGCTTTATCAAGACGCTTTATTGTTTTCGCATTTAACGGTTGCTGGTAACATTGCCTTTGCAATGCCCAAAGGTAATAAAAAACAACGCCTTGAAAAAATAGAACACGCACTTGAGCAAGTAGGTCTTAAAGACATGGGCAATCGCCATCCCGATAACCTCTCTGGCGGACAACAAGCCCGTGTTGCATTATTACGTATGCTGCTGAGCGAACCTAAAGCCATTTTACTCGACGAACCCTTTAGCAAACTCGACACACAACTGCGTGTTGATACACGCGAGCTCGTGTTTAGCCAAATACGGGATCACAAACTACCCGCAATAATGGTAACCCACGACCACAGCGACGCAGAAGCTGCAAATGGCACACTCATTACTCTAAGTAGCGCACTTTAATACATGATTTTAATACATAGCTTTAAACGCATAAGGCACCAAACATGTTAGACAAATATATTACCCCTGTAATAAAGCCGCTGTTAACACCGGTTGTAGCATTAATGCACAAGCGCGGTATAACGCCCGACCAGCTTACCGTAGTTGGCTTTTTAGTTGGATTATTAGCGGTGCCATTACTGGCGTTTGAAATGTGGTACGGCGCATTAGTGGCCATTGCTTTAAATCGAATTTTAGATGGGCTTGATGGCGCATTAGCACGCTATGCAAACCAAAGTTCAAGCGCAGGTGGTTTTTTAGACATTACGCTCGACTTTTTATTTTACGCGGCTATTCCACTTGGGTTTATTTTGGCAAATCCTGAACAAAATGCGATTGCAGGCGCTATATTGCTTGCCACATTTATTGGCACGGGTTCAAGCTTTTTGGCATTTGCGATTGCAGCCGAAAAATTTAAACTCGAAAAACCGCAATTTAAATACAAAAGCTTTTATTACTTAAACGGCTTAACAGAAGGTACTGAAACAATAGCGCTATTTATTGCATTTTGTATTTGGCCGCAGCATTTTGCCATTATGGCGAGTATTTTTGCTATTGCGTGTGGCATAACCATTTTTACCCGTATACATGGTGGTTATCATACACTTAAGCAACAAGAAGCTGGTGCTAACAAAGCAACTGAAGATACCCTTAGCAGTGCAAATTCTGAGGTAATAAATGACTAACGAAATATGGTGGCGCTTAGGCTGCTTTTTTAGCATTTTAGTTATTATGATGCTGCTTGAATCGCGTATGCCTGCGCGTACATCTCCCATTAAAAGCAGCACTCGTTGGTTTGCTAATTTTGGATTAGTGTTTGCATCATCCGTTATTGCGCGCTTAGTGGTCCCTATTGGGTTAACTGCCGTGGCACTTTATAATCAAGAACACGGCATAGGCTTATTTAACCAAATCGCCATGCCAAGCGTAATAACTATTGTTTTAAGCATGCTATTACTCGATATACTCATTTACTGGCAACATAGGTTATTTCATAACGTACCTATTTTATGGCGTTTGCACCGTGTACACCACGCCGATGCACACGTAGACACCAGTACAGGCCTGCGCTTTCATCCTATCGAAATTATACTTAGCATACTTATAAAGCTCATTGCAGTTACTGCCTTAGGTGTACCTGCTATTGCAGTATTAATATTTGAAATAGCACTTAATGGTTTAGCATTATTTAACCATGCAAATATACGCCTACCCAATGCAATAGAAAAACCACTGCGTTTAATATTAATGACGCAAATATTGCATCGTATTCACCACAGCCAAGTAGTTAGTGAAACTAACTCAAACTATGGTTTTAGTGTAATTTGGTGGGATAAATTATTTGGTAGCTACAAAGATAAAGCAAAAAAAACCGACGCAGATATAAATATTGGCTTAAAAGAATACCCAAGCCAAAAGCAAAATGCCTCATTGTGGGGTTTATTGATTATGCCATTTAAAAATAAGTAAAAAAGCTATATTTCATCTTATACAATACCAATCTACTTAAAAGTGCTTTTATGCAGATTGGTATAAATAAAATACTCCATAAATACTATAAATGTACCCATCACTAATCTTTTAATTGTTAAGTCCTTTTCTGCTTTTAATGTAAAAAACATTTTAACTTCGCTTTCATTAAAAACATAAATAATATAACCCTATATTTTAAATGACAATTTTTACATAAAAACAAAGTGGCAGCTGGTCTTACCGTAAACTAAATGTAAATAAAATAAACAAATATGTTGACCATTTGCGTGCTCCACAATATCATTTGTAAGCGCTTACAAAACACAATTCAAAATGTAAGCGCTTACAGCATGAAAAAGCAAAGCTCAAAAAACAATTAATCTGACAATAATCTGTTGAAACCGGGGTTCAGTTATGAACATTGAAACAACGCACATTACACGTTTACTTGCCGCTATCTCTTTAGTTACGTTAGCTGGCTGTGGTGGCGACTCTGCCACTAAATCAAATTTTGAAAATGTAGATGCCTCTGAGCCAGTATCAGATTGGCAAATGGTTTGGAGCGACGAGTTTGAAGGCTCAGCCATTGATACAAACAAATGGAACTATGAATTAAACTGCAATGGCGGTGGTAACAACGAGAAACAGTGTTACACCGACAGCGAGCAAAATGCATTTATTGCAGACGGTGTGTTAAACATTGTTGCCCTACCCGCTGAAGAAGGTGCAGAAAAACCTTATACTTCAGCACGCTTAAATACGCGTTACAACGCTGACTTTACGTATGGTCGCTTTGAAGTGCGCGCCAAACTTCCATCAGGACAAGGTAGCTGGCCAGCATTTTGGATGCTGCCAACAGATGAAGTTTATGGCACTTGGCCTCGTTCTGGCGAAATAGATGTTTTAGAATCAGTAAATCTTAAAACACCGGATGAAGACGGTGGAATAGAGTCAAGCATCCACGGCACACTTCATTACGGACGCGCGTGGCCAGATAACAGTTCTACTGGCAAAGAATACAAATTCCCTGAAGATACTAATCCAGCAGATGATTTCCACACGTATGCTGTTGAATGGCAAGAAGGTGAAATTCGCTGGTACGTAGATGGCTACCTTTATGCAACCCAGCGTCAATCTGAGGTTTTATATAATTCCAAAAATGAGCCTGCGGGCTTAAAACATCGTGGCTGGTTTGCAGAATACTTTGAACAAGGTTCTGGCGAACTTACAACGCATTGGGATAGTGCACCATTTGATAAAGACTTTCACTTATTGCTAAATCTTGCCGTAGGCGGCGACTGGCCTGAAAACGTAAATGATTTAGGTATCGATGCTAGTGCATTTGAAAACGGCCAAACCTTTGCTATTGATTATGTACGTGTTTATCAATGTGCATCAAACCCTGAAACAGGCAAAGGCTGTGAAACCGTTCGCCCAGGTTACGATAGCTTAGACGATGCCTTGCTTGAGGGTGATGCACCCGTTCCTATAGCTGGAGGAGTTACTCCATTAACCATATTTGGTGATTCTTTTAATATTAATTGGCCTGCGTGGGATTGTTGCGGAGGCTCAACTCCTGCAATAGTTGTTGATGAACAGCAAGGTAATACTGTTGAATTTAGTGTTGGAGAAAACCCAACAGTAAACGGGTTTATTTCAAGGGCGGCAAACATCACCGATGAAGCTGGTGTAGCCTCCCCTTTTGATGCAACCCCCCTGTTAGCACAAGGGTATTTTCAGTTTAAAATGAAAGTAACTAGCGCACCTGCTGATGCAAACTCTACATGGGTTATTAAGCTTGAAAGCGCAGGTGACGCCCCGACTGCGGCTGAACTACCTATTACTCGAAGCGTTGAAGGTATTGCGCCTGTTGTTGGTCAATGGCAAACATACACATTTAAATTAACCGATCTTGTTGCTGCAAACTTAGATATTAGTGCTATTGATGTAGTTATGATTTTCCCTACTTGGGGCACTGGTAATGGCGCTGTTTATAGAGTTAATGATGTAAAAATCACGCAAGATTTCCCTAAGCTTGATGTGTTCTCTGATACCCAAAATCTTGATTGGCCTATGTGGGACTGCTGTAGCGGGTCTACACCCGTGGAAGTAATGGATGATGAACAACATGGTATAACAGCAGAGTTTACAATAAATGATACGCCTACCGTAATGGGCTTTAATAGCCGCACATCCGTTGGTGGAAGTGGTGAGGCATTTGATGCAAGCGCTATCATAACGGTTGGTCAAATTACATTCGATATGAAAGTAACAAGTATGCCAAGCACACCCGATGCTCCATGGTTTTTCAAAGTTGAGTCAAACGAAGGTGATTCTGCTGTAGAGCTTGCACTTACTGAAAGTGTTGAAGGCATTGCCCCTATTTTAAACGAATGGCAAACATATACTTATACGCTTTCTGATTTATCAGCTGCCGGTTTAGATGTAAGTGCAATAGATGTATTAATGATTTTTCCTAATTGGGGCCAAGGGGCTGGCGCAACATATCGTGTTGATAATGTGACAGTTTCAAACCCATAATTAAGATTTCACTGACAAATTCTAGGTGCTTACGCTGCACCTTCTCTCTTGAACAACATTTTATAAAGCAGAGCTATTATGAACACATTCAATTTTAAAAAGAGCCAACTTGCGGCTTCTGTGTCTCTCATCATTGCTGCGAGCACATTAAACACAGCTATTGCGGCAGAAGCTGAAACAAGCGTTTCATCTGATGTAGAAGTTATTGAAGTAAAAGGTATTCGTGGTTCACTTATTCGTTCTATGGATATGAAACGCGACTCTTCTGGCATTGTAGATGCCATTTCATCTGAAGAAATGGGTAAATTCCCAGATACCAACTTAGCAGAATCATTACAACGTATTACCGGTGTATCGGTTAGTCGTGCAAACGGTGAAGGTAGCCAAATTACAGTACGTGGTTTTGGTCCTGAGTTTAACTTAATTACCTTAAATGGTCGCCAAATGCCCGGCACAGGTTATACACGTTCGTATAACCTTGAAAACATTGCCTCTGAAGGTGTAAGTGCCCTTGAAGTATTTAAAACAGCACGTGCAGACGTGCCAAGCGGTGGCTTAGGTGCAACAGTTAATATTTCTACTGCGCGCCCTTTTCAAAAGCCGGGTCAAAACTTTTCAGCAACCGTTAAAGCAAATCACGACTCGTCAAACGAAGCTGGCGATAACGTAACGCCAGAGTTTTCTACTGTTTACAGCAATACCTTTGTAGATGACACTTTTGGCTTTGGTTTTTCATTTTCGCACCAAGAGCGTGACTTTCAAAAACAAAGTGCCAATATTCAAGGCTGGCAGGCCAATGTAGACCTACCTGATCTAGATAGCAGCAACGAGGTTGATAACCGCACAGACCCTTCAGGCAATTACTATTTCCCTAAAGACATGAACTACGCTATTGAAGACGTAGAACGTGAACGTACAAACGGACAAGTTACTTTTCAGTTTGCACCGGTAGATGGCTTTGTAGCCACGCTGGATTATACAGCAAGTAAAGCAGTTACAGGTTCTGAGAGTATCGGTTGGGGTATTTGGAACGACTTTGGTAGCAATATTAACGGCTACGAGCTTGATGAAAATGGCACAGCTGTTTACGCCGATATTAGCGGTAACGATGCATCATTCACAGCTACTAAAGGCACTACAGAAGTAAAAGCGCGCTCACTTGGTTTAAATCTAGATTGGGAAATTAACGATACGTGGCACGTAGAGCTTGATTACCACGACTCTAAAAATGAGACTGACAACGGCGCCGATGACGGGCTAGGCAGTATCGGCCAAGTGATTTTGGGCTCAGACCAGCTTGCTAATAAAATTTACGATTACCGCACAGGCGATATTCCAAGTGCTCAAGTTAACTGGTTAAATGGCACAAGCGAACTAACACCGGGCGAAATTGACTCAAACTTTAGTCAGTTTACCCACTCGCCAGGTGAATCAAACATTGAACAGTTACAACTACATACTACGTGGTATAACGAAAGTTATGACATTGGTTTAGTTAAAGTTAAATTTGGCGCATCACGTACTGAGCAAAACACCGGTGGTTACACTGCGTGGAGTGGTTTAGTCGGTGGTCCAGGCTTTAACCCATCGTACACAGAAATATTCCCAGATAGTATGTTTACCCGCAACAACACATCAGGGTTATTAGATCAGTTTGATGGCGGCGGCAGCAACTTACAACCTGGTTACTACTATACCTACGATTTTGACGAAGCCGTAGCGCGCCAAATTGCTTATTTAACGGCTGATGTAACCGGTGGCGATGCATACGCCGCCAATGCCTATATGGATGGTATTGACAGCGAAAGCTACGTAGAAGAAATCACTAATAGCTTTTATGTTCAATCAAGCTGGGAATTTGACGTAAGTAACTACTACGTAAAAGTAAATGCAGGCCTACGCTATGAGCAAACAGACGTAACCAGTACTGTACGTCAACGCGTTGAAGATCAAGTTAATTGGATCAGCGCTTCAGAGTGGATCATGCAATACGCTGCTGGCGGCGATGATAACTTCTTAGAGCAACAAGGTGATTACGATGTTTTACTGCCTTCAATCGACGTAAGTGTTGATTTAACTGAAGACGTAGTAGCCCGCGTATCTTGGGGTAAAACAATGTCGCGTGCACCACTAGGTAATTTAGCCGGTGGCCGTAGTTTAACAGGCAGCCCAAAACCAGGTTCTCGTACAGGTAGCCAAGGTAATACAAACTTATTGCCATTTGAATCAACAAACCTTGATTTATCACTTGAGTATTACTACGCAGAAGGCAGTTACGCGTCTGTTGGTTACTTTAAAAAAGATGTTGATAACTTTATTCAAACCACCATTACGCAAACCACTATTGATGGCTTGTACGATATTTTAAACGGCCCTCGTTACTTACAAGCCGTAAGCGATATTGAATCACGTGGCGAGCAAGCAACAACCGACGCTATTTTTGCACAAATGATTGCCAGCGGTTACGGCAATGCAAATGGCGTTATTGAACCAAACAGCGACGATCCGCTAATAACATGGAATATTAGCCAACCACAAAACACCGACAGTAAATCGGTAGATGGTTTTGAAGTAGCTGTTCAGCACTTAATTGGTGAAACCGGTTTTGGTATTGGTGTTAACGCAACATTTGTAGATGGCGACGTTGAATTTGATAGCGAAAGCCTTGATCAACAAGCACCACTTACAGGCTTAAGTGACTCAGCTAACTTCCAAGGCTTTTACGAAAAAGACGGCCTATCAGTTAAAATTACTTACGCATGGCGCGACGCGTACTTAATTGGTGTAGGCCAAGCGCAAGGTTCAGCTGATGCGCCTCCGCAATATGCTAAAGCCTATGGCCAATGGGATATGAGCGTTAACTACGATGTAAACGAAAACGTAACGGTATTTTTTGATGGCATAAACTTAAACAATGCAACCGAAGAAGGTTACGGACGTTACGAAGAGCAGTTCTTATTTGCTAATCAATACGGTCCTCGTTACTCAATTGGTGCTCGTTACACGTTCTAAAGCATCCCTTAGTTAGAATAGTTAAGCCGCTCGTTACAACGAGCGGCTTTTTTTATAACGCTTTTATTTGCTCAAGGAACACATTAGTTGTCCTATCAACAAAAACCTTGTTAGGAATAATTACTTTATCTATTCCTATTAAAACGTTGCAATGGCTGGTTTAAGTATTCACCTTTCATTAAATTACCCTAACTCATTGAGATGGTCGCAAACGATGAGAAATTCGAGGAAATAAAAAAGGCGTAATTTGCACTTCTAAAAGAACCTTTAAAATAGCTGAGAAAAGTATTAACACTAAAAATTACAATTTAGTTGTTCCGTACAACCTGCACCCAAATACAAACTGCGAAAAGCTAAGTGTCTTACTTTATTTGCTTCAATAGTTAACGTGATATCCGTGGGGATTTGAGTAAAAATTTTATGCTTACGTAAACTCACCAAAAATTAAAGAGATAAAAAATCCAATACTGCACGATTTACTTGCTCAGCTTGATCGACTGTTAAAAAATGTCCCGCATCTTGAACCTGTATAGTTTGAACTTTTTTCAGCATTTTATTTGCCCTCTCAAGACTATCTTGATTGTTCATTATGTCATTATCACCAATCATAACTAGTGTAGGCTGAGTAATTTGTTGGAGCTGCTGATCTGAAAATGGTCGCATTTCGGTAATTAAACCTGGTACAGGATTATCATCAAGTGCTGCCACATATTGATCCAAGTAAATAGAGTTAATCAAGTGCACTTTGGTAGACAAAGTTTTTAAGCTCTCTTGAACCTCATCGCGTACAGGGTTTAACGTAAACAAAATACTCGACAATAAGTCACCGCTTAGCTCAATCCAACCGAACGTTTGCGCAGGGCTAAGCAACACCAAAGCTTGAATGCGCGACATTTCATTATTTGATTCTGCTAGTGCAATAGCAGTCGCCTGCCAACCTCCCCGCGAGGCACCAACTAGATTTATCGAGTCCAATTGCAATAGATCAAATAATTCTTGATACCAACTTACCACTTGAGTCATTCCTGAAATATCGGTATCAGCAAGTGAGCCTCCAGAACCAAGTAAATCGTCAATGGCATAAACCCGATAGTGTTCGGCTAATGCCGCTATATTAGGGTACCACATAGCTGAGTTCGCTTGCATACCATGCAATAGAACAACAGCCTCAGCATCTTCTGGCCCTGCTACAATAACCCGAGCCTGACCAAGTGAGGTAGGAATACTAAGCTCGCGATAAGCTACAGGCCACAAACTTAAAGCACGACGATAAAGCTGCTCATTAGATAATGTTTTAGCCGATAGCTTTTGTAACTTAACGTTCTCTATATGACGTTCAGGTATCAAATAAGCCTGTTGCTCAGGTGCCACTGTTACTTTATCGTCAAACCAATCGCACCCAACCAGTAATGTCAGAGTGGTAAGTATCGCAAACGTGCCTTTCCAGATTTTCATCTACATTCCTGTATATAAGATGCATTAGTATTTTTAGTATGAGGGAGAGTTTGGCCCTGCCTATTTACTTGTATTAAAATCATAATTCGTTATGTTACTTTTAATGTCTCAATCCTATCTAAAAATTAGCCTCGACTCGATTGTTTAGTGGTTTTCTAAGCTAAACATCCATCTTAATTTAAAAAATAAGATAATACTTCTAAATTTGTTTTTTAGCCTGGGTATTTGTCTTTTATTGCTTGGTTGCTCTCATCTAATCAATTAAATATGCCATTGTTGCTATTAAACCTGAATTACACGCATGAAAATAACTGCAGTGATGCAGGCTTGGTGCTTATTAATAATTTCAAATGTTATGCGAGTAAATTTTTACAATTACTCACATTAGTTCGCCAATGTGTAATTCGGCGGCTACTAATCACACCATGCGCATAACCCAGTAAAATAATCTTTAGCATTACCGAAGGCGGATACGCAGCAGCGCCCGTTTTGTCGTTGTTATACCACGCGTCAAATCCTGACAAGTCGATTTTATTTTCGACAATATAACAAAGGGCATATTCAAATGTGCCTGGCATAATTTGCTCAGCGAAATTGATAGGAATGAATTTATTTTGACAGGATAAGTCAGGCTTAACTTCTCACCCAAAGAAAGTGCCATAACGGTTTACCATAGGTGAATAATATCTATTAGATCACAGCGAATAGATGGATTAAAGGTTAAAAAACAATCAAGCAAATATAGTAAGATACGTTCCTAAAAAGAGTAATTCTACAGCCTCAACGCCCTGTTTACAGGCAATAAAATAGTTGGTTAAAATTAGCGAGCCAACTGTTTTTTGTCCTTGTTTAACAGCTTATATGGGCATTAATTCAAGTCTATTTCAGGATGTTCTTTAATCCCGTACATTTTTTCCATTATTTTTAAATAAAAATCTAAAGGGAGCATCTTCATCTCTTCACGACGTTTATCTACATTAGTCTCATCTTCTATAGGGCTAAACACAACTTTACCTTCAGTCACGTTAGCTTGAGTACCATAGATTTGTTTCTTTCCTTGTGCAATAAGAACTCTATCAGTTAAAAGGGCAACTTGTTGTCCGCTAACACCTTCGCCATTCAAATATGATTGTTTTAAATAAGGAAGCATTTTTTCTTTAAATGCAACATCAGGTGAATGCTGGATGACTAAAAATGCGGCACCAACTCCCTCAACCCCGACTAAATCCTTTGTAACCCATGAATGCTTTTTGATGATAGTTTTAAGTCTTACTGTATTACTATTATCTATTTTTATCATTTTTTCTAGGAGTTCTTTAGGTGGGTTTTGCCACCCTATCTCACCTATTTTGTTTCGAATATGTTGATCTTCGACCTCCATTTCAATTAGTTCTTTTGCAGAGGAAGGTTAACTTCAGCAAAAGAATAAAAAGGTATTATCAACAGTAATAATAGGTAACGTATCAATTGAACTCTCCTTGTACATATAACGCCCCAAGCAGGGGGTTTTTGAGCGTTTTGCAGTGAGTAAAATTCCCGCTAACTTGGCTTGTCAGGTTGCTGTTTTACGACAAACACTATTGAGCCTCGATGCTGTGATAGTCGGCTGATTTTTCGTAACAATTGACACATACAACAGACATTTTATTAAATGCTCGAAACTTCTCAGTCATACCATCTTCCTCTTCAAACTCCGCTTCACATTTAGAACACCAAGCTTGGAGATCATTAGGTTCGCTTGAGTTCTCAATAAAGCCTACGCGCTCACCTTCAGGCTTCAACAAATGGCAACATACAACGGAAGCAACTCTCTTCCCATGTTCGCCACAATCAACATACATTGGTTCAATCTCGGTGCTCATCTGCAACCTAACGCCCATATTAATAGGCAAAAATGGTTGGCTAAAATAAGTGAACGTAGTGAACAAAAAGCCAACTGTTTTTTGTCCTTGTTGAATTGCTTATATGGCAATTACTCAACACAAAAAGAGCTTGAGTTTACCGAAATAACATCACCAGACTGCATTTCTATTTTAAACGTATTACCATCTTGGCTAATTGTATTTACAGATGCTGATTGTCCCCAAAGGCTTTCATTTGGAATACATACATTTGTACAATCGCTAAACTTAATTACGATATTTTCTAGATGCAATTTAAAGCTTACAAGCGTTAAAGCATTTACCCAATCAAATTCAATATTGATTAGAGTTGCATCATGTAAATTTAAATCTGCAAAATTAGCCATAATCGCCTTGCCATATAACGAGCCTGTAGATTAACTCGCTTTTTATTTGTTTTTATTTGTTTTTATTGATTAATAAACCATAAC
The DNA here is from genome assembly GCF_015864285.1 of Pseudoalteromonas sp. NZS100_1. Classification (NCBI taxonomy): domain Bacteria; kingdom Pseudomonadati; phylum Pseudomonadota; class Gammaproteobacteria; order Alteromonadales; family Pseudoalteromonadaceae; genus Pseudoalteromonas; species Pseudoalteromonas sp. NZS100_1. The sequence continues at coordinate 68,728 of NZ_JADYXN010000014.1, forward strand.
TGAGTTCCTATTTTGGTTCAATCTATTACTGTACTTTTGCGTAACATATAAAGACGTGTTTGATATTGTTTTAATTGGCGTTTTGGAAGGGATTAAGGGTGCTTGAGTAGCTTTAATTTAGGTTAAAAGGGCTTCCCCTTCTTAATCTATCGTATTTTGCAGCTTTTCTATATTATGAACAAGGTAATACAGTTGCCGCACAATAAATTAAAGGCATTCACTTTCACCAGGCCCCCGTAAGGTCAATTTATTCATGCCTTAAATCACTGTAATATTCCGCTCTTTATTTGAAGTAAAGCAGGCTCAATACGGTCAAGTCATTTGTCTTTCTTTAATAAACAGCTGTTGTCGACCAATTGGTCTGTCTATTTTTACTTTCATTTTGTCTACATAACTCAGCTTTTTGCGTGATTCATTATTTATAAACACTAAAGGCAAAAAGAAAGACCTGAGCCAAATTATTAAGGATGTACTTAACATTTTTCTTAAGTACTTAACTATGACATCCGTGTAGGTAACAAAGGGGCATCTTCCCTAGAAAAAACCAAAGGTCAGCGCACTATAAGTAATATTTTATATACATACATTAAGGTTTCTTTATCACGTAAACTTTAATCAGAGTAATTAATTTTATAGTACTATATTTTGTAAGCTCCAAAATATACAGTTTCTTTTATTGCACCCATTTTACTATAATCGTTTTTCTAAAGTGATATCTAAAAACCTAAACCCACCTGTAGGTAACTGAACATTAATCTTCCCATTTGTGATTTTAAACTCATCCCCTGACAAAGTATCTTTAATTTTTTTAGGCGATATAGTGTTAAAGGTTACCTCAGCTAGTGCTGTTTGTGGATTAATATAACCGCCGTCAATCAAGGTTAAACGTAAATTAGTAGGGGATGTTTGCGCAACAACCCAGGCAACATTTCCTTTAACGGTAATTGGTAATAACGCTGATTTCTCTTTAATACTTTTTTCTATCGTTTTATAAAACTCTTTTGCTGAAAAATGTTGTTTTCCATCTGCAGAAACATACTCCCTACCGTCAGTTAAGTACTCTTGCATAATGTTTTTATAAATAGGGTGTAAATGATCAACTAAAGCACCTCTAGCTGCTTTATCATCAGCGAATACGCCCTTTTGTGGTGGTGTAATTAACACTAAACCGTTTGGGTATTGAGGTAAGAAACCCAAACGCCTTTCTTTAACACCTGCGGCATAACGTGAAAAATCCCACTCAGTCACAGGAGCACCAGGCCATGAGCCATTTAGTCGGCTGAATACCATTGGATTTTCATCTTCGACCTTTTGATCATACAGCGACGTTGTTTTAACATTATTCCCTTCATCTAAATAATGATTATCTGGTGGCAACATGCCAATATTTACAGGTGAATAGCTTAAAATTTCATTAGGTTTAGGTATGTACAACGCGCCTTTGCCAATTAAATCCCAAAAGGTTTTCATGTGTGTTTGGTCAACAGGAAAATTATTAATATAAGTCGCGCCATTGGCTGCACTATAGATGTACTGTCGCAGAGCATGATTAGGCAACATTTGATGCGAATTTTGTCTTAATCGATCATAACTTGTGTTATCTCGAGCTAAACGCGCTCCCCAATTGTTAACCGAACCACTAGCCCACAAACCGACTCTACCGGCAATGCTTAATTCCATCGATTTATCAGTAGTTTCTTCCATTGCAGGTACAAAAACATCGGCAAATTCACCGGAAATTAGCCTTGACCACCCTTTTTTATAAACCATTGATTGCCAGAACGTGTGCTTGTTCCTTAAAAACAAGTTGCCGTTGAGTTTTTGTGCCGCCTCCGCTAAAGGAAACATAAAATCTTCTAACATTATTTCAAAATCTTTATCGTAGTGAGCCACTTCAGGAAAAATTAAAACAGATTTTTTCCCATTGGCTACTTTTAAGGTTTTAATATGAGTATCTAAACTACGGTAGTATGGATCGTTACCATGACCGCCCCAATAGGCTGCACCAACATCACCACTGTAGAGTTGTTTGGCTTTTTCTAATATTTCGGCTTGCGATAAATCATATTTTTTTCTTCGGTCACGTTTATTTTGATAAACCTTGTTCGGTATTGCAGAACGATCCCAATTTTCAGTACCCAGGTTGCCTGAATCAAGAAATATAGGGCTATCGTATTCATTCGTGATGTGTTTAACCACTTTCTTTGATGTCTTATTTATATCAGACATTAAATATACAGGTAATGGTTTATGTTTATATGTCGTTTCTTGGTAATGCGTTAACTGCTGGTTTACCTTGTCAATATTATTCAAAATAGCAGCAATTTTTCCAGGAGGATTTAAGTTTTTAAATTGATTATCCCATCCTTTTTTCGTAATATCTAAAACGTGAATGCTGCTACCACCACTTTGACTACTGGCTAAAATAATTTTATTTGTTGCAGGGTCTTTCCACATATCGTTATACGAATACTTTCCTGTAACCACATTAGTTTTAGTTTTAACTTTAGCTTTTTTCATAGTGGCAGGAATAATAGTTAAACTATTACCGTAAAGGATAAATATACTTTTTTCACCTTGATATTCAACTAGTTCGGTTTGAGCTATTCGATAACCAAACTTACCGAATATAGGTGATATTGTTTTTAATGGAATAACGGTTTCAGACTTTGTTTTAGGATCATATAAGGCGATGCTTTGGTTTTTCATTTTAGTGCTGCCCAAAAGCACCTCTTGATTTGCGTCGTCATCAATATCTACTACACGTATATCACCAATGGGTGAGCGCATCGCTTTTAATGGGTCAGCAATAAATGGCTTATCTGTGAGTGGTTTAAATAAATATATAGCGCCAGATCCTTGCATTGAATTAACAACACCTAGCACCGCTAAAACATCACTACCGTCGGCTTGTTTAAGTGCTCTTAAAAAGTTGATTGAGTGACGTTTCGCTGGTTGAGAGCGCGCCTGAGGGTTATCTTTGGTTGCTTTGTTTGGGCGCGATTTTTCAATTGAATAAGTTGAAGATGCAATGGTTTTTATTAACTTACCTTGAGTGTCTAAATAATAAAAATTATTATCAAAACCACCGGCGACCACATATGAAGTATTATCTTTTTTTATAGCGGTAACAGAGTACATAGGTGCATCATTAATTTTAAATGACCATTTCAATTTACCTTTGTCGGATAAACAATACACATGACCATCTGCATTAGCGGTCAATATTTCATCATTACCATCACCGGTAATATCTTGTGTCCAAACATCATGGTTCATAAAACCAGACAATTTATTTTCCCATAAAACTTTACCGTCATAATCTACTGCAAATAAAGTCCCCTCGTAACTTGAGCCTACGATGTATGAGCCAGATTTGCGATTAGCTGATCTCACTTTACTAATAGTGTATGGGGTTTCAATACTATACAACGCAGGCGTTACATCAGGCCCTAATCTACTAGGACTAGCGGTAGTGCAACCGCTTGTTAGCAATACACATAATACAAGGTATGACATTTTTTTGATTATAGTTTTCATTTTTATCCCTGAATTAAGTATTTACTCAAACATTTGATATTTCTATTATGCGGAAGGATTAAACAAGAGAACCACTTTAATTACTATAATTAAATAGACAAAGCCGAGTCACTAAATTTACTTTTGGACTAAGCGTTCATCTTTTTACTGAACTAGACTGCCACCCTAATGAAATATACAAAACGGTGCCATTAAATTTAATTTTAGATTAATAATTTATCTTTTATCGCCGGGTTATTTCATTTCATCCATTAAATAAGTCATTAGCGCTCTTACTACAAAACAAGACTGTTGTGGTCAACTAATTCCGGACAGTGGGTTAAGTTTGTCTTCTGCTACAGCAGGGGCAAGCATTCGATTATAGCTATATGGCCCGCGCCAGTTATAGTAATTCATCAAATAACGTTACCCATAAAGAAAAAAGCACTCTATAAGAGTGCTTTAATTTAAGTTTTCAATCAGGCTATTCGTCTAGCCAATCTATCGCTGCGGTAGCATTTTCAAAGTATTGAACCTCACCCGATATAAACCAGTTACCAATTTTTGCCATTCGAGCTTGCCACTCTTTATTGCCGTAAATAGCTACTTTTTTAAATTCTTTAGAGTGCTTAACACCTAACTTGAGGTCATCCCACGCTGCGCGTAGTTCCCAGCCTTCAAGTTCGCTACCATCTATTAAAACATTTACTACAGGATGATTAACTTCGCTAAGTGCTGAATTTATCATTGGGGTGATTATTTTATAGTCGTCGTGAGTAAGTGTACCAACGGCTTTAAGTTTTAAAAAAAACTCTCGTCCTGCACGTTCAAGACCAATAGATAAACCATGTATTGTGTGTACCATTGCCACTCTCCTTAAATAGTAAGTAACAAAAATACACCTTCTAAAGTTAATTAGTCCTGAACTAAATCAATAAATAGTCCTGAACTAGAACAATAAATAGCCCTGAACTAGATCAATAAATAATCTTAAATAAACTACTCAATTATGCGTTTTGTACACGAGATATCTGGTTTTCTACATCAGTTAAATGGCCCGTTTTAAGCCATACTTTTGCACCATTACTTCCCGCTTTAACGTTAACGGAGCTATTAATAGGCACTCTTAACCAACTGTTTTTTACAAGGGTATCGGCTTGCTCATCTAATGAGCCTTCTAGTACTAAGAACTCTGCTCCACCTTTTGCGTTTATAACCATGCAGGCGTTGGGCTCAAAGTGTAATAAGCTTACGTCTTCAAAGTCGTCTTTATATAAAGGGGTTACGGCTACATTTTTAAAATGTGGATGCACAGTACTTTGCATCAAGTCTGTTTGCAAACGCACATGCGTTCGATCGTCTGGCTGAAACTGCCATAACTTTACAAATATAACGCAGCCGTTTTCAGATCCCGGTTTATGCCTTGATTGCGGCGGGTTACGGATATAGGAACCTGCCGGAAAATCGCCATGCTCATCTTGAAATACACCTTCTAGCACAACAAACTCCTCACCACCTGTATGTACATGTGGTGAAAATTCACTGCCCGGTGCATAACGAACAATAGTTGTTGCGCGGGCAACTTCGTCGCCCACCCGGTCCAGCGCTCGCCTATCAACGCCCGCCATTGGCGATGCAACCCACGGGAGTGTTTCGCTATGTACTACAACTCGTTTACTAAAATCGGCAGCAATTTTCATATTTGGCTCCTAACCGGTGTTTTACTTAAACCCTAACCTAAAACAAGTAAATTAAGCAGCAACACTTGGGCGTTTTGCTACTTTTTCTTGCCATGCTACTAAATGGGTTAACTCATTTGGGATTGCTATTTGTGCAAATCCAGCAAATACCAGCCCAGCATACAATGTAATATCAGCAATACTAAACTGCTCACCACCAACAAATGCTGATTGCGCTAATACATCATTAAAATAGCTAAACCCTTGGCGTGCCTTTTCACCTTGTTTTTCACCCCACGCTACGTTTTGATACGTTTCTAGCTCTGGGCCTAAGCCATCAGTTGCATGATGAAAGTAAGTTGCCACAGCGTCAAGCACCATAGATTCTGCACGCTTTTGCATCATGTTAATTACTGCACGCTCTTTTGCGGTTTCACCCATTAAAGATGGGCCTTCAAACGCGGTATCAATGTACTCAGTAATAGCCGTACTTTCTGATATAAACGTGCCGTCATCTAGCTCTAATACGGGCACACCAGCTGAAGGGTTTTTAGCTAAAAAAGCGTCTGTTCTATGTTCACCATTTAATAAGTCAACAGGTACAAACTCAACATGTGCAGTGGCATTTTTTTCAGCTAAAGCGATACGCACACGAAGTGGATTTGGAAAGTTTTCTACGTCATAAATTTTCATAGCAGTCTCATTCTTTATCGTTTAAAAGTTAATTGATGGCAGTAACCTACCTACCGATAGGTAATTTATATTCCTAAATTAAATGTAAGTCAATTTTTAAATTAACCCTTCATTTGGTCATGATTTAATAACCTTTAAAATCATAAAGTTGCTTATAAAAATAAAATGGCTTGTAAATGACTACCTACTGGTCGATAATTTTATTATTGCAATGGGGAAGTATGTAAATGAGTAAAAAAGAAGAACTATTAAAAGCTGCGCAGGATAAAGTACGCCTTGGTGGTTACAGTAACTTTAGTTTTAGAGAGCTTGCGAGCGAAGTCGGTATTAAAAGCGCCAGTGTGCATTACCATTTTCCTACAAAGGCTGATTTAGGTGCAGAGCTTGCTCATCACTATACCAACTCGTTTTTGGCTGCGTTAGGTGAGCCGGACGAGCTAAAAGCGAGCGGTAAAAACCCTATTGAAGTGTACACGCAGCTTTTTAGAGGGGCATTAGTTACCGATAAAAAAATGTGTTTATGTGGTTTGTTAGGTGCCGAAAGCGATAGCCTACCTGATAAAGTACGCCTTGAAGTACAGCGATTTTTTAATCATAACTTACAGTGGCTTAAAGCAGCTCATTTAGCTAATGATGAACCTAATCCCGCCCAAGCTGCTATTAAAACAGTGAGCTTACTAGAGGGCGCAATGATGATAAGCAAAACACTCGACGACAACAGTTACTTTGAACTTGCTACCCAAACTGTTTAATTTAGCTTTAGTTTAAACGTAAAAAAACGAGCTATAAAATAGCTCGTTTTTTGTTTGGCTAAGTTACGTAGTTTACTTTACGCAACTCATAAGTAACTAAACCGTTGTTGGTTTAACTTTATGCTTAGAATGCACAATCACCAAAACAATTAAGCCAATCACTGTAACTACAGCGCCAATAGGTTTGCCATAATCGCTTGATAAGTTAAGACCAATTGCGGCAGTACCAATATAAGAAACCGTTACCGCTGTTGCTATAACAGCCGGAATACTCGCAATCCAATGGAATGTACCACGGTCAAATAAGTACTTAGTGGCAAGCCATAACACGCTTGTAGAAAGTAACATGTTTGAGAACGCGAAGTAGCGCCAAATTAATGAGAAATCGAGCTTCGTCATAAAGTACGCAATAGTAAGTATAGGCACTGCTACCAATAGGCGATTACGTAAACTTTGCGGAATATTAAACGCATCAACAACGGTTAAACGTAGTGAACGGAACGCTGTATCACCAGAAGTAATTGGGAACACGGCTACAGCAATAATTGCCATTATACCGCCAAATACACCTAAGTAAGTATTAGCTACATGGTTTACAACTAAACCTGGACCACCTTGGTCAAGTAATGTTTTTAAGCCCGCGTAACCATCTGGGAACGCTGCAATACCAGCAAGTGCCCATACACAGCCAACAATACCTTCACACGTCATAGCACCGTAATAAACTGGGCGTACGTATTTTTCGTTAGTTAAACAACGCGCAACAATAGGTGCTTGAGTAGAGTGAAAACCACTTATAGCACCACAGGTAATTGTTATAAATAACAATGGCCATGTTGGTAATCCGTCGGGGTTTGGCTCTAAAAAGTCATGTGCGTGGTCGGCTTCAAAGTAGGCTAAAAAGTCACTTGGTATCGGTAAGTGCGGCGCATTAATTAATAACGAAACAGCAATTGCCACTGTCATTACAATCATTAGCGCACCAAAAATTGGGTAAAACTTAGTGATAATTTTATCAATTGGTAGCAAGGTCGCTAAAAAGTAATACGCTAAAATAGCAAGCACCCAAAAGGTGTTGTTTGCCAGTATAGTACCTTCAAAAAAATCAAGGTTACTTAGCAAACCTGCCGGGCTCATAATAAATACTACGCCTACAAAAAATAGTAGCATGGCAGTAAATATAAGCATAAAGCCTTTAAATACGATGTTGTAATAATGGCCTGCAATTTCTGGCAGGCTTTTACCGTCTTCTTTTATACTCATTACACCTGAGAAGAAGTCGTGTACAGCGCCACCTAAAACATTACCAAGTACAATCCATACTAGTGCGACTGGTCCGTATAAAGCACCTAAAATTGGGCCAAATATTGGGCCTACACCAGCAATATTTAAAAATTGAATTAAAAATGCACGTACAGGGTGAATAGCTACGTAATCAACACCTTCGCTAAAGCGTTTTTGTGGTGTTTCGGCAGTTGAATCCAAACCGGCTTGTTTTTCAACAAATGGGCTGTAAAACTTATAGCCCATTATTAAAATAGTGAGGCAGATAAAAAAGATGATCATAAAGCACGTTTCTCTTTTTGTATTTTAGTTATAGAGCGCATTGTGTGTCGCCCCGCCTTTTCAATCCGTGAATAATCGACGAACAATAACAAAGCTTCAACCCTCAAACAATAAGACGTTTAGCTAATACTATAGTCGATATAAGCCACTATTTACGCAACCTGCGCACTTAACGTTCCACATTGAATGTTTATTACACACGTCTTATTTTGGGCACAAAAAAAGCGGTTAAACTTTTACGTTATAACCGCTTTCACACACAATGTTTTTTAAAGTGGGTTCATAAACTCACTAATTTGTTGATGCGTTAAAGTAGGTGTTGCACCAGAACTTTCAGCGACCATAGCTCCAACGGCACATGCAAAGTCAACGGCATATTGCGCATCGTCGTTGCTACAAAGCTGATAAATTAACGAACCTAAAAACGAATCCCCTGCGCCAACGGTGTCAATTACGCTAATTAAATAACCTGAATTATAAAAATTCTCGCCTTTGATTGTTAATAAAGCACCGTGACTACCTTTGGTTACACATAGGTAATCGGTATTTGTTTGCTGTGCTATAAACGCTAAATTTTGTTCAAGCGAATGAAACTTACAACCCATCGCTTTAGCAATTTCGTATAGCTCTTCATCGTTTAATTTAATAAAATCTGCTTTATTCATTAAATCTACAAGTGTTTCTAGCTTGTAATGCGGTGCACGTAGGTTTACGTCAAATACTTTAAAGTTTGCTACATCAACTAGTTGATTTAATGTTGCTAAAGACGCTTCGCTTCGCCCAATTAAGCTGCCAAATACAAATACATCGCTACTTTTAACTTTACTAAGTAACTCATCAGTAAGCGCTATATTATCCCACGCAGTGTCTGCCACTATTTCATAACTAGCTGAGCCACTACTGTCGAGTGTTACCTCAACCGTGCTAGTTTTTTTGTCACTATTAATAGCAATGTATTCGCAGCTTACGCCTTTGCTCGTAATTTCGCTTAGTAGCTCAGCGCCTAACTCGTCGTTACCAACAGCGCTTAACATGTCGGCTTTAATGCCAAGTGAGTTAATACGCACACACATGTTAAGTGGAGCGCCACCTAAACGTTTACCTGAATCAAAACAATCCCACAGCACTTCGCCAAAGCAGCTTACGCTTACGTTTTCGCCTGATTTATGATTAATTAAAATACTCATAATTAGTTACTCTTTTGATCAAGTACGTTATTCATAATGGCTTTAACTTTACTTGCAGGTGCATATAAAGCTTCAATATTATTTTTGTAATGAATAGTAAATTCATTTTGCTCGCTTAAGTTACCAAATAAACTAGTAAGCGATAAAAATGCTAGCGGCTGTGTATGAGTTTTAACTGCGGCTTCATGCAGCTCACTTTGCATTGCATCAATGACTTCTAACTTATTGCCTTGCTCATCAACTTCTTTATCACTGTAAAAACACCATGCAGCAATTACAAGCGCAGCAAGAGAAACATCACGCCCTTGTGCTAGGTTTTCGTTAATAGTAGCAATTAAAAATTTAGGAAGCTTTGCGGCACTTTCTGAGCAAATGCGCGAAAGGCTATCTTTAATATTAGGATTAGCAAAACGCTCAATTAATGTATCTTTGTAGCTTTCAAGGTCAATACCTTCAAGTGGTTCAAGATTTGGGGTTACTTCTTTATCCATAAAAGCACGTAGGTATATGGCAAATAATTCATCAGATACCGTTTCGTCAATAGTGCCGTAGCCATGGATTGAACCTAATAAACCAAGTACAGAATGCCCTGCATTAAGTAAACGTATTTTCATGGTCTCATAAGGCGTTACATCAGTAACAAACTGTGCACCAACAACATCCCAATTTGGACGAGAGTCACTAAATGTGTCCTCTATTACCCATTGTGTAAACGACTCACAGGTAATTGGCCACTCGTCGCTAACACCATATGCATCAACCACGTAATCAATATCACTCTTTTTAGATACCGGTGTAATACGGTCAACCATCGCATTTGGAAACGATACGTTTTGTTCAATCCATTCACTTAGGTCTTTGTCTTGCTCTGTAGCAAAGGCTAAAAGCATTTTGCGTGTTACGTTACCGTTGTGCTGAATGTTATCGCAAGACTGCACTGTAAACGCGCCTAGGCCTTGCTCTTTACGCAGTTTTAACGCAGCAGCAATGTAACCAAACGCTGTAATTGGGTCGTTCGGGTTATTAATGTCGTTAATAATATCTGGGTTGTTGTAGTCAAACTCGCCCGTTGCAGGGTTAAAGTTATAGCCGCCTTCGGTAATAGTAAGCGACACAATTTTAGTATCGCTGTGCGCAAGTTTATTAATTACCGCTTGCTTGTCCTCTGGGGCAAACAAAAAGTCGATCATTGAACCAATAACTTTATTATCTATTTTTCCGTCTGGGTGTCTAACAGTAAGCGTATAAAGGTAATCTTGCTGCTTTAAAATATCACGCAGCCCACGGTTACCTTCTAAAAGGCCAACACCACAAATGCCCCATTGCTCAGAACCTGGCGTTTTTAAAAGCTCGTTAATATATACCGCTTGATGGGCGCGATGAAAACCGCCCACACCTATATGTACTATGCCCGCTTTAAGTGCGCTACGATCGTACGTTGGTGTATCAACATGGCTTGGTAATTGAGCCAAGCTCTGTTGGTTTAGCCCTGTTACAAGAGCGTCAGTGTGTTGGTGTTGCGTCATAGTGCGGCCTTACTCAAACAAAAATAAAATGTAAATTATGATACGAAACGAATATTTTAAGCACCGTAATTACGATGCTGTATTTAATACCTTATGGCGTTTTAAAGACCAGTAAGCTGATGCAAAGTAAATAACAGTACAGATAAAACACACTATTTCGAATTGCGATTTATTCTCACCGTATATGCTCATTGTTTCGCTAAAAAACATCACTTGGCTGGCAAATACAAAAATAACAAATAACGAAATAGTAGAGATGGCATTAAGCACCTTACTAAACATAGAACTATCTATAACTGGTTTTGGAACATCTTTAGCTTCTGTAGCTTGGTATTCTTTAATTGCTTTTAGCTCTTGCTCGTCTGCAGCAATCTCTTGAGTGTAATCTTCACCGGCGCCGTATTTTTTAGCTAATAAAGTATAAATAACGATTGTGAAAATCCACGTAGGAATAAATAAGTAGTAAAACGACATAACATCAATAGCATTTAAGCCAAAACCAAACACAAGCGCCAGCGCCCAAGAGGCAATAGCCGGTACACTGCGGGTAATATTTTTATACTTAGCCCAGTAACGTGTTAAACCAATTTTAGGAAATAACACGTGCTCAGCAAATACAATGCCGCCTACTGGCACAACTAATAAGCCTGCGTAGGTAAGTAGCGGAAGCATTTGTGAAAATACAAACGGGAAACACGCAATAATCACGGTTACAACACCTACAATAGCGGTTGTGCGTTCACGTGATTGATTAACAAATATAGATTGCGCTGCAAGGCCTGCACGGTAAAGGTTTGCGTTAGCTGTAGTCCAACCGGCAATAATTACAATAACAAAGCCAGTCCAACCTAATGCATGGTATGCAACATCGCCCGGATCAAGTGATGAAATAGTTGTTTTAAGTAATACCGCAACACCTGCGCCCATAATACCGGCAGAGATCCACGCTAAGTAATGACCAAAAAACATGCCCACACCAGAAAACAAGCCATAGCTTTTACGTTTAGCAAATCTAAAAATAGCCATGTCAATCAAACCAAAGTGAGTGATTGAGTTAGCAGCCCATGCAAAGCCAATTACTTCTAATAGGCCAATGCCCTTTTCGCCATCGGCATTGGTTCCCGTCCATATGGAGGAGTCGCCTATGGTCATAAAGTCGCTAAAGCTAGTTAAAGAGGTAGAACCTAATACGTGGTTTGAAAGTTCAGGGAATAACGCGAACGAGCCTGCAATAAATATAACAAATAGCCACGGTGCACAAAGCTTTGAAAAGTCAGCAACGGTTGAAAAACCGTACATCGCAACAAACACAACAATAGAGCCTACCGCTAAAACAATGGCTACAAACCAAAAGCTATTTGGATACCAATCAAGTTGCGCTGGTATATCAAACAAAAACCGCACGGCGGTGGAGGATACCGTGATCATCGCGGCCGATATAACACTGAATATGACCACATTAGCCCAGTTATAGAGCTTGGTCATTGAGTTACCAGCAATTTTATTAAGGTAGTTATATAAACTTAAGCGAGTTTCAACAGCTATAGGCGCGGTAATTAACCACCAAGAACACATGGCTAAAAGGTTACCTATTAATAAACCAAGTAGAATATCAATAGTTGAAGCGCCCAATGCAACAAACGTTGCACCAATAACAAATTCAGTAGCTGCAACATGTTCGCCAGCATATAGCCCTGCAAAATGTTTCCAACCGTGTAATCGGTTATTAGCAACAGGAAGCTGCTCTTCGTTTACATCTTTAAATGATTGTGTGTGTGGACTCGTTGCCATGGTATTTCCTATTGTTAACAGCAAAGTATTTGATACCAATCAGCATAACTATTTGAATAATTTAATAAGTTAAATCACTCTATATTTAAGCAAATTGGTATAGTACCTACATACTTTGCCTTTTATAATTTGGCTTATAAACGCATGATGTTTTGCCATGTTTTGTTTTATTTTTAGTAAAGCAAAACCATCTACATTTATATTTTGTGTTTGCTTGCCTGTCAGTGAGTAAGGCGAGCAAATCGCGTTTAAAACTTTGTGTATTTAAAAAGCTGCGTGTTTACTGCTTTTTAAGTGCAGGGTATGCACTAAAAAAATCTTGCCAATGCGTTAAATGATCAACATTTGGGTAAGCACTGTGCACATGATTTACCGACCCTTCCATATGTTGCCCACCCCTGTAATGCAGCACCTGCATATTGGCGTTAATTCCGGCATTTACGCCTGCTTTACTGTCTTCAATCACTAAACAATGATCTGGCTTTACACCCATTTTTTTAGCTGCATGTAAAAATAAATCAGGTGCTGGTTTACCACGCTTAACTTCGCTGCTGGTAAACACTGTATCGCTAAAGTACTTGCTTAAGCTCACTACGCTCAACGCTTTTGCGGTGCGTGCTGGGCTGCTGCTAGTAGCTATACAAATAGGCACAGCTAAATTGTTAAGTACGTCTTTTATACCGTCAGTCGTGGTTAGCCCTGTTTCAAATTCGTTTAACAGTGCCTCGCGGTAGTCACCTTCAAAGCTTTCAGGAAGAGTGACATTAAATGCATCCGCTATTTTTTGGCTTACTGTTTTAAAGTTGCAGCCTAAAAAGTGTTGCTGTACATAAGCGCGGTCAATCTCAACGCCTTTTTCAGCAAGCATATTTATTAACACTTGCGCGCTTAAAATTTCGCTATCAATAACAACGCCATCACAATCAAATATCACTAGCTCAATTTTAGAATTCATCTTGTCACCTTATTAAAACTGTTTGGTTTAGCTAATTTAAGTATAACGAGTTAAGCGCGATTAATAGTGTGCAGCTTTTTAGTGCAACTTAATAATGAGCATAAGCTCATGAGTTGAGCATATTCCCTTTATTGCACGAATATGTCAACACACTGTAAGTATAAAACGCACCAGCTTGGTGAAAATACACTCTGATAAAACTAAAAATCGTTGTATTTAATCAACTTTATAAAAATGCCTATCGACTAAGGTCGTAGATGGTAAGGCTTAAAAGCACCTCTGAAATTTATTTCATCTATTTTACAAATCATATCAATCTAATTAATCAGTTTTACCGAAGTTAATAAAATCAATACTATCGTTAACAGATTCACAGCCTGCACCACTGCCGGCACTTTTAAATAGATGAGGTCGACAATGAATACTCAAATAAACAAAACAAAATTAACACTAAGTGCGCTAGCACTTGCAATGGCATTACCGGCAAGCGCAGCAACAACTCTTACTAAAGATAACGGCGCAGCTGTTGGCGACAACCAAAACTCGATTACTGCTGGTGAGCGCGGCAGTGTATTACTAGAAGACGTACAACTAATTCAAAAACTACAACGCTTTGCACGTGAGCGTATTCCTGAGCGTGTTGTTCATGCCCGTGGTGTTGGTGCACATGGTGTGTTTGTAGCATCTAAAGAGTTAGACGATTTAACAATTGCAGCCCCTTTTTCAGAAGTAGGTAAAGAAACAGACGTATTTGTTCGCTTTTCATCAGTAATTCATTCTAAAGGCAGCCCAGAAACACTGCGTGACCCACGCGGCTTTGCAATTAAGTTTTATACTGATGAAGGTAACTGGGATTTAGTCGGCCTTAACTTACCGGTATTTTTTATACGTGATGCGATTAAATTTCCAGATATGATCCATTCTTTGAAACCATCTCCGGTAGATAACATTCAAGATCCTAACCGTGTATTTGACTTTTTCTCCCACGAACCAGGTTCTACACAAATGCTAACGTGGGTTTACAGCGACTACGGTACACCAGCAAGCCTTCGTAAAATGGACGGCTGGGGTGTTCATTCTTACAAAATGATTAATAAATCGGGTGATGTTAAATACGTTAAGTTTCATTGGGTAAGCCAACAAGGCATTGATAACCTTGACGCAAAAGAAGTAGCAAAGGTGCAAAGTAAAGATTTCCAGCACTTAACTCACGATTTATACACTGAAGTTAATAAAGGTAATTTCCCTAAATGGGATCTGTACATTAAAACGCTTGATCCATCACAGCTTGATGACTTTGATTACAACCCGTTAGATGCAACAAAAATGTGGTTAGATGTAAAAGAAGTTAAAGCGGGAACACTTACGTTAAACCGCATGCCAACTAACTTTTTCCAATCGACGGAACAAGTAGCTATGGCGCCATCAAACATTATTCCGGGTATTGAGCCTTCAGAAGACCGCTTATTACAAGGCCGTGTATTTTCTTACGCAGACACACAAATGTACCGCCTAGGTGCTAACCACCAGCAATTGCCAATTAACCGTGCAAAAGTTGAAGTAGTTAACTACAACCAAGACGGCGCAATGAATTACGGTAACACTACAGGCAATGTAAACTACCAGCCAAGTCAAGAAAACGTTGCTGAAAACCCAATTGCACGTAGAAGCCAAACCGAGCTTAAAGGCTACGTACAGCAAGCCGCGATTAAAAAGCAACAAAACTTCGCGCAAGCCGGTGTTTTATACCGTGGTTTTAGCAAGCAAGAACGTACAAACCTCGTTAATAACCTTGCGGGCGATTTAGGCAAAGTGCAAAACAGCAATGTTAAACACAAAATGCTTAGCCACTTTTACAAAGCAGACAGTGAATACGGTACACGTTTAACTAAAGCTGTAAACGGCGATATTAAAATGGTTAAACAACTAGCAGCTAACTTGTAAGTAGCTAGTTGTAATTAACTAGCTGTAAGTAATCAGTTGTAAAAATTAGTCCCAACTAAGCAAGCAGCTATATAAGCAACCACAATTATGAGGAAGGGATAACCCCCCTTCCTCTTTTTATAAGAGACAATTGTTATGCGTAATTTATTAATTATAGTCGCTCTACTACTGAGCTTTACCAGTAGCGTTTACGCTCAAAATACCCCAAGTACACAAACACCCAGTACGCAAGTTGAAAGCCAACATTCTGCAAAAACACAATACCAAAGCTTATTTGCTTATTACTTTGCCGCAGCACGTACTAACGATACAGCCGTAATAGAGCAATTTGTAGATGCCGGTATTCCTATCGACAGTTACAACAATAAAGGTTACACCGCATTAATGATTGCCACTTACCACGGTAATAAAAACACGGTTAACACGCTTTTACACTTAGGCGCTAATGCTTGCATGGAAGATAACCGGGGTAACACAGCACTTATGGCCGCTATATTCAGAGGTGAATTTAGTATAGCTAAAACACTCGTATCACTTGATTGCGACAACGCGCATCAAAACAAAGCAGGTCAAACGGCAGAACAATTTGCACAAACATTTGGTCAACAAAAAGTTATAGAGTTACTAGCAAAGGTAAATAATGGAAAGTAATCTGCACGCAACAAAAAGCCCTAAAATAATAGGACTTTTGATTTACTAAATATATGTTCAAATTAAACGTACTTACTCTAAAAACAGTGTGTTTATTAAGCTTTCTTGTTCTTTTCCAGCTTCATGTTTTAATGCTCGTATAAAATCCATAGAATTGGCGGGACTGTTTGGATAACCATGATTTTTCCAAACCAACTTGAGCGCATTAATAATGGGTTCATCCCCAATAGCAGCGCGTAGCTTAGCAAAGACAATGGTTGCTCGCGAATATTGGTCAAAGCTTTGTGTAGCATCAACTAAGGCTGATCGCTCCTTTATGTTCATCAACATACTTTGCTCGTAGCGTGTTGTTTCATACTCAACCAGCGCTTGCATTGTCGCTTTCCCATAACGCTGCTCTATAACAACAAGCTCAATATACTTTGCCATAGACTCCACTAAAAAAGCGCTATCTGAAAATACCCCATTACCAATATCATGGCCAAACCATTGATGCGCGGTTTCGTGAACTGCACGGCGATAGCGTTGATCAAAGCCTGCATTAGCGCTTGGCTTTGATCTAAAACCAACACTGTCTTCAATAAGTATAAGTTGCGGCAATGCATAACCTGTAGCACCAACACTAGGCGAGCCTATTAAACTCAATTGTTTTGCTCTATAAGGGCTTATATTATTAAGCCATTTTATTGTATCGCCCATTGCGCTAAGGTTTACAGCTATAGACTCCGCTCGTGCTGGCTCGTTTTTATCTTTAGCAAACACGTTTAACATCACGCCATTTTGCTGCTTGGTAACAGGGGAGCAAGGCACCGTCACCCAAGCTGGGATTGCATTTATGGGTGTACGAGTCTCAAAATGAAATATTTCGCGGTCATCTTTGCTGGTACGTGATATTTCCTCTCCTTGGGTTATAACCTGATAACCACTTGTTGTACTCACTTTACTCGACATAGTAAGCCACTGGTAATGAGTACTTGCTTTCACCGTTTTAGCAAATAGCTTCGTGGGTCTAATAACCGACTTCACTTTAAGTGCGTGTTGCTGACGAAGTATAGGATCGGTTAATTCATAATTACCTTGATAGCCAACAGTCGGCAATAAAGGCACTGATCGTATATAGCTAAATTCAGGGGTTATTATCTGATGGCCTCTTACTGGCCAAAGCTTAGCTTGATGAACATCAAACCGTGTAACTAGTTTACGTATTTCTCCAGGCTGCATTTCATTCTCAAACTTAAACACAGCTTGATTAAGCAAGGGAAAGCTTTTAGCCCTTTGTGCGCCATCGATTTCAATATCGGCCCATTTATAAAAACCAGAGCGCCCAACCAATATCTCTTTAATAGGGGCTTGATGGGTGTTTTTTAAGGTATATATTAAGGAAAAATGAGCTTGCTGCTGATGCGGATAAAAGTCTACATTTGCATCAATGTGCACAATTTTTGGCTGTGCTACATTGCGCCATTGTGAGAATGCTTTTTCGTATTGTGCTTTAAATGCCTCGCGTTTATGCGAGTTGGTTAAAGGCTTCTCCTCAACCAGTCTTAAATGTAATTGAGTAAATAGTGCCACAGTGATAAGTAAAGGAATAAGTAACCAAAAATGTTTAACCCCCATTACTCTTCGGCTCAACCCGGCACCTCGGTGATTAAAAATACCCGTAATTATAACTAAACTTATACACGCCGCTAACCAAACTGATATATAAGGCCAATAACTACTTATACTTGCACGATAACCCCAAAAGTTATCAGGTGCCTGCAAAGGCGTCCAACCAACACTCCACAATGTATGCGTAAGACCAAGATAAGTCATTATCGGTGTAAATTTGATCAGTAAAATAACAGCAATTAGCAAACCCGCAATAAGCTGCGAACGACACAAATTAAATACACACAAAAATACACACGCAATAATGGCAAGCACAATTGCCATCAAAAATAAAATGGTTAAATGTACTTCAAATTGATATGCACTGTGTAAAAACCACTGAGCTGCACTTGCCCCTAATAAGCTCATTGTTAAAAAAACCAATATCATAGTACCTAGGACCAATAACTGACTGTTTAAAAAGTAATATGTTTTGAGCGGTGTGGCAGCGATCAGCTCAGCTATATTATAGTATTTAGCAAAGCAGCTTACTTGCCAGCTCCACAAAGCCATTAATAAAGTGCCAAACAACAATTGCATATCAAATGCATAATAGCTAATTGCATCAAGGCTTGTGGTGCTCATAACACTCATTGGTTCAACATAACCAGACGACGAGGCAACACTATGAAAAACCATCACCGGCCAAACAAAAATAATCAGTAAAGTAACTGGGTGTGAAACCAAATTAACCAGCGTAGTTTTGTATAAACTGGCCATCATCAAAAATGGCTTTTGCGTGACTCTCGCTGTTTTATATTCAGCGGGTTTTAACGTGTTGTAACGAATGTATTCGTTAGTATTTTTACTTTTTTTACTCTTTAATAATGTGTGTTTTTTATTTTTACTAAAAGTAATATAAAAAATACCAACAGCAAGCATACTCACAACAACGCGATTAATAGCAAATGAAGCCCCTAATGAATTGGTTAAACTGTTTATTACGGCTGTGTATGCAAAAGGGTCAAGCCAAACAAATAATGTATAAAAGCGATTGCTTATAATACTACTTCCAGCAAGCATGGGATTTCCGGTAATACTTGCAAGCATTATGTAGCCTATCCACAACACTGTAAAAACAACATAATTGGGTAATGAATTAGCTGATTTATGGCAAACAAAAAAGGCAACCACAACTAAAAAGCAGCTATTTGGTAACAACACTAAAAAGCTATTAAATACAGTAAAAGAAACCATATTTGGGATATAGCCCAATTGCCTTACATGCATGTATATCATTACTAAATCACTGATTAAGCTGATAATAAAAACCAAGCAAATCAGTAAGCATACCCTTGCTAAACTGCGCTTAAATAAACTAGTTTGCGTAGCATAAATAAGCTCCTGCATTGACGCGTGCTGATCTCGTAAAAATATAACGGGCGCTAACACTCCTACAAGCACAGGTAACTGCATCATTTGTAGCATTGTAATATTTAACTTCAATTGTTTTAACGAATCAACTTCAACTGCTGCAAGCCCAGAGGACAACATAACCGCAAATACCAAAGGGATAATAATGCACAGCCAAACAAGTGGTTGGCGCACTGCATATCGCCACTCATTAAAAATTAACATGTTTGACTCCCTTCATTAAGTGCAAAAAAGTACTTGTCTTGAAGCGTAGCGGGCGAGTTTATTGCATTTTGTGCAGGAGCCGTGTCTGCATACACACGAAATGACGCTCTACCATAGCGATGGCTCTTACTTAATACATGCTGAGTTGGTATGCCCGTGGGTAAACTTTCGAGCTGCCAAATCTTACCTTCTAAAGGAACTAGTAACTCTTTTACGTCACCGCTTTGTATGAGTGCTCCTTGATCTATAATGGCCACGTAGTGACATAAATTTTCAACATCTTCAACAATATGGGTCGATAACAATACCAACCTATTTTGACTAATACTAACGAGTAAATTATTTAAACTTTCTCGCTCCACAGGATCAAGCCCAGCAGTGGGTTCATCCATAATAATTAGCTTTGGGTTACCTAACAAAGCCTGAGCCACACCAAAACGCTGCTTCATTCCTCCCGAAAAATTAACAACTTTTTTATTAGCAAACTGAGTCAAATTGGTTAGCTCAAGTAAACTATTAATTTGGTTTTTGCGTGCATTACCATCTATGCCTTTTAATACGGCAATATGCTCAAGTAACGCCCGACAACTCATATTGGGGTACACGCCAAAATATTGTGGTAAATAGCCTAGCTGCGATCTAAGCGCATCTGGTTGGCTAATCACATCAAGGCCATTAAAATTAATATGTCCGGAGTCGGCATTTTGTAAACACGCGAGTGTGCGCATAAGTGTTGATTTACCCGCTCCATTAGGGCCAAGTAGACCGACCATACCGGCGGGTAGAGTGATCGTCACATCATTCAAAGCCTGCGTACCATCTGCGTATTTTTTGTTGATATTTTTCAGTGTAAGCATTAGTTTCATCCTTAATTGGTATAGCACCAGCTTAAGAAAGCAAGTCAATACAAGCGAGAAAATAATGGTTAACGTATTGAAATAAATGATGAACATAAAAAAGTAACGTTGGTCATTTAAATATGACCTTTCATCATTTAAATAAACGGCCTAGTATGCTTAAAACGGTTACTAACCCTATGAAATAAAATAATTATTTTAAAAATAAATTATGATTGAAACAATTTTATGGATAAACTAGCGCGCTCAGCGTAGTGAATTGTGCAAAGGTAATGTTTAAAATAAAAAGACAATTTTATCTAAGCATATCTGCTCAGAAACTATAATAAAAACGGAGTCACATATGCAGCAAGCCAATACACCAATATGGCAACGCTTTAGCATTACCCAGCTAATAATTTTTTTACCGCTAATTGCTGCTATTATGCTCGACTCTCATATACGCTTTTTGTCATCACATATGGATTCAACGAGCCAATATCTGGCTATTAACATTCAACTTTTTTTACAGTGTATTCCCTTTTTTATTGCCCATGCGTTTGCATATCGTTTATTACTTACACCCGCAATCATAGTTTGGCTGTCAGGCTTTTTAGCCTATCCATCTCTCTTGCTAGTATTTAATAACCAGCTTCTTAACTTTTCGCAATGGCAATATCTTGATGCACAATGTTGGGTATTGTGCGCATCTGCAAGTGGTATATGGCTTATTACTAAACGCACTAGTAAAAATAACAATGTGTTGAGTAATAAATGGCTTAAATCCTTGTTTTCACTTGATACAGTCGTATTTATAGTACTTTTAGGTTGGGCAATTGTTACATCAAGCATACTCAATACGCACACTGATCCTATGTTAAACCAGCCTGTTGAGCCTGTTATTGACGTTTATAAAGTATTCACACAGTTTGATACTTTTTTGGGTTATCTTTGGCAAATTACTGTTTCTGCCGGATTAGTATATGGAGTGTATTTATTAAATAGATATTTATTAATACGCTACGTATTAACCTATCATGGTGTACTGATGTTTTTGTTTGCAAGTTTAATAAGCCTCGTTGCACTTACACCTGTATTAACATCGTGCTTGCTACTGTTACCTATTAACGATTTACCTGCAGGCATTGCTAACTTAACACCAGGTGGTAATGATAATATTTTTAGCCCTGAAAATTATCAGTTTGTATTTTTATTTTTGGCTATAAGCACACCGATTATTTTAGCGTTTGAACGACAGCAACAACACGTTCAAATTAGCAACATTGCTCAGCAACAAACAAAAACAGAGCTAAAGCTACTTCAGCAGCAAATTAACCCTCATTTTTTATTTAATACATTAAACAACCTTTACGCGCTGACATTAAAAAAAGCAGATAATGCACCAGATCTTGTTATGCAATTAGCTAATTTACTGCGTTACAGTGTTTATGAAGGCCAAAAAGCACAGGTGAGTTTAGAAAAAGAAATCAATTACTTAAAAGGTTTTATTGCATTACAGCGTTTGCGAAGCGCTGAGCGCTGCAACTTTGATGTGCAATGGCCTGAACATCAACAACACTATTTAATTTCGCCGCTACTGTTAATAATGATTTTAGAAAACGCGATAAAGCATGGTGTAGAGCCCACGTCACAAAAAGTAACGGTTGTGTTTAAAATCACCATGGCCGATAACATACTAACGCTATTTTCCTCCAACCCTATTCTACCTAATAACAATTCAGAGCATGGGATGGGACTTAACAATTTACGCCGTAGGTTGACTCTTTTATATCCAAATAAGCACACATTAATTATTAATGAAAATAAAAACCTTTGGCAAACCACACTTAAATTGGAGCTGGCTGCATGCTAAACACAATAATTGTTGATGACGAGCCGCTCGCGCATGACGTTATACTGCATCATTTAAGTGCCCATAAAGATATTAATATAAGCGGACAATACCTTAACGCTAAAGATGCATTATGTGCTTTAGCCACATCATCTATTGATTTGTTATTTTTAGACATAAACATGCCCGAACTATCGGGCATTGCATTACTAAAAGTGCTCGCGAATCGACCACAAGTGATTATTATTAGTGCGTATCAAGAATATGCTTTAGCCGGTTTTGAACTTGACGTAACTGACTACCTACTAAAACCAGTCTCTGCGCAACGCCTTGAACAAGCACTCAATAAAGTACGGAAAAAAAGAAAACACATAACGCTAAATTCCAAGGCACCTCTGACTATTACGCTTAAAATCGATCGTAAAAAACATAAAATTCAATTAAGCGACATAGACATGTTTGAAGCGTATGGAAATTATGTAAAAGTATGGCAAGGTGAAAAAGCATTACTTGCAAGCAGTACTCTCAAATACATATTGCAAGAGCTTGATACTTCATTTATTCAAGTCCACAAATCTTACGTTATTAACAAAAATAAAGTTGTTGCGTTAAGTAATGAAAGCGTTCAACTAGCATCAGGCGTGTCAGTTAAAATTGGCAAGTCATTTAAACAACAAGTGCGCGACATTATTTAATTTAAGCTCGGTTAAAGTTCCCCTTTATTTAAAAGCCCTAATGCTTTAGGGCTTTAGGGCTTTAGGGCTTTAGGGCTTTAAATTATTTTACCTTTAAAAAGTAGCGTTACAATTTCCAATTCATTATTTTAGAAGCACGTTAAAAACGATACGTTACTGAAGCACCTAACGTTTGAGGATTCACTACCGCAACATAACCCGTTGGGTAACGACCACTTGCAGGCTCAACTGACGTAAATGCTTCTTCATCTAATGCATTATTAATAAAAGCACTCACCAACCAATGATCGCTATTATAGCTTATTGTTGCACGCGTAATTGTATAACCTCCGGCAACACGCTCTTCTGTATTAGTTAAATCGCCATAGTAATCGTCTACATAATTAGCGCTCACATTTAACTTTAAGCTATCTGTAAACCAATGCGATAAACCTAAACTTGCAGTTAGCTCTGGTGCTGAGTTTAATTCGTTACCTACTGCATCTGAATAAGTCGCTGATTCATCTATTTTAGTTTTTAACAAACCTAGCCCTGCATGTAACTGCCATTGCTCATCTAACATGCTATATGCTTCAAGCTCTAAGCCATAGCTATGTGCATCGTCAATATTAGTGATTTTTCGACTTGAGCTTAAGGCTTGATAACCATTAAAGTTATTGTAAAAAATATTAGCACTAATATTTAAATCACCATTATTTAGTACGCTACGCGAGCCTACTTCATAGGTATTTACTGATTCTTGCTCGTAGTAATAATATTCTTGAGCAGCAAAATCTAAGGCACCACCACCAGCGTTATAACCACGGCGAGCACTTGCCGATAAGGTAGTGTTGTCAGTTACTTTATATTGAACAGCTACCGTAGGTAGTTTTATCGTATTAGAATTATCTAATTGCTCAACTAATCTGCTGCCACCAAAAGCCATATCAAAATTACGAAGTTGTTCTTCACGCTCAACTCGCAGCCCCGCTGTTAACGTAAGCTCATTTGTTAACTCAAAGCTTGTTTCGCCATAAATTGCTTTAGAGTCACTACTATCGTCACCAAAATAATTGGTTGCACCAACGCTTTTAAAGTCTTGTTCACGGTCAAAATAAGCAATACCTACAAAACCCGAATAAAAATCACTATTTAAGCCAAAATTTAATTTACTATCAATTGTGATATTTTTTTCATCCATAGAAATATCAGATTCCGCACTGGCAAGTGCCTCATATGCTTCAAAGCCCCAGTCATAATCCATATAAGCGAGTAATATATCGAACGAAAAGTTATCATTTATTTTATAATCAATATTTACCTGGGTCGTGTCTGACTTGGTATCCATATCGCGCTGAAATAAAGGCACATAATCAAACGGTTCATCACCTTCAAAGTACTTACGACCTGTATTACCCTCTTCACTGTAGGTAGAGTAAGTTAGCTGTACAGCTAAATCGGTCGTTGGGATATACAGTAATTTTGCACGCGTACTACTGGTATTAAGCTGATTTAAGTTTTTATCTGTTGGATTGGTTTCATGTATCGTTGGGTTGCTAAAGGTTTCACCATTTACATATTGAGTAGATAAACGAAATGCTAGTACATCCTCAATTAAAGCCCCTGAAACAACCGCGGCTGTATCAAGATAACTATCTTGATTTCTATACCCAACGCGTACAGCACCTTCAAAATCTTGTGTTGGTGCTTTGGTTGTCATATAAACTGCACCACCAATGCTATTACGACCATTGCTAGTTGACTGCGGTCCACGGTATACCGCTATTTGATCTATATCCCACAAACCTGTATCACCGGTTAAATCAGCTACAAACGGCTGACTTACACCATCAACAAGCGTTGATACTCTTGCTTTAGAGCCACCACTAAATGAGTTAAAACCTGTTGCACCACCATTACCCGACACACCGCGCATGTCTGGCACGGCTCCAGTAAGTACCACTACATTTGCCATTTCTGCCAAAGCTTCTGAAACAGAACCTAGTTGTCCATTTTCTAATAGTGACTTATCTACCACTGCAACCGATGTAATCGTATCTTTGAGTGACCTTTCGATTTTTTCGCCTGTTACAATAATTGTATCTATTGATTCGCGACTTGTTTCATCAGCAAATGCATTGCTTTGAGCCAATAACAAAGAGCTTGTAATCAGTAGTGAAAGTTTATTAGGCTTAAATGAAGCTACCACAGTTATTTCCTTTTATGGATAGTTGTTTTATTTTTCGAAAAAATAGCACAAACACACACTTGTTGCAATTGAGTTTAGTTATCATTTAGAATAGCAACATCATTAATAAGTGTTTTAATTTATGTTGCAACTTACCCTTTCTCTTATTCTATTTACTGCTACATCCCTGTTTTATCTTAGTAACCGCCACCAACGACTTCTAAGCAAACCCATTAACAAAAGCCGGCGCAAGCTCGCATTTATCCTTTTTGTTATTGCAATACCATTAGCCTTATATGCTTTTTCTAATGCGGCAGCCGTATTTTTTATCATTTTAATGATAATGCTCGCTTTAATAATAATTCCGCTCGTAAGCCTGATTAAACACAAGGAAGTAAAATAATGTCATCTGCACAAAGGCAAAAAGTAAAACCAACTTGGCTTGGCAAAAGTTTGGCTGGTTGTTTTTTAGGGCTAGCGCTAGCGTTTATTCTCGTTGCTTTTTTTGCATGGTACGGAGCGGGAGGCATAGATGCGCCCGACAAAGTGCAATTTAATATGTGGATGATACCCATTTTATGGTTAACTATTTTTAGCTTCACCTACCTGTTTAGTTCAGCAAAAAATGCTTGGCTGACACTTGGGGGCTTAAATATAACGCTATATAGTCTATTTATAATTTTAAGGAATTGGCTATGAGAGTAAGAACCGATATTTTGCGTACCTACCAAGGCGTGCATACATGGACAGGAATAATTGCAGGTTTAGTACTTTTTATAGGTTTTTATGCTGGTAGTTTAACCATGTTTAAACACGAATTAGCACAGTGGGCAAACCCCGCCAGTGCACCAGTGACTAAACCACACACTAACAATCACCAAACATTAGTTGATCAAGCAATAACTAAGTACCCTGAGCAAATGGGTAATGGTTTTTCTCTCGATTTATTAACAAATCAAGCGCCACTATCTTGGTATAGCCAAGGTAAAGAGCGCGGGATGAAACTTGATAATCAATTACAGGTACTCTATCTAAACCAGCAAAATGATCTTGTAATACAGCAACAAAGTGAGAATAAACTTGCAGATTTAATAGATTACTTACATCGAACCGCAGGGTTTGCAGGCGAAATTGGGCACGACCAATCAGGCGTATATATACTCGGTATAGCATCTGCACTGTACTTTTTAGCATTAGTGTCTGGCGTAATTATTTTACTACCTACGCTTGTAAAAACCTTTTTTGCGATTCGAAAAGAAAAAGGCGCCAGTCGCTTTTGGCTCGATAGTCATAATTTAGTTGGGATCGCCAGTTTGCCTTTTCATTTAATTATAGCGTTTACTGTGGTGGTATTTGCATTTCATGATCTGGTTTATGATGGTCTATCAGCATTTTATGACGATAAATCCTTTTTTCAACGACCTGCCCCAGCAGCACATAATTATCATATTGCAAACTTACCAAGCATAAATAAGCAGCTCCTAGCGGCAAAAAACTACGCCCCAGGTTATGAGCCAATTCACATTACATTTAGTCGTTTAAATACAAACAGTCCGACTGCAACATTAAAAATGAGTAATAGCAGCGCTGTTGTTCGCGGACCTGATACCGACTACTTATTCTTACACCCCTATACATTAGAAGTACTTAACTCAAGCTATCCGCAAGGAGATGATGGTGTTTGGGGTAATATAGTAGGAAGTTTCTTTTCACTTCACTTTGGTACTTATGGAGGTGAATGGGGACGTTGGGGGTATTTTGTTATGGGGCTACTTGGCGCATTCTTATTTTACTCTGGTAACTTATTATGGCTAGACAAGCGCTTTAAACAAGATGCCAACAAACGAAGTACACGATTTATGGCAAATTTAACAATTGGTGTTTGCTTAGGGTCAATGATTGCAATGGTTGCCACTTTATTACAAGCTAAATGGACTAACCAATATATGGGTAACGCAAATTACAGCTATCTCTATAGTTACTATTTGGTATTTTTTGCCTTTGTTGCTTATACCTTTTTTAAAGGAACTCACCACGCTAGCTATTGGGGCTTAATGGGTATTGCACTTTTATCTGCTGGAATGGGGGTTTCAACACTTATACAGGCTTTATTAGCTGATGATTTTTTAAAATATTATCAAAGCGGTTTTGTTGATATTAGCGCTGCAGTATTTGCATTAATATTTTATTATTGTGCAAAAAAAGTTAGAAATAAATCAGTAAGCTATGCAGTTATACCTGCAAAATAATAAAGAAAAACTTAATGAGGCGTATTGCACGCCTCATTAAAGGTATAAATTTAGATTTAAAATATAAAATCATTAAATATCAGTGCTTTATAAGCATTAACTAAAGTAGATTAGTTTACTGTGCGTTTAGGCTTTTCTCGCGTTACAAAGTAGCAAATTAACGAGCCCACTGTTACCAGTACAACCCCTTGCCAAAACGAAGCACTCAGCGTAATAGATAAATACAACGCCGAAATAATACTAGAAAATACCGGTGTAAAGTACGAAAGCGTACCCAAAAGCATTAAGTTACCGCCAATAATAGCTTGATTCCACAGTCCATAACCGCTCCCCACGACTACACCAGCTAATAATAACGTCATGCTTGAGCTGAGTGAAAACGTTAATGGCGCTTCATTACTAAAACCATATTGCGCCCACAAACTCATTGCCGTAACAGTAAAAAATAACGTAATGGCATTTTTACCATTACTCAGTTTTTGCGTCACTACGCAATAAATAGCCCATATAAACGCTGCAGCTAATGCCATTAGGTAAGTAGCAGGATTATCAGCAAAGTTAGTAACAAGCGTATCGAGTGACATTTCTTGATCGCCCGTAATACACCAAGCAACGCCTAAAAAAGCAATAATCATGCTTGGGTAAACCCAGTAACTTACTTTTTTACGACCAATAATAATAGAGAGCAGTATTGTTAGCGTGGGCCATAAATAATTAATAACCGCCATTTCCATTGCCTGATGACGACTATTTGCCATACCAATAGAAAGCGCCAAGCAAATTTCGTACGATACAAATAATAAAGTACCTACTACCAAGTAGCGTTTCGAAAAACCACTAAACTTGGGCACTCCCATAACCAAAATTAAAAATATCGCACTGACAGAATACATAGCCGCAGCACCACCAATGGGGCTAAACAACTCAGAAATATCCCGTAGTAATGCAACTAAGCAACTCCACAGTAATATTGCAGCGACTCCATATAGTGTATATTTATTTTTGTTTATAAAATCCATTTGCCAATCCAAAAGTACTACTCGTAAATTTGAAACTAAACTAACAGTAATTATTTAATTAAACAATTAAAGTTAATAGCTTAAACCTCTCGCCTGTTTTTAACATTCACCTTTTTAGTAATTGACCTTTTGGTCAGTAAAGCTACAATCAATCAATACGTTAAACACGCAAACTCTATAATGACCACACAAATAAAGCCAAATAAAAAAGAAATTACACGCGAGAAAAACCAAAAACTAATTTTAGATGCCGCCGAGCAATTGTTTTCTCAATTAGGTTACGACGGAGCAAGTATGAGCATGGTTGCTAAAGAAGCGCAGGTGCCAAAAGCTAATATTTTGTATTACTTTAAAAGTAAAGATGGTCTGTACGAGTCTGTGATCGACCGCATAATAGCTAATTGGAACTTGGGGCTTGATAACGTCACAATTAACGACGATCCAGCTACCGTGCTTTATAACTATATTAAAAGCAAAGTAATACTCGCCGTAAATCAGCCAATGCAATCTCGCTTATTTGCCAGTGAAATACTGCGCGGTGCGCCTTATTTACAAAACTACTTTAGAACCAATACCCGCCCTTGGGTTAAACAAAAGGTTGATGTACTTCAAGCATGGATGGACGCAAATAGAATGGATAAGGTTGACCCCTACCATTTGCTCTTTACTATTTGGTCTACCACGCAATATTACGCCGACTTTCAGGCTGAGGTTTTACTCGTAATGAACAAATTAGAGTACGACGAAACTGATGTGGCACAAATTACGCAATCAATTGCCCACATAATTTTAAAAGGTATTGGTCTTAAAATACCTGAGCAAAGTGAGACTTAACCCATGACATCCTTTACTACACCCGATTTGTTTGACGATCATCGCGATAACGTGCAAGTAGCAGACAGCGGCCTTTACCACTTTGGTAAAAAAACCACGTTTTATGGCAAAGTAGTTACCGTTACCTGCCCAGAAGACAACTCTTTTGCTGCCGATATATTGCATGAAAATGGTGAAGGTAAAGTGTTAGTTATAAACGGGTTTGCGAGCAAACGCTTTGCATTTATAGGCGACATGATGGCTGAGCGTGCCCTAAATAATGGCTGGGAAGGCGTAATAATAAATGGCTGTTGCCGAGATATAGAAATACTCGCCACGATGAACTTACCTGTAATGGCGCTAGGTTCTACACCGCGTAGTACCTTAAAGCGCGGCTTTGGTGATAAAAACCAAGCTGTTACCATGCTTAGCACCACCATAGAACCTAACGACTGGGTTTACGCCGATATTAATGGTTTAATCATCAGTAAAACGCCCCTCATTTAGCACTCAAAACTATATAAATAAAGACCAACTTGGTGCACCTACGCACCAAATTGGTTTGTTTTAACTCATTTTAATCTCACTATTTCTACAGCCCACATTTAAAAATCTCATACAACCCAACAAAACCTGACCAGTTGGACAGGTTTTTAATTTATGGCATTCCTCTTGCTTAGTCTAAGCACAATAAAATCAAAACTACCGATTAAAAAGCGGAGCTTTAGCAATTGCATTAAATTAGTGATCTATTATAACGCGAAGAAAATAGCGCAATAACAAGGCAAAAATTATGACATATAGTTGTTCTCTATGAATAATTTTTAACGAAGTAAGTGCGCTATTTAATCCGATAGAATGATCATGTTTTTAATAAAATTGGTATTAAAATAATAATAACCAGCCCGCTTTTTAATCACTCTTAACTTAATAAGTAAGTACTTGGTCAGTTTTATAATAATGAGCTGCAAATGAGTGATAAAAAAAACAACAAAAGTATATTTTGCAATCACGGTCCTACCCTGTGGCAAACAAGCCAATCTGGTCTACTTGCAAACAATCGCTTAGCCGTAAAAGATGTATTTGCAGTAAAAGGCGAGCGTAACAGCGCTGGCAATCCACACTGGTTTAAAACAGCTAAACCGGCTCAAAATACGGCAAGCTCGGTTAATAAGCTCATGACCGCTGGTTGTAACTTTATAGGCTTTACCCACACAGACGAACTGGCTTATAGCTTAGAGGGTAATAATATACATTATGGCGCTGCGCAAAATCCTAAATTAAAAGGGCATGCTTGCGGTGGTTCGAGTATGGGATCTGCCGCTGCAGTGGCTGCTAACTTAGCCGATATTGGCTTAGGCACCGACACTGGCGGCTCAATTAGAATACCCGCCAGCTATTGTGGTTTATATGGCATAAGGCCAAGCCATAACGTGATTGAAAAAGACGGCCTAATACCGTTGGCACCGCCTTTTGATACCATAGGTTGGCTTACTCAAAGCGCCGAGCTATTAAGCGATGTAGGTAATGTACTGTTACCAAATCAAGCTATTAATAAAGTAAATACGCTGGTTATTTGCGAAGCACTCTTTGAACTCGTTGACCCCTCTTTACAAGCACCTCTGGGTAAGCTTTTAGAAAAAACCAAACCTTATTTTAATCATCATATCGATTTTAAGCTCCCCAAAAGCAGCCTGCTAAGTGAGCTTGCCGATACCTTTAGAATATTACAAGGTCGTGCGATTGCTAAAACGCACCGAGACTGGCTAGAACTCCCAGATCAGCTTTCTCATTTTGCGCCAGCAATTGCGGCTCGTTTTAAAATGGCACTGGCTTTAACCAAGCAAGAAGAACAAGAGGCGTTAAAAATACAGCACGAATGGCAAGTAATCGTCGCTAAAAACTTAAACAAGCACAGCTGCTTATTTTTACCCACCACCCCTACAACTGCACCTAAATTAGGCGCCGACACAAGCGCCTTACGTATGCAAATTATTACGCTTTCGGCAATTGCAGGACTTAGTGGCTCAGCGCAAGTGCATTTACCGCTGGCTGATTTAGCAAATGATCATCCTTATGGTTTTTCATTAATGATGACCCACGGTAACGATAAAAGCCTACTTGCTTGCGTTAAGCACCTAGCTGAACACTTTAAACAGGACACACCGGCATGACCACACACAATATTGCATTTACCGCGTCTCATTTTTCGGCAACAGAGGCGGGTATAAATATACTAAAACAAGGCGGTACAGCTACCGAGGCTATGGTAGCGGCTGCCGCTGCGATTAGCGTTGTGTATCCACATATGAACTCAATTGGTGGCGACAGCTTTTGGCTTATCGATAACCCAAACCAAAAAACGCCCACTGCTATTGATGCCTGCGGCCGCGCAGCAACTAATACAACGGCGTATAACCCGCTCACGCAAATACCAGAGCGCGGCGGATTAAGCGCACTAACTCAAGCGGGTACAATTCGCGGTTGGCAAAAGGCGCTTGAACTAGATGAGCACGCAGCACTACCACTGTTAAACATTTTAGCGCCCGCTATTGAGCTTGCTCGCGAGGGTTTTACCGTAACAAAAAGCTTGCAAGCAGGCTGCGAAAAGCTAGCCGCTGCTAACAATACTAATAACGCGTTTAAAAACCTCTACATACCCAATGGCAAGCCCTTACAAGCAGGTCAACATTTTAAAAACCCTAAACTTGCTGCAACGTTTGAATACTTAGCAAAACATGGTTTAAACGCATTTTATGAAGGCGCACTTGCTAACTCATTTGCCGCCGACTTAGCAAAAGCAGGCAGCTCAATCACCGCAGGTGATATTGCAAATACAAAAGCCGAGGTCGTTACTGCGCTAAATGCTAACTTATCAGGTATTGATTGCTACAACTTACCCGCGCCAACACAGGGCGTGCATTCACTACAAATAATTGGTGCCGTAAATAAGTTAAAGCATTTAGCTAAAACCGATGCCGACTGGACGCACTTAATTGTTGAGGCAACTAAACAAAGCTTTACGCATCGCCCTACCCTTTGGGCTGATCCTAATGTGTTAGGGGATGATTATAAAAAAGCACTAACTGATGATCGCTTAAGCCAACTTGCTAACAATATTGATATGAGTAAAGCCAAACAATGGTCATTTAACGCAGAGCCTGGCGATACCGTGTGGATGGCTGCAAAAGATAAAAACGGGCAATTAGTAAGCTTTATTCAAAGTATTTACTGGGAATTTGGCAGCGGAATACTAATGAGCGAAGGCGGCTTTGTGTGGAATAACCGAGGTTTAAGCTTTAGTTTAAACAATGAAGATATTGATGCGAGTAACAATATTAACGCCCTTGCGCCAAATAAAAAGCCGGCTCATACACTTAACCCAGCAATGGCAAAGTTTAGCGATGGTCGTCGACTTGCTTACGGAACAATGGGCGGTGAAGGGCAACCACAAACCCAAGCCGCTGTTTTTGCAGGCTACGCATGGCGAAATAAATCAATAAAACAAGCAATTAGCGACCCTCGTTGGTTACTTGGACGCACATGGGGCGATACAAGTACAAATTTAAAAATTGAAAAGGGGTTAGTTTTTCATATAGAACATGAATTAAATCAACGTGACCACGATTGGGTAAGCGTTGATAATAATAGCGAAATGATGGGGCACGCTGGGGCTATTTTAGATACACCTACAAGCCTTGAAGCTGCAACAGATCCTCGTTCAGATGGACGTGCAACAGTAACTACAGCAGGAACACAATGTCAGAAATAATAAACCAATGGCCAATAGTAGCGGCCTTAATAGCAACCGGTATTTTTGCCGGAATTTTAGCAGGACTTTTTGGTGTAGGCGGCGGTATTGTTATCGTACCTGTGCTGTATTTTTTACTGCAAGGTTTTGGCGTAAGCCCAGAGTCGGCAATGATGATAGCCACCGCCACATCACTTGCAACCATAGTACCTACTTCGCTTTCATCTATTCGCTCGCATCATAGCAAAGGAAATATTGACCTTGCGCTAATAAAATACTGGGCACCGTTTATATTAGTTATGGCGGTAGTCGGTAGTATTATTGCTCATTCCGTTCGCGGTAACGCAT
Organism: Pseudoalteromonas sp. NZS100_1; assembly: GCF_015864285.1. Classification (NCBI taxonomy): domain Bacteria; kingdom Pseudomonadati; phylum Pseudomonadota; class Gammaproteobacteria; order Alteromonadales; family Pseudoalteromonadaceae; genus Pseudoalteromonas; species Pseudoalteromonas sp. NZS100_1. The sequence continues at coordinate 101,949 of NZ_JADYXN010000014.1, forward strand.
TAGTGCTCATGTTTGCCTGCATTGCCATTTTGGTAAGCCTTAATATGTTATTTAGAGCCGGCGCACCCGCGCTTGTAAAACAACTGCCAGGTAAATTTGGTCAAGGCGTTATGGCAAGTATTGTAGGTGGTTTGTCGGTAATGATTGGCATAGGCGGCGGTACTATTGGCGTACCTATGCTAAACGCATTTAATGTACGCGCCCATGTTGCAGTAGGAACTGCGGCCGTTTTTGGTTTATTGATTGCGCTACCAGGTGTTATTACCTTATTAAGTATTGGCACAACGCCAACCGATGCTCCCCTAGGTACGTGGGGGTTAGTTAACCTCCCTGCCTTTTTTCTTATTATTCCGCTGACTATTTTATTTGCGCCTATTGGCGTAAAAATTGGTAGCAAGCTGGATCAAAAACAACTAAAACGCGCTTTTGCCGTTGTCTTAATGATAACCGGCATTCGCATGCTCATTCAGACTCTGGGAGCCTAAAATATGTTTAATAACACGCAAGTTCAAACCTTAAACCCACCACAGCGTTTATTAATGGGACCAGGTCCTATTAATGCAGATCCTCGTGTTTTACGTGCTATGTCGGCGCAGCTTATAGGTCAGTACGACCCAGTAATGACCGGCTTTATGAACGAAACCATGGCGCGCTATCGCGAAATTTTTAAAACTAAAAACGAATGGACCATGCTAATAGATGGCACATCGCGCGCAGGGATTGAAGCCGTATTATGCTCAATTTTACGCCCAGGCGATAAAGTATTGGTGCCAATTATGGGGCGCTTTGGCCACCTACTTGCTGAAATAGCAGAACGCGTTGGCGCAAAGGTACATACAATAGAAGTACCGTGGGGCGAAGTGTTTACGCCAGAACAGATCGAAAAAGCCATTGTTGATGTAAAACCCCATGTACTTGCTATGGTACAAGGCGATACATCCACCACCATGAACCAACCTCTTGAGCATATTGGCGATATTTGCCAAAAGCACGATGTACTATTTTATTGCGATGCCACCGCATCTATTGTGGGTAACGAACTTCCTGCCGATGAGTGGAAACTCGATGCACTTTCTGTTGGCCTACAAAAGTGTTTAGGCGGACCTTCTGGGTCAGCGCCATTGACACTAAGCGACAAATGCGCCGAGTGGATCCAAAAACGTAAAAAGGTAGAAGCAGGCATCCGCACTGCCGATCATACCGATGGCACAGAGCCCTTTGTGCGCTCTAACTATTTTGATTTAGGTATGATCATGAATTACTGGGGAGAGGAGCGCCTAAATCATCATACCGAAGCCACCAGCATGCTGTATTGCGCCTCAGAATGCGCCCGCATAGTCATTGAAGAAGGTGTAGATAACTGCGTAGCACGCCACAAATTACATGGCGATGCCATGCTAACAGGCATTCAAGCGCTCGGCTTAAATGTATTTGGCGATTTAACGCATAAAATGAACAACGTGCTGGGTGTTTATATACCCGAGGGCATTAATGCCGATCACGTACGCGGACAAATGCTAACCGATTTTGGAATAGAAATAGGCACCTCGTTTGGCCCACTGCATGGCAAAATTTGGCGTATTGGCACCATGGGCTACAACGCCCGCAAAGATGCTGTATTACAAACACTTGCAAGCTTAGACGCTTGCTTACATGCCAACGGTTACAAAGGCCCTAAAGGCGAAGCCGCCATTGCCGCCCTCGCTCACTATAAATAAAAAAAGGATTTAGCATGACGATTGTAAGCCCCCTTTTAAAGCCTTTGTTAAACAAAGAACTTGCTGATGAATACGCAACACGCGCTTTATCTCGCTGTAAAACCCTCAGCGCACTATCGCAAATGCAAGGCGGTATTCACCGCGTGTACTTATCAAAAGAGCACAAAGAGTGTAACGCTGTTACTGCATCGTGGATGGTTGAGGCTGGCATGCAATCGTGGCAAGACGAAGTGGGCAACCTTTGGGGGCGGTTTAAATCATCAAACCCCCATGCTAAACGTTTAATTATAGGATCGCACCTCGACACCGTACCAAACGCAGGTGCGTTTGATGGTATTTTAGGTGTACTACTGGGGATAGAAATTGCAGCGCTTGCACATAAGTTAAAGCTCGACCTGCCCTTTCATTTAGATGTAGTGGGCTTTTGCGATGAAGAAGGCACTCGCTTTGCCACAACTTTAATTGGCTCAAAAGCCCTCGCTAACGAATTTGACCCACAGTGGCTAAACATTGAAGACACAAACGGCATAACTATGCGCCAAGCCATGCTCGACTTTGGCTTAAACCCTAACGACTACGCAAAAGCTGCACTTAATAAAAATGAATTACTAGCTTACTGGGAAACTCATATTGAACAAGGCCCTGTACTCGAATCGGTTAATCAGGCGTTAGGCGTTGTAACTGCAATAGCAGGAGCAAAGCGCGCCATGCTTACCCTAACAGGCCAAAGCGGTCATGCGGGTACAACGCCAATGAATTTACGTCAGGATTCGTTAGCAGGCTGCGCTGAATTAGTAACCGAAATTGAAAAACTAGCAAGCAATGCTAAAAATGGCGAAGTTGCCACCGTAGGGCAAATACAATCTCGCCCCGGTGCAACAAACGTGATCGCAGGTAAAACAACCATAAGCCTAGATGCACGTGCACAGAGCGACACCGATCTCGCTAACTTACTAAGCGCCATACAAAGCAGCGCACAGTCTATAGCAAGCAAACGCAATTTAACACTTGATTGGCAATGGACGCATGCCGCCGGTGCCGTAGCGTGCGATACTCAAATTCAGCATTTGTTTTCAAGCGCATGTAAACTCAATAACCAAGCATCGCCTTCACTTGCCTCAGGCGCAGGGCACGATGCAATGGCAATCGCTCCAATTTGCCCCGTTGGCATGTTGTTTATACGCAGCCCTGGCGGTATAAGCCATCACCCAGCAGAAGCCGTTATCGACAGCGATGTAACAAAGGCACTCAGTGTAATGTACAGCGCGCTTTTACTTTATGTGAAAGAGTGTGAGTGATTTTAAGGTAATCGAGTAAACCAAGTATATTAACTTGGTATGCTTAGGGGCTTAAACCTCCTCAATGTCATTTGGAGGTTATTACTGAAGGCAGGTAAATGCAGGAAAACACAGGAATATACGTTATTTAAAGTAGCTTTATCGAGCTGCCCTTTGCTCTTTTAGGCTAAGGCGTTTATGTGAGCTATATACATGTTGAATGTTTGTACCATTGACCAAATATGCATCCATTTCAACGGTAATTAAACCCGATAATGGCTTGATTTCTAGAACACCCAACTCACCTAAATTTGCAGATAGTAAAGTATTATTCCTAATAGCTAACAAAGTTTTGTCAGTATCTCGTAAGTCACCATCCACATATAATTTAGCACCACTAAACCAAGCGTTAATTATTTTAACTTTGATTGACTTAACGGTAAATTCAAAGGATTTTCTCATCAGATCTCCATATTCAGAAAATGTAATTATTATACTTTGTGTTCTTATGTATTTGGCGCACAACCACTTTCTTTTAATACCCGCTTAGTTGATGCTGGGTAATTTTTTAGTGCAGCCAAAGGGCGAATTGGCCGCTGAACCAAATTACCTGAGCAGTTTGGGCACACGTTATTTAACACCGTTTGAGCACAGCCAGAACAAAATGTGCATTCAAATGAACAAATAAAAGCCTCTGTGGACTGTGCAGGTAGATTCTTATCACAACATTCACAATTAGGTCTTAAATCTAGCATTTAGCGCTCCCTTTTATCCACCCAATGCTGAGTAAATATCGACTACCTTTTATAACTTTTGATACCTGATGCTCACTTACATCAGGGCGGAATAGCTTAACTCGCTTTGTTTCAAATATCGGATTAGTGCAAATAAACTCACCACCCAAATCTGCCTTTTTAAGCACTATATTCAATCGATAGTGTTTACCAGATTCAACCTTGTCTGTATGTGGTGCTATTTCACTTCCTTGTGGAAATTTAAGCAAATATGTATCAAATTTAATTGGCCACGTAGCACCACAAATCAACATTTTATCGTAGCCTGACTTTTGCCTGCCTCGCTCCCAACAAAATAATTTACTCAAAAAAAACATAAAACTCCTAGATACACCTAACAAGCAGCAGGTTAACTCGTTTTTTATTTTTATTGATAAACAAACCATAGCCGAGTTCATATTTTGATTCAATCGATTACTGTATTTTACGTGGGATATAAAAGGGAGTTTTAATGGTGTTTTGATTGGCGTTTTAAAAGACATTATGGTGGCTATAATTGACAGAAAATCAAAATATAGCCACCCGTTTTACTTTAATGCTTATTTAAGGGCTTATTTAATCGTAACCTTTGCATCACTTACCCATGTCTCAGTTATAGCTTCATCATTTTTATCAACTAAATACGCGCGTATGTTTACCGGATTATTGTTAGCTTGTTTGTAGTCAAACGCTAATCGCCATTGGTTTGTACCAACTACCGGATAAACCCCAATAGGTTCTAGTATTTCACCGTTGCTGGCTTCAACAATCGGCTTTATACCACTTTTGTTATCTAAGTCTTTAAATGCTGGACCTTCAAAATCAATCACCATTTTGTTAACGCCTTCAGGAATTGGCTGGCCGGGAATTCCGCCTAAGCCTTGGCGAGTATTTACAACGCTTGCAAGCGTTTTTGATTTTGGATCGAGTGGACGCCACTCTATATCATAAGAAAAGGTAAACTCATCACCTTTGCGCGCCTCTTTTTCAGGCACCCAATAGGCAACAATATTGTCAAACGTTTCATCTTTTGTTGGAATCTCGATTAACTGAACTGCCCCTTTCCCCCAATCGTCAGTAGGTTTAATCCACGCTGATGAACGCTTATTGTAAAATACGCCGTCGTCTTGGTAGTTATTAAAGTCACGGTCTCTTTGGATTAAACCAAACCCTTTTGGGTTCTCATCAATAAAGCTATTGGTCGACACCGACTGAGGATTATTTAATGGGCGCCAAATGTATTGACCCGATCCTGTGTGAATAGCCAGCCCATCACTGTCGTGAATTTCTGGGCGCCAGTCTTTAGCAGTTGTTTTATCTTTTTGTGAGTACCAATACATGCTCGTAAGCGGCGCTACGCCTAAGCGTTCAACATCGGCGCGCATATACAAATTAGCGCTCACAGAGGTGATATGCCCTTTATCTTCTTTGTTATCTTTGCTTAAACCAAAACGATAAGCACCGGTGATAGAAGGCCCTTCAAGCAATGCCCAAACAGACACACTTTCGCCTTTTTTCTCTGCGGGACCAATCCAAAATGCAGAAAAACGCGGAAATTCTTCTGGTTGATTCATACCCGTATTAATCGCGATACCTCGCGCCGACAGTCCATATTGCCCCTCTGGCCCGTCCGTACGAAAATAAGACGCACCCAAAAAAGATATCCAATCGGGTTTCATATCTGGGCGCATTACTCTAAAGCCTGCAAATCCAAATCCTTCAGGGAGTTCGTGAGCTGGGCTGTCATCAGGCATATCAAAAACGTCATTACTAAAAGGTACATTTTGCACCTGATTTTTATCGTCTCTGATATAAATACTTACTGGCTCAGGAAAATATCGGCCAGGGTAAAATAATTGTACAGGTGCGTTTTTTCCACTTGGATATAAGGTTTCATCTTCTTTAAAGCGTATTTTCCAGTGTTCGTCATACGTAATTTTATCGATTAACTCCGGCGCTGGAACCTTGGTTGCCGTATAGGGCTTTTCGGCTGAGGCTTTTGCCAGTGCTTTTAAGTCTTCGAATGAAAACTCCGTTTTATCTAATGCTTCTGTCGCGTAAGACGACATCGAAGTGCTAAAAATAATTGCGATAAATAACTTTAATTTCATAAAAAGAATGTCCAATAAATTGAGTCAAATAAAAATGGGAACGCTGCACGAACGTATGTTTAACTTAAAGTTCTGTATGGATATTACGTGACGTAATATGAACTAGCGTTTACTAAGGTATTGTTATTTGACTACAGGACCTCCCATAATTAATTTGTTTTTACGGGAATTAATTTTAAGGGCGATTGCGCGCGTTTAATGATATCGCTGAAGTGAAAATAAACGGAAATAGCGCAGTTTATTGGACGAAGCCGTCAAGAGGTATGGATATATTTAGATTTTAGTTGCCCACTATTCCAAGGCAAATACTTGTAGAGTGGCTGGTTTTTCTATTCGTTGTAGTTACATAGTTGATTTGGGCTAAAGCGTATTATAAGCAGTAAAAAGTGAAGGGTAAGCCTATATAGAACTGTGGTATTTAAATTGATAAGGATTACATTTAAGTGTTGAAAAACAAAGAGGCTCACCACTTTTAAAATTTGCAATTAATAGCTAAATTTGACTAGTCGTCCACCTCAGGGCGTGTTGTTAGCTTTACTTTAAATAACTGCCAAGTTTACTCTTTAGTTTTTTGTGGTGATGCAGAATACAACCAACTAAAAAACTTAATACCAATAAAGTAAAAAAGATAAATAGTCATGAGTTTAATTATAAATTTAATAATATCAAAAGGATCTGACCATATATTATATTCAAAACCTATTAAAGGTAATATCCAATCAGAACCTAATAAAACAAACAGCAGAGTCATATAGGTTGTAAGAAACGGTAGTTCTTTTTTAGATGTTGTCACCAAACCTCCTTGTAATGCTAACGAGACTGTAGAATAACTCCAACAGCCAAATTCAATTAAAAAAGCGAGCTCCTGTAGTTAACTCTAAGCGTTTTTAAAGCATTAGGTAATGCATTTGGAACCCATAAAACAGGCTGTTTTTCTTAAAAATGAGTAATTCTACAGCCTATCGTGGTAGAGCGACCTATTGCTAGGCCGACCCCACACAGATCCGGACGTGCGGAACTA
>NZ_JADYXN010000140.1:0-759 GCF_015864285.1 Pseudoalteromonas sp. NZS100_1
GTGCAAGGGCCTTGCTCTTCCCGATCGACTGGCCCGAGCCTTTCGGTCTTGTAATGATCGAAGCAATGGCTTGTGGGACACCGGTCATTGCGTTCCGATGCGGATCGGTGCCCGAGATCATCGAGCATGGGCGCTCGGGTTTCATCGTGGACAGCGAGGACCAGGCGGTCGAAGCGGTGGGCCAACTTCGTCACCTTGAGCGCGCAAGGGTGCGTGGCGCGTTCGACGCACGGTTCACGGCTGGCAGGATGGCCGCAGACTATGCCGCATTATATCACAGGCTGCCGGGCGCCCGTACGGATGCCGCCTGGCTGCGTCGCCAGCGCGGCGAGGAGTCGGAATTGCAGATCGTCGCATAGGAGTCGCCATGTCGCTGACCCAACCGCAGCCAGGGGTGCCGGGCATTGCAGGAGGACAGGCGCTGTCACAGGCGCAAACCCAGTTCTTCATCCCTGCTACCGCTTCATTGCACGAGCGTCGGCCACGCACGCTCAAGCATGGAGACAGCTTTGCCGTCTTTGACCATAGCGGCGACGCCATATCCGGACCTGGCAGTCCCGAGGGTTTCTATCATCGCGATACGCGCCACCTTTCGCACCTTTATCTCACGGTCAACGGCATGCGCCCGATACTGCTGAGTTCGGCGCTACGCGACGACAATGCGATGTTGACCTGCGATCTGGCCAACCCGGATTTCCTCGGATCAGACGGCCGCGTCGAAGTGGAGCATGATCTGATCCATCTGCGTCGCAGCCGCTT
>NZ_JADYXN010000141.1:0-751 GCF_015864285.1 Pseudoalteromonas sp. NZS100_1
CGGCCAGGAAGTCACCGACACCGGCGCGCAGATCTCGGTTCCGGTCGGCCCGGCCACCCTCGGTCGCATCCTGAACGTCGTCGGCGAGCCGATCGACGAGCGCGGCCCGGTCGCCACCGAACTGCGTTCGCCGATCCATGCCAAGGCACCCGAGTTCGTCGACCAGTCGACCGACGCCTCGATCCTGGTCACCGGCATCAAGGTCATCGACCTTCTGGCCCCCTATGCCAAGGGCGGCAAGATCGGCCTGTTCGGCGGCGCAGGCGTCGGCAAGACCGTTCTCATCCAGGAACTGATCAACAACATCGCCAAGGGCCATGGTGGTACGTCGGTGTTCGCGGGCGTCGGCGAACGCACCCGCGAAGGCAACGATCTGTATCACGAATTCCTCGACGCCAACGTCATCGCCAAGGATGCCGACGGCAACGCGATCAGCGAAGGTTCGAAGGTGGCCCTGGTTTATGGCCAGATGAACGAACCGCCGGGCGCCCGTGCCCGCGTCGCCCTGTCGGGTCTGACGATCGCCGAATATTTCCGCGATCAGGAAGGCCAGGACGTGCTCTTCTTCGTCGACAACATCTTCCGCTTCACCCAGGCCGGTGCCGAAGTGTCGGCTCTGCTGGGCCGCATCCCCTCGGCCGTGGGCTACCAGCCCACCCTGGCCACCGAGATGGGCAACCTGCAGGAGCGCATCACCTCGACGAACAAGGGCTCGATCACCTCGGTGCAGGCCATCTACGTCCCCGCCGAC
>NZ_JADYXN010000142.1:0-749 GCF_015864285.1 Pseudoalteromonas sp. NZS100_1
GGATCGTCGACCATGAAACCGGTACGCGCGATATCCGCCGGCTAGGTGGGCTTGCTGCCATCATGCCGCTGACTGCAACGCTCGGCGTACTGGCGGCGGCCGCAATGGCGGGTCTGCCCCCGCTCGGCGGGGTCATTTCCAAGGAAATGATGCTGGAGAAAGCCACGCACACGTTGTTGGGCGGACAGGCACTGCTCGTGCCCGTGCTCGCCACCATCGCGGCCTTGCTGTCGGCAGCCTATTCGATACGCTACGCCGTCGCCCTACATTTCGGCGCTCGCCGCACAGGGGACGTGGTGGCTCCCCATGATCCGGGCACGCTGCTGCTCGGCCCGCCTGCGCTGCTCGGCCTATTGGCGCTGGCCTTGGGGTTGCTGCCCATGACGCTGGCGGGGCCGCTGGTCGCGGCGGTTGCCGCCGCAGTGACCGGTGGCACGACCCCCGAACTGCATCTGGCGTTGTGGCACGGCATCAATCCGGCGCTGCTCATGAGCCTTGGCGCTGTCGCGGTCGCAGTCGTGCTGCTGAGCCGCTACCGATCGGTCGCGGCGCTGGTGACCCGGCTGCCGTCACCCGATGCCAAGCGCTTGTTCGATGCCACGATGGCACAGACCGTCGCAGCGCTGCGCCGTCTGTTGGGCGTGATCCATGTCGCGTCGCTGCAACGGTAGCTCCTGATGCTGTTTGCGGTTGCGCTGGCGTTCGGGATCGAGGCGGCACTGCGGAACGGTATTTACGCTGGTACGCGC
>NZ_JADYXN010000143.1:0-747 GCF_015864285.1 Pseudoalteromonas sp. NZS100_1
TGGGCGATCGGCCACATGCTTGAGCTGGTGGACCCGCAAGACCCGTGGAACATGGCCGCGCTGCCGATCAGCTTCATCCCGTGGGAAAAGCGGCCCGTCGCCAAGACGAGCGCCCAGCTCCGCACGATCGGCAAACTCCTCAAATCGGCGCGGAGCGTCATTCACGCGGGCGACCCCGACGATGAGGGCCAGCTTATTGTTGACGAGATTCTGCAATGGGCCGGGAGCCGGTTGCCGGTCCAACGCCTGCTAATCAATGACAACAATCTAAAGGTTGTGCAGCGGGCCTTGGCGTCCATGCGGGATAACCGTGAATTTGCCGGGTTGTCCGCATCGGCCGAGGCGCGCAGCGTGGGCGACTTGCTCTATGGCGTGAACATGACCCGCGCCTATACCCTCGCGGCGCAGGCGCGGGGGTTTCAGGGCGTTCTTAGCGTCGGCCGCGTGCAGACCCCTATCTTGGGCCTTGTCGTCCGCCGTGACCGCGATTTTGAGGCGCACACCAAGAGCTATTATTACACGGTTTCGGGCCAGTTCAGTTTCGCCGGGCTGACCTTTCCCGCGCGCTACCAGATCGGGGAGGGCGACCCGGTTGATGAGCAGCGCCGCTTGATCGACCGCAATTTTGCGACGGCGGTAGCCGGGACGGTGCAGGGGCAACCGGCTCGCATCGCCAGCGCCAAGACCACGGCGAAAGAGGCAGCGCCGCCGCTGCCCTACAACCTCTTGAAGCTGCAAACCGATGCC
>NZ_JADYXN010000144.1:0-746 GCF_015864285.1 Pseudoalteromonas sp. NZS100_1
GAAATCCTCTGACGGCCTGTTGCGAACTCGAATGCGGTCAGCCGGTGCAAGGCTGTCCCCAGGAACGAACATGGCCCAAACCTATGCCTATTGGATCAGCACCGCGATGCTGTCGGTGCTGTATCTGTCATCCGCCGGACTCTATCTCGCCAGGCGCGATTATGTGCGGGAAGTGCTTCGGGGACTTGGCTACCACGCCGCCTATCTCGTCCCGGTCATGGCCGCGATCAAGATCCTCGCGGTGCTGGCCATCCTTTCGCGCTTCAGCGTCGCACTGAGCGATCTGGCCTATGCCGGCATCCTCTATCACCTGCTGTTGTCGGGCATTGCGCATCTCGGCGTGCGCAAGCCGGGCGGTGCGATACCCGCGGTCGTGGGCCTCATTCTGCTCATCGCGTCGTTCGTCACTCAAAATACAGCGCGCGAAATGCCGTCGCCCTACGCGCCGGCTGCCTCCTCCCTCACCATCATGACAAGGAACTGACCATGGGTCGTCTCGAAGGAAAAGTTGCTATCATTACAGGCGCGAGCCGCGGCATCGGCCGCGCCACCGCCAAACTCTTTGCAGCGGAAGGCGCGAAAGTCGCTGTCCTGTCTCGCACGGCGGAGGGGAACGATGCGGTCGTCGCCGCGATTGAGGCAGCGGGCGGCACTGCGCTCGGCATATCCTGCGATGTGGCCGATGCCGGCCAGATTACTGCTGCGGTCGCCGCCGTCGTCGAAGCGTTCGGCGGGGTGGACATTCT
>NZ_JADYXN010000145.1:0-745 GCF_015864285.1 Pseudoalteromonas sp. NZS100_1
TGGCAAGAACATCAGCCCGATCCAGAAACACGCCATTGAGGCACAGATCGATATTTACAGGCAGTTGCTGGAACAGGTCGAACGATGACGACGAAAGCGAACCCTCCCCGGAAATCGCAAGCCACCGTCGCGCTGCTTGACGCCTATAACCGCTTGCGCGACGGCAAAGGCACCGCGACGAATGGCAAGCTGAGCATAACCAATGTTGCGCGCGAGGCGGGGGTCAGTCGAGCGACGGCCTATCGATGCTCCAAACTTCTCGCTTTGTTCGATGAAGCTCCGAAGCCGCCGAAGGCTAAACCACAAAGCACGAGCGGCAAGGCCGAGCTGCGAAACGTGATCAACCAGTTGCTCAATCGTATCATCATGCTGGAGGCTGCGTTGGAAGCCAAAGACGCGGAACTCCGGCAATTGCGCTCAATGCTGCCAAAACCACGGCCGGCCGACTCATGATGCGAGCAAGTCCTGAGGACATTACAATCGACGCCACGTTGCACGCTCAATTCGCTCTACGCTACATGGCGACGCGAGACCGCCACGGGCGGGCTACGCATTGAAGGCAGACTCAGTGTAAAACCCTCCCCGCTTGCGCAGCACTGATCCTCCCCTGCACAACGCTTGATGGATTTTGGTTGGGCCCATCACTCGACGAAGAATTCCCTCAATCAACGGCCCGCCTGCGACCAGCAGCTTGAATGGGTATCTCGCATGTAAATGACCGCGATTGGCCGGTAGGCGACTGTCC
>NZ_JADYXN010000146.1:0-742 GCF_015864285.1 Pseudoalteromonas sp. NZS100_1
AGCGAGTATGCCGCCGGTGATCTGGCCGCGATCGGCCATTTTGCACAACGCCGCGGCATCGAGTGTCGAGGGCAGGTCGGGGTTGACCGTCTCGACCGCCGACAGGATCGCGACCCGAGGTTCGGCCAATCCGATGACGTGAGCGAGATCGATCGCGTTGCGAATGATATCGGCCTTTTCCTGGAGGGAAGGCAGGATGTTGACCGCTGCATCGGTGATGATGAGCGGCGCGGGATGGCCGGGAACGTCCATCACGTAGGCGTGGCTGATGCGCCGCTCGGTCCTGAGGCCCGTCGCCGGATTGACGATAGCCGACATGAGCTCATCGGTGTGCAGCGAGCCTTTCATCAACAGCCCGGCCTCGCCGCAGCGGATGAGCTCGACGGCCTTCGCGGCGGCGTCATGGCTGTGGTCGGCGGCAACCAGCCGGAAAGCGGACATGTCGCATCCTGCTTCCTCGGCGGCTGCTCGCAATTTCTTCTCGGGTCCGACCAGGATCGGCACGATCAGCCCCGCTTCCGCTGCCTCGAGGGCGGCTGAAATCGCTTGCGGGCTGGACGGGTGCGCGACAGCTGTGGTTACAGGCGCCTGGCTTTGCGTTCGCTCGATCAGTTGCCGGTAGCGATCATGGGTCGCGATGACGCCCTGAGGGGATAGAGGACGGGCACGACGGATCCTTTCGCGAGGCGCGAGGACTTCGACGCTGCCAGTAAGGACCGTCCCGTCCGCTGAATTGCGGCAC
>NZ_JADYXN010000147.1:0-726 GCF_015864285.1 Pseudoalteromonas sp. NZS100_1
GATGGGGGGCAGGTCCTCCTTCAGCACGCCATCGGTATCGAGCAGTTCAAGCCCGGTGCGGTGTTGGAAGTCTGTGAGGTTGGTGCTGGTGAGCTTGCCGGCGACCAGCAGATGATACCAGCTGACGAGGGCCGCCTTGGCATATTCGCTTTCCAGATTGTCGGCGGGATCGAACAGGTTCTGCCCGCCGGTCTGGCGCTGACCGCGAGTGAGCGCGCCCAGGCTGTCGAGCCGGCGCGCGATCGTCGAGGTGAAGCGCAGTTCGCCCTTGCAGTCGGTGGTCACGGGCCGGAAGAGAGGCGAGCAGGCCTGATGGGTGCGATGCGTGCGTCCGAGGCCCTGGATCGCCCGATCGGCCCGCCATCCCGGTTCGAGGAGCAGATGCGCACGCTGTTGCTGGTTCCTGGCGTCGAGGCTGGCATGGTAGGAGCGCCCGGTCCCGCCCGCGTCCGAGAAGACGAGGATGCGTTTGGTGCCCTCCATGAATGCGGCGGAGTCGGCCTGGGTGGCGCGCGCGGAACGCGATTCGAGCTTCTGCCCGCCACCTGGCAGATTGATGAGCCGCTTGGTGCGTCCGGTGACCTCGGCCACCATCTCGGTGCCGAACCGCGTGATGATGGCGTCGAGGACGGCGGCGATCGGCGGCAGGGCGCATAGCTGCTCGATCAGATTGTCGCGCTCCGCTTCGGCTTCCGGGTTGGTGACAGGGTTGCCGTTGGCATCGAG
>NZ_JADYXN010000148.1:0-725 GCF_015864285.1 Pseudoalteromonas sp. NZS100_1
TGCCCACCCCTTGGGCAGCGGCGGGTTTTCGTTTCAAATTTCTTACCAAAACCCCGCGATTCGCCAATTGGCACGGCTTTTGATTGGTGCAAGATGGCGGGACACCGCACCGACTCGACGGCGAACCGGGCAGGCACACCTGATCCGGCTCGATGCGCAAGGGGCGGCGGCCAGCCCAAAGGGGGACGAAAAGCGTGAAGAAGATTGAGGCGATCATCAAGCCGTTCAAGCTCGACGAAGTGAAGGAAGCGCTGCACGAAGTGGGTGTCAGCGGCATCACCGTCACCGAGGCCAAGGGCTTCGGCCGGCAGAAGGGTCACACCGAACTGTATCGCGGCGCCGAATATGTCGTCGACTTCCTGCCCAAGGTGAAGCTGGAGGTCATCGTCGAGGACTCGATGGCAGAACGCGTCGTGGAGGCGATCGCCGCCGCCGCGCAGACCGGCCGCATCGGCGACGGCAAGATCTTCATTTCCGCCATCGAGGGCGCGGTGCGCATCCGCACCGGCGAACGCGACAGCGACGCCATCTGATTTTCGACAGGTTCTAGCCGGCGGACAGGGGTTCGGCGGACACAGGCTTCAACGACCCCTTCGGGGGGGTATCCATAGAGAAGGGCAACTGCACATGGCCAACACGCCAAAAGACATCCTGAAGATGATCGAGGAAAAGGAAATCGAGTGGGTCGATGTCCGTTTCACCGATCCCAAGGGCAAGTGGCAGCA
>NZ_JADYXN010000015.1:0-103977 GCF_015864285.1 Pseudoalteromonas sp. NZS100_1
TTGTTCTATATTCACAAAAAAATCCGTAGTTAGTTTCCTAACTACGGATTTTGCATGATCGTTTGGATCGGTCAACCGGTCATTTTCTTAACTGATCGGCATTAAGCCAATGCTACCTTTTATATATTTTTAGAGTGCTAAATCTATATTATTATCTAAACAGCACATCTTCTCTGTTAAACCATTTAACGCAAAATGCCAGTAGTCCGGCTGCAATGATTGCAGTTGCTAAAAATATTAAGCCTACAAATGTGTAATCAACAGTCCCTTTTACTATTTCTTTAATTGCTAAAGCCACGTTTGTAACAGGAATGAATGCTGTTTTAGCAGTAAGCTCCATATTTGGCATTATTGAAATAATAATAGGGAAAAACACGCCCATACTTAAGGGGGCCATATAGTTTTGTGCTTCTTTAAACGTACGTGCATAAATAGATATAGCCAGTGCCAAAGCCGAAAATATAGCAGCCACAGGCAGTAGCAATACAAATATCATCAGTAAATCGGTTACCGCTAATGTACTAAATGCCGCTTTAATAAAATCTAGATCGGCAAATGCTAACGCCAGTGCTATCCAGCAGCCCATACTTAAGACCGTTATGGTTGTGGAGGCAATGGATGTAGTTAACAAAGTTATAAATTTACCAAGCACCAGCTCTGTACGCGTAATAGGTGTAAGTAGGAGTGTTTCTAGCGTGCCGCGTTCTTTTTCGCCAGCGCCTAAATCAATAGCGGGATAAGTAGCCCCCATTAGTACTAATGGTATAAGTAAGTAAGGTAAAAAACCGCCAATTTTTTCGCCAAGGTTTTCACGTTTATCGGCTGTATCCACCTTAATTACTTCAATTGGGTTAAGAATAGATTTTTGAACAGACTCTTCAATACCAAAACTGATTAGCTTTTGAGTTTGCAGTACGTCACTGTATTCTTTTGCTAGCTCTTTGACGCGTTCGAATAAAAAGTTAATAGATTTTGAATCGTTAAAAACAACCTGCCACTGACTTTGTTCACCATTATCTAGTGTTTGCTCAGCATGGCTTGGTAAATAAATACCCATATCAATATCGCCAGCTATAACACCAGCTTTAAGCTCTTCAATGTTATTAAAGGTTTTAGCCCCTTTATAAAGCTCAAAACTTTTGTGATAAAACACTTTATCAGTAAATTCTTGTGCATATTCACCATTAATAATGGCATACGTATTTACTTTTTGTTCTGCGTCCATTGCTGCTTGTGAGCTTATAAATGCCATTACGGCAAACAATAACGGAAATATAGCGACAGGAAGCGCAACAACAAATAATAGCGTTTTTTTGTCGCGTAATAACTCTCTTAATTCCTTTTTAAATACCTCAAACATCATGTTTCTCCGTTAATATGTTCATAAACGCTTGATTAAGCTCATCACTATTACCTGCTTGTTTAAATTCATCTACTGTTCCGTCAAAGCAGCTAATACCTTCGTTAATTACAGCTACTCGGTCACATAAAAGTGCAACTTCATCTAAATGATGGGTAGAAAAAATAACAGGAGTACCTTGCGCCTTTAAACCCTTAATAAATTGAATAACGGTTTGCGTGGTCATTATATCGAGACCCGTTGTTGGCTCATCAAGCACAACAACTGCTGGGCGATGCACAACAGCACGCGCTATATTTGCTTTTTGCTTCATACCTGTTGATAGGTTTTCTGCGCGTTTATCTACAAACTTATGCATATCAAGCAATGTAAATAGCTCATCACAACGCGATGCAATATCGCTTTTGCTCATACCGTGGAGCTTTGCAAAATACTCTATGTTTTCTTTTACAGTTAAGCGGCCATACAAACCGGTAGAGCCCGATAAAAAACCGATAGACTTACGCCCCAGTAGCGGTTTTTTTACAATGTCGTTTCCGGCAATTGTTATTGAGCCTTCATCGGGCTTTAACGCGGTTGAAATCATTCTAAGTGTAGTTGTTTTACCCGCACCATTTGGGCCTAGCAATCCAAGTACTTCACCCTTTGCGCAGCTAAAACTCACATCTCGTACTGAGTGAAAATAATCTTTATCTTCACGAGGGTCGATGTCGTCTATTTTATTTTTTTTGTGATCTTTAGTTAGCTTAAATTTCTTTTTAAGCCCAGCAACTTCTATCATGTTCGTATCCTTCGTTTCGCTCTAAAATAATCTGTATTGTTGTAAAAAGAGTCGTCTTTGTTTTCGTCATGCCAGCCTGGCACACCTAATAAAGGCAGTGGTGAAAGCTGTTTGTTATCGGCTAAGCAGTTATCTGTATTAATCATCTCATAAAGGGCTTGGTCTAGGTACTGATATTGAGTAACTAAATCTTTACAAAATATTTCATCCGGTACACAAACAAACAATGCTTTACCCGTTAAACCTATATAAGGTTTGGTGAGCATTTCATAATTAGCATGGCCAAACATAAAAGGTTTTATTGTTTTACCCCACTCATGTTTGTGTTCAACAAATGCTGTTTTCCATTGATGATCGCAAAGCCACTGCTGCCATTTACTCTCACTTATAGCTAATACAACACCACATTCATCAAAGAGCGTTAATGCATTACGATGTTTGGTACGCTGTTGTAATCCATGTTCAGCTATATCTTGTACATGCCGCTGGTTTATAAGTGCTTTAGTTTTAGGAAATAAACACCAAATAAAGCCACCAAATAAGTCATGCCAGTTCTCACTGCGTGTAGGTACAACACCCGTTTCAAAAATAACTTGTTCGTAATAACGATCGCCAAAATCTACCTTTGCATCATCTTCAAAAGTAATAGGAATATTATTCGCATTAATAGCGGTTAAAAATGGAGAAAACCACTGCGGCGCCGGCCAATCTGTTAGTTCGTTAACTTTAAACAGCTCACGTAAATGCGCAAATGCACCTGTTTCTAAACTACTGATTTGCCACTGCTCGGGGGGAGTAAAACGCTTCATTTAAACCTTTAACAATTTATGCCTATAATTTACGAGAAGTTTACCGCAAAAACTGGTTCTACTTAATAGAAGTTAATATACTAATCACAACTTAAAACAAAAAAAGAGCTGACATGAAACATTATTTCTCTCTCACACTCCTCGCTACCGCTGTTTTAGCAGGTTGCGCAACAACAAGTATTACACCTACTGATGTAACAAATGGTTATAACAGTATCCAAGCTGATGAACTGGCTAAACATGTAAAAGTACTTGCATCGGACGAATTTGGTGGTCGTGCTCCTTCATCACCAGGCGAAAAGCTAACGCTTGATTATTTAACTGCGCAGTTTAAAGCTTTAGGTTTAAAACCAGGTAATGGCGACAGTTACTTACAAGAAGTGCCATTAGTTTCTTTAGAAGCTGATTCGAACATGGTGCTTAGTATTGGCGGTAAAGACTACCAATACACAAAAGACATGGTTATGGGTAGCAGTCGGATAAGTGCTCAAGAAAGCATAGAAAACTCTGAACTTGTATTTGTGGGCTACGGCGTTAATGCACCTGAATACAATTGGAATGATTACGAAGGTTTAAACGTTAAGGGCAAAACGGTTGTAATGCTGGTTAACGATCCGGGTTTTGCAACAAAAGACCCTGCTTTATTTACTGGCGACGCGATGACCTATTATGGGCGTTGGACATATAAATACGAAGAAGCGAGTCGCCGTGGTGCCGCAGGTGCAATTATCATTCATGAAACAGCACCTGCATCTTATCCGTGGTCGGTTGTTGAAAACTCGTGGAGCGGCGAGCAGTTTGGTTTTCAAAAAGAAAACAACAACATGGACCGTGTAGCTGTTGAAGGCTGGGTTACAACTGACGTAGCAAAAGAGCTCTTTACTAAAGCAGGTTTAGATTTTGATACCGTTAAAACGAATGCTGCCAAAGGTGCTTACCATGTTGATATGGGCGATTTAACTGCTTCTGTTACTATTAAAAACACGATTAAAAAATCGGTGTCATATAACTTTATCGCCACTTTACCTGGTAGTGAAAAACCAGATGAGCATGTTATTTACTCAGCTCATTGGGATCACTTAGGCACAGATAAAACACGTAAAGGCGATCAAATTTATAACGGTGCTCACGATAATGCAACGGGTACAGCGGGTCTTATTGAAGTAGCTGAAGCTTTTACTAAATTACCTAAGCATCCTAGCCGCTCGATGACCTTTTTAGCGGTAACTGCTGAAGAGCAAGGCTTATTAGGGTCTAAATACTATGCGGCAAATCCTGTGATTGCAGCGAATAAAACAGTCGCTAACATAAACATGGATAGCTTAAATTTATTAGGCAAAGTAAAAGATATGAACGTGGTTGGTATTGGTAAATCTCAAATGGATGAGTTTTTAACTAATGCAGCTAAAGAGCAAGGCAGAACAATATCTGGCGATCCTAAACCATCATCGGGTGGTTACTACCGCTCTGATCACTTTGCATTTGCAAATATGGGTATTCCGGCAATGTATGCAGGCGGTGGAACTGTGGCTGCTGATGAAGAAACAGCTAATTATCGTAAACGCATGAGCTTAGTACTTCGCGGTTGTTACCATCAACCGTGCGACCGCTACCGTGATGAATGGGATTTATCGGGTGCTGTTCAAGACTTACAATTATTTTATAAAGTAGGTTTTGATATTTCTGAAACAGAACAGTGGCCAACATGGAATACAAACTCTGAATTTCAGCGTAAGTAGCCTTATTTGAGTTTACTTATCGAAAAATTCAAAGTGAGTAATCGATTTAAATAGATGTAAATGATATTGATTATCATTTAATTAAAATATACAGTGTGACCTAGTTAATTTATTAGGTCGCATTGTATGATTTCACTCCCTCACATTGGTTTTATTACTCCTGCCTCAAAACGATTTTTGAGCCAAAATAAACGCTTACTGCTGCCTTTATTTATTTTAACTTGCCTTGCAATACCGCAATTACGCGAAATAACAATGACCGCACTGAGTGATGCATTTTTTCAAGTGAGTGTGTTTGTTGCTGCTACCCTTTTAATTTATTACTACGCTATAGAACACTTACCTCAATTAGAGCTTAGTTATTTAAGTGCCAAGTCCCCTATTTTAGAAATTAGCTTTGCAGCGGTTTTAGGTGCATTACCTGGCTGTGGTGGCGCTATTATTGTGGTTACTCAATTTACAAAAGGCCAAGCAAGCTTTGGTGCTATTGTTGCTGTGCTAACAGCTACAATGGGAGATGCAGCATTTTTATTACTTGCTACCCGCCCTACTGAAGGCTTGTTAATTATGGGAATAGGGTTAGTTGTGGGTACATTCAGTGGTTTACTGGTTAATACAATACACAAAAAAGACTTTTTACGACCAACAGCGCAAGAACAAAACCACCAAATTAAAATACTCTCAACTAACATTATTAAAATCAGCAAACCGGTTTGGATGGCAGCAATTATCCCAAGCCTTATAATTGCCTTTTTGATTGCGTTTAATGTTGATTTTTCACAGTTTGGTTCAAGCACAAGTACTGTAATTACGCTATTTGGTGCATTAATGGCTTTATTTATTGTTAGTATTTGGGCACTTTCGTCAAGAGGTGAAAGCTATCAAGAAGTAACGTCAGAAGACGATGCATGTAACCCCCCTTCTAAAATAATAAAAGTATTACAAGATACCCATTTTGTAACGGCATGGGTTGTAGCCTCTTTTATGCTATTTGAGATTTTGGTTAATATTGCAGGACTTGATTTAAAAACGTGGTTTGTACATTACGCCTATTTAGCCCCATTAATTGCAGTGCTTATTGGATTTTTACCCGGCTGTGGCCCGCAAATAATTGTTACAACGCTTTATATTCAAGGCATTATTCCCTTTAGTGCTTTAGCAGGAAACGCAATTTCTAACGATGGTGATGCGTTATTTCCAGCAATAGCAATGGCGCCCAAAGCTGCAGTTATAGCTACACTTTATACATCTATTCCCGCATTAATAGTTGGTTATGGGTTGTATTTTTTTGCTGAAATTTAAAAAATGAGATTTAAAAAACACAAAAAAGCTCAGCAATTGCTGAGCTTTTAACATGTTAAGTTATTCTTACTTATAAAGTTGCAGGTTCTACTGCTAATTCTTTTGGATTTGGACCAAAATCATTTTCGCCTTCGTGTGAATCTTGAGCAAGGAAAACAATTAAAACAATCCAGCCGATTACTGGCACTAACCAAAGTAGCTGCCACCATCCTGAACGGCCTGTATCGTGTAAACGACGTGCACCCGCACTCAATTGAGGGATCAATAAAGCTAAGCTATATATTGAGCTTACGAACATTGTGTTTGTAATACCATCTATAACACTTGTTAAAAGCGAAAAAATAATATTAATTAGCATAAACATCCAAAATGCTTTACGACGATTACGGCCTGAAAAATCTGCGTAGCTACGCAACGCGTTCATATAATGTTCCATGAAATTTCCTTAGTGTTATTTTTTATATTCCCTAACGGGGTTAACTTTATTACTTTTTAGTAACATTTGTATCTTAATTAAAAACAGCTGACATTAAAACAAAAAACCAGCTAAAAGCTGGTTTTTATTAAATATTAACAATTTAGCTATTAACTCATAGCCATCATCATTGCCGATGGGTTTTCTAAGTAAGACTTCCATAGGTTATTAAAACGAGCAATAGTGCCCCCATCAATAACACGATGATCGCCAGACCAGCTCACTTGCATAATAGCTTTACTCACAACCTGCCCACTTTCATCAAAACGCGGTAGATGCTGCAGTTTACCTAGCGCAACAATAGCCACTTCTGGTTTATTAATTATAGGGGACGCGATAGTGCCGCCAATAGCACCAATGTTAGAGATGCTAATTGTCCCACCTTTTAAATCATCGGGTGCAACACGGCCTTCTCGCGCAGAATGAGTTAAACGGGTTAAATCATTTGCCACATCAACAATGCTTTTACTCTGGCACGATTTAATATTAGGCACTAACAAGCCAATTTTAGAATCAACCGCTATACCGATATTATGATCGTTATAATAGGTAAGCTCTGAGCATTCATCGTTCACTTTTGAATTAAGTACAGGGTACTCTTTCATTGCTAGCGAGAGTGCTTTTACAAAAAATGGCATCATGGTGAGCTTAACGCCTTGTGCTTTATACTGCTCTTTTAAAGCGCTACGCAAAGCTATAAGCTGTGTTAAGTCTATTTCATCACTAAACGTAAAGTGCGGAATAGTTGAAACCGAAGCTACCATTTGCTTGGCCATGGCCGCTTTAATACCTTTAATTTGCTCTACTCGTACGCCACCGCTTTGATTCTGTGTTTGGTTTTGTACTGCACTTTGAGAAGCATCGCTATTAAGCGGTGAAGTATCAATAGTATTTGGCACTTCGCCTTTTACAAACTCTTCAATATCTTGCTTGTAAATACGTCCATTTTTACCACTACCTGGTACACAGGTTAAATCAACATCTAGCTCACGTGCTTTACGACGAACCGCAGGTGATGCAACCGCTTTTTGATTGATAACTTTAGCAGTTTGCTGTGTTTTAACAGGGGCAACTTTTTCAGCGACGGCATTAGTTTGAGCCTTTACGACCGCTTGGTTTATATCAACATTTGGTTTTGCTGCACTGCCTGCAATTGTCATTTGAAACAACGGGCTATGTACTTTTGCTATTTCACCTTTCTGGTAATATAGTTTTTTTACTGTGCCTGTATATTTTGCCGGAATTTGTACTAATGCTTTGTCGGTCATTACGTCACAAACCGCTTGGTCTTCTTCTATTTCGTCGCCTTCAGCAACTAACCAATCAACAATCTCACACTCAACAATACCTTCACCAATATCCGGTAATATAAAGTCCTCAACCACATCAGCTGCATCATTAGTTTTATTTTCAGCTTGTACTGGCTCTTGTACTACTTCATTGCTAATGCTTTCACCTGCTACATCCATAGCGAATAAAGGGGCATGTACTTTAGCAATCTCACCTTTTAGATAATATAGCTTTGAAATAACGCCATCATGCACTGCCGGAATTTGTACTAATGCTTTGTCTGTCATAACATCGCAAATTGGCTGATCTTCAGATACGGTATCGCCTTCTTGTACTAGCCATTCAACTACTTCGCATTCAACAATGCCTTCACCAATATCGGGTAATATAAAATCTTTAGCCATGGTAACCCCTAAAAATCCATTGATTGTTTAATTGCAGCCAACACTTTTAGTGCATCCGGTACGTATTCTTTTTCAAGTGCCAGCGGGTATGGCGTATCTAGACCACATACACGTAAAATTGGCGACTCTAAATGCAAGAAACACTCTTGTTGTATTGTCGCGGCTATCTCTGCACCAAAGCCATTGGTTATAGGCGCTTCATGACTCACGATTAAACGGCCGGTTTTAATAACCGATTTAGCAATCGTTTCAACATCCCATGGTAAAATACTACGAAGATCAATAACTTCACAGCTTATACCTTGCTCACTTGCTTGCTTTGCTGCATCTTCAATAATCTCCATTTGAGCACCCCACGCTAAAAGCGTAATATCGGCCCCCTCTTGTACTACTTCAGCCGTGCCTAATTCAATACTATAATCTTCTTCTGGCACTTCGCCAATTGATGCACGATATAAACGCTTAGGCTCAAAAAATATGACCGGGTTATCATCTTTAATTGATGCACGTAATAAACCTTTAGCTTGATAAGGGTTACGCGGTACAACTACTTTCAAACCAGGTGTGTGCGCAAAATACGCCTCGGGTGATTGTGAATGGTATAAACCACCGGCAATACCGCCACCATAAGGTGTACGAATAGTTAAGTTACCGACATTAAATTCATTACCACTGCGATAACGAAATTTAGCGGCTTCATTTACTATTTGATCAAACGCTGGGAAAATATAATCAGCAAATTGAATTTCTGCCAATGCAGGCGCACCAAAAGCAGCTAAACCATTAGCAAAACCTAAAATACCTTGCTCGGTTAAAGGCGTATTAAAAACACGATGTTTACCGTACTTCTCTTGCAAGCCCGATGTTGCTCTAAATACACCACCGAAGTAACCAACATCTTCACCAAAAATACAGGCTTGAGGGTGTTCATTCATCGTAATATCGAGAGCAGAGTTAATTGCGTGGAGCATGTTCATTTTAGCCATTACTTAATTCTCCCTGCGGTTACTGGGTAAGCATCTGGATGCTGTTTTATATGTTCTTTTAGTTGCTCGTACTGGCGTTGCAGTAATGGAATTGGTGTATCGTAAACGTCAGATACCAGTTCTTCTAAAGCGGGCTTTGCTACAACTTCAGCACGTTTAAGCGCTGCTAAAATTTCTTCACGAATCGACTCTTTTGCTTTTATATCGTCTTCTTCGTTTAACCAGTCTTGCTTGACCAGCCATTTTCTAAATTTATCAATAGGACACGTTTGATGATTCGCTTCTTCATCTTTAGAGCGATAACCACTTGGATCGTCTGACGTAGAGTGCGCACCCAAACGATAAGCAATCGATTCAATAAGTACAGGTTCACCTTGTGTTGAGGCTATTTCGCGTGCTTTTTTAGTTGCCGCATAAACAGCAAGTGCATCTGTGCCATCAACACGAATTGTTTTAATGCCATAACCCACACCACGCGACGCAATACCGTCGCCTTTAAACTGCTCATCAGCAGGGGTAGATATGGCATAGCCGTTATTACGTGCAAAAAATATAACCGGCGCTTTGTGAACAGCGGCCATATTTAAACCGGCATGAAAGTCACCTTCAGAAGCAGCACCTTCACCAAAGTAACAAATAGTCACATTATCAATTGTGCTGGCAAGCTCGCCTGTTTTAGCGTCGATGTGCTTTATTTTTTGGCCATATGCATAACCCGTTGCCTGTGGTATTTGCGTACCCAATGGCGATGAAATCGTCATGTAGTTTAGCGCTTTAGACCCATAATGAATTGGCATTTGACGGCCTTTGCCTAAATCCAATTCATTTGAAAACATTTGGTTCATAAATTGATCAAGCGTAAAGCCACGATAATGCAGGGCTGCCTGTTCACGATATTGAGCCATGATCATATCGTCTTGATCCAGTGCAGCAGCAGAGGCTGTAACTGCGGCTTCTTCGCCTAGGCATTGCATATAAAAACTAACACGGCCTTGGCGCTGCGCGCCTTGCATACGTTCATCTAACAAACGTATAAAACGCATTGTTTCATATAACTTAATAGCGGTATGTTTTGAAATGTCAGGTGCGGTTGCACTAGGATGAATGTCGCCGTCCTCAGTTAAAATACTAAGGGTTGGAATATTAAGCGCTTGACCATCAATAAATTCAAGCTCGTGGTTAATATTCAGCGATACGTTATTTGGATTACTCATAACCTACCTTCTTTTGTTGTCGGTAAAACAGTGCCCCTTTAAATTATTATTGTGGGTGATTGTTGCTGGTTAAACTTTGCAACATCTGCACTATCTTTAATTAAAGCTGCCAACACTTTACGTTAACGTAAAGTGTTATTCAACAGATCTGGGACGAAACAAAAGCAAATACTGGTTAAATAAGTGGCAAGTTAACGATACGGTTACTTTAATTAATAGTAATCATATAGTTAACTTTAAGTTGCTAGTGGTCTGATGAGTTAAATTAGACGAAATTGCTATCAATATCCATTGGAATAACAGTAAGGAGTGCTCTTTGCCCTAATGCTACGCTCGCATTTGGAAAAATAATAGCCTCTCCTTCAACGTCAGCGTAAATCGCTGTATCACCGTCGGTTGCAAGTAGTGCACCTTTCGCAAAGCCAGTAAAGTTCTCGGCATCGTCAGAAAAAGGAAAGCTAAAATCGTTCTGCGTTCTATTTATTGTGCGATGGACAGCAAACAATTCAAAATCGTTTGCATTAAATTCAGGATATTTAACTTCATTTTGACTAATTAATGCAGTTAAGGTTTGCTTTGTTTTTTCAAAGCGAGCCATATCGTTTTGACCAAATGGCTTAACTTGACCCAGCTCTACCGTAAAAGAATCAGCACCGTGTATAAATGACGAATAATAGCTAAATGTTGTTGCAGGAGATTTCATCATAAGCACGGTATTTACACCACAACTCAATAAAAATTGTAGCTGCGACTTTTTCCATGGCTTACCATGTAAAAATGGATACACAGCAAATTTTTCGTTTTTAGAGCCTCTAATTGCAGTGTGTAAGTCGTAATGACATCGCGTACTGCCTTGCTCGCCACGTGTATAAAAATCGCTTACGTACTGCTCTAGCTTTGCAGCGCGGTTTCGCTCATTATTCATTGGTACACCTTCAATTGTATGGTGACCATTAAATAATCTATTTAAGTTTTCTTCTACAAAACGCAGGCCAATATTAATTGATTGTGGATTACCGTAAATAAACAAAACACGCTGCTTAAGTATCAGCTCGCCTTTTATAATTTGTTTAATAAGTGCATCACAAATTTCAATTGGCGCAGTTTCGTTACCGTGTACAGCGCTTGAATAAACTACATCTTTTGACGTTATAACAGCAGGTTGAAACTCAATGACTCCGGTATCGTGTATATTTACACGAGTCCCATTATCTAAAACAAACTCACCTGCATCTAAATGCCATTCGTTGTCACGACTAAGCGTTAAAAAATCGCCTGTTTGTTTTAATTCATTTAAGTAAGATGGATTGGCTGACATATAATAAGCCCTTTAAAAATAATGTGAGAGTAGACTCTTATGCATATATTTTTATAAATACACAAGGTATAGAAACGAAAACGGCTGAATAAATCAGCCGTTTTAAAATTATTAGATTAAGTTAGCTTATAACTGAATCTACAAGCTTTTTAGCTTCTTTTTCAAGTAACGCTAAATGCTCTTCACCTTTAAATGATTCAAGGTATATTTTATAAATATCTTCAGTACCTGATGGACGCGCTGCAAACCAGCCATTTTCAGTAACCACTTTTAAACCACCAATGGCAGCATCGTTACCTGGTGCATGAGTCAATTTTTGCAAAATAGGCTCGCCAGCAAGTGTATCTGCTTTTACATCAGAAGCACTCAATGCTTGTAAACGTGATTTTTGACCGCTTGTGGCTGGTGCATCTAGGCGTTTATAAATTGGAGAACCAAACTCTTGTTCTAATTCTTTATAAAGGACTGATGGCGTTTTACCTGTCACAGCAAGTATTTCTGCAGCGAGTAGACCCATAATGAAGCCGTCTTTATCTGTACACCATACAGAGCCATCAAAACGTAAGAATGCAGCACCTGCGCTTTCTTCGCCACCAAAGGCAAGCTTGCCTTTGCTTAAGCCTTCAACAAACCATTTAAAGCCTACTGGTACTTCTTTAACCTTACGGTTGTTACGAGCAGCTACTTTGTCGATCATAGAGCTAGAAACCAATGTTTTACCAATTTCTACGGTTTCATTCCAATCACGGTGTTTAAGTAAGTAATCGATTGCCACTGCTAAAAAGTGGTTTGGATTCATTAAGCCGTCTGGCGTTACAATACCGTGACGATCGTAGTCAGGGTCGTTACCAATAGACACATCAAAATCATCTTTTAGTGCAATAAGATTTGCCATTGAATAA
Organism: Pseudoalteromonas sp. NZS100_1; assembly: GCF_015864285.1. NCBI lineage: Bacteria > Pseudomonadati > Pseudomonadota > Gammaproteobacteria > Alteromonadales > Pseudoalteromonadaceae > Pseudoalteromonas > Pseudoalteromonas sp. NZS100_1. The sequence continues at coordinate 12,581 of NZ_JADYXN010000015.1, forward strand.
GGTGATGAACAATCCATACGAATTTTGCCGTCTTTATCAAGTGGCATAAAAGCAAAACGTGGATCAACAACATCATTAACTACGGTTAAATCTAAATTATATTTTTTTGCAATGACTGGCCAAAAATTAATACCTGAACCACCTAGTGGATCGATACCAATTTTAATACCTGCATCGCTAATTGCTTTTAAATTAACGATATTTGCTAAGTCATCAATATAAGGAGTCATTAAATCTTCGTAGCGGATAAAGCCAGAACGCGATGCCTTAGCGAATGGGAATAACTCAACTTCAACTAAATCTTCTAGTAAAAGTTGATTAGCTCTGTCTTCAATCCATTTAGTGACGTCGGTATCTGCTGGTCCGCCATTAGGTGGGTTGTATTTAAAGCCACCATCTTCAGGAGGGTTATGCGAAGGCGTAACAACAATCCCGTCTGCTAATTCATTTGGGTGTAGCTTATTGTGGCTAACGATTGCATGGCTAATCACTGGTGTTGGCGTAAAATCACCATCTTCTTGTGTGATCACTTGCACTTCATTCGCAACAAGTACTTCTATTGCAGAGTTAAATGCGGCTTCACTCAATGCGTGTGTGTCTTTGCCTAAAAATAACGGACCAAATATGTCATTTTGTTTTCTGTAATCACAAATAGCCTGAGTAATCGCTAGAATGTGTGACTCGTTAAATTTAACATCGTAAGAACAACCACGGTGGCCTGAGGTACCAAAGGCAACACAATGCTCTGGATTTTGTTCAAGATCAGGTTCATTTAAGTAATACGCAGATACTAATTTAGGTACGTTAACCAGTGCCGATTGTGGAGCAGTTTTGCCTGCGCCTGAGTGAATAGCCATTATATTTCCTTACAGGTAATCGCGAATTTTTTCAGCTTGCTCTGCACTATATCCAAGGCAAAGAGCAACTTCATGAAGCATCATTTTTTTACGCGTTGTATTAGAATTAGTCATAACCCAATATTCACTATCGGTTATGTTTTTAGGATTCATACTACTACCGCTATTTACTAAAGCTTCTTTACTAGTAGCAAAGTAAACACGGTCACGCCCTTTTATGTCTAATACCGCAGAAAAATCAGTTTTATGTGTGCGGTAAAATGCACTTAAAATAAACAAAAAGCGTCCAACAACACCTTTTTGCATTGCCAGCTCTTCTTTATTTAATACATTAAAAACATTATCGCTTTTTTGCTTCACGGGTGCGTGAGCTACAGGCGTTTGTTTTTTTGAAGTCTCAGCAGCAGATGGCTCTGAGCTTTTTAATGTGGCGGTAGACGTAGTCGCAGTTTGATTATTTTGAGTTAGTTCTACGTTTGCGGTTTGAATTTTTTCGCCGCTCAGATTTAATAAACGACGTAAAATAGTGGATGCACTTTCACCAATACTTTGCGTATTGCTAGCAATATATTGATATAACTCGTCGTCTATGTCGATTTGTTTCATGTTCTTCCTGTCATTACGGGTCACATTTTTTTCTCCCGTGTGATTATACCCAAACCAATCAGAAATGCGAGTTACAACAAGCACTCCCGTAAACATATTAATATTTACCTCATTGTTGTTGATTTAACAAACAAAAGCCCAATTTAATAAATAGTCGCTGTATTTTTTGCTTTTTAGAGCAATGCTCGGCAAACTATGGCGAAATTTTCAGGAGGCGGGTATGCAGTTAAATTACAAGCAACAAGGGCAAGGTCCTAATGTTATTTTGATACATGGGCTTTTTGGATCATTAGAAAACCTAAATGTAATAGCAAAACCATTAAGTGAACACTTTACTGTTATTAACGTTGATTTACGTAACCACGGGCTTTCTCCTCATAGTGATGAAATGAACTACCCAGCAATGGCACAAGATATTGTTGAGTTATTAGCACATTTGAACATAGATAAAGCACATTTAGTTGGGCACTCTATGGGTGGTAAAGTGGCAATGGAATTAGCGCTTACACATCCTGAACTTGTAAATAAGCTTGTTGTACTTGATATAGCACCTGTTAGTTACCCTGCTCGGCACACAAAAATATTACAGGCATTAAAAGCGGTTTCAGCACAATCAATTGACGATAGAAAACAAGCTGATGCTCTAATGCAGCCTTACATAGAAGAGCTGGGAGTTCGACAGTTTCTACTTAAAAGCCTCGCTAAAAATGAGGAAGGTCATTTTGCATGGCGATTTAATTTAAATGTGCTTGACGAAAAATATTCTACAATTACATCCAATGTTAATGAAAACAATTCTTGTTTATGCGATACTCTTTTCATTAAAGGTAATGATTCTGACTATATTTTGCCCGAGCATCGTACTGCAATTAAAGCTCGCTTTAAAAATACCAAGGCTAAAATAATTCATGGCGCAGGCCATTGGCTTCATGCACAAAAGCCACTTGCCGTAAATAAAGCGATAAACGACTTTTTAACTGCGGTTTAAAGCAATTTTAATCGCGTGTTTTTGATTTTGCGCACTAAATATATGAATAATTATATGCTATAGTACGCGCCGTTTAATTTAAAGGTTATACGTTGATGGTCAGTCAGTTAATTAACGAATTTGATACCCTAGGGTTGTATTTTGGCTTAGCCGGTATTTTCATATTCATCGGCATGGCAATTAAAGACGTACTAAAAAGTGGCAATGTGCCTAAGTTCGGACAATACATTGTCTGGGGTGTGCTCTTTTTAGGTTGTTCAGGCTTTATTGCTAAAGGTCTTATTCAAGTATTTTGGCAAGGCGCAGGTGTAGGTTAAGCATGGCGAAGTCAGAAACAGATAGAACTACACTCGATTTATTTGAATACGAAAAACGCCCAGGCAGACCTAAAACCAATCCCCTTTCACGGGATATGCAGTTAAAGGTAAATAAACGTAATCAAATAAAAAGAGATAAAGCACGTGGCTTAAAGCGTGTTGAATTTAAAGTTTCATCGCAGTTATATCAAGCATTGAGTGATATGGCAGATGCACAAAATATTAGCCGCAGTGCGCTGATTGAAACGATTTTACAAGAAAGATTGGCTATTGATACATAAAAGGTTTTAAATCCATGGCAAGTGTAGGCATTTTTTTCGGAAGTGACACAGGTAACACAGAACACGTAGCAAAAATGATCCAAAAAGAATTGGGTAAGAAGCTAGTGGCTGTTCATGATATTGCAAAAAGCTCTAAAGAAGAGATTGCTGAATTTGATTTAATCTTATTCGGTATCCCTACTTGGTACTACGGTGAAGCACAATGTGACTGGGATGACTTTTTTCCAGAACTTGAAGAAGTAGACTTTGAAGGTAAACTTGTTGCTATTTTTGGTTGTGGAGACCAAGAAGATTACGCTGAGTACTTTTTAGATGCGATGGGCATGATCAACGATATCGTTACTGAGCGTGGCGCTATTGTTGTTGGTCATTGGCCGAGCGAAAGCTATGACTTTGAAGCATCTAAAGGCATGGCTGATGATAAGCATTTTGTAGGTTTGGGTATCGACGAAGACCGTCAACCAGAGCTTACAGAACAACGTGTTAAAGCATGGTCTGCTCAAGTATATGAAGAGATGTGTTTAAGTGAATTAGCTGACTAATTTACTGCATATATCGCTAGCTGTTTAAATAATTATCAAACAGTTAGCGTTTTAAGCTTTAGTGGCAATATAAATCAATTGTTCTTTGCACTTAACGCTTAGGCACGTTATCCTGTTCGTTGCTAATGTGTCGTGTACATCTTTGCAAGATGTCTAGTATAACCAAATAAAATTGAGACAGATTTAATGACTGATCATAACTTGGAACTTAAAAAAGCCGGTTTAAAAGTAACTTTACCGCGTATTAAAATATTAGAGATTTTACAATCTCCAGATAACCAACACATCAGTGCTGAAGATGTTTACAAAATTCTTTTGGATCTAGGTGAAGAAATTGGTCTTGCAACTGTATACCGCGTACTTAACCAATTTGATGATGCGGGTATTGTAAGCCGTCATCACTTTGAAGGTGGCAAATCAGTATTTGAACTTTCAGGAAGCACACACCACGATCATTTAGTATGTTTGAAGTGTGGCAAAGTTGTAGAGTTTGAAGATGAGATGATTGAACGTCGTCAACTTGAAATTTCTGAAGAAAATGGTATTACACTTACAAACCATTCTTTATATTTATACGGTGAGTGTAATGATAAAGCAGCGTGTAAAGAATTTAGCGACGCTAACAGCTAATACCGCTTTTAAAAAGCAATAAAAAACCTGCTAAGTGCAGGTTTTTTTGTGTCTAAAATACGCTTGTAATGAATATCCCCAGTAAATACTGGAGATATTTAGATATTATTTATTGAGTTTTAGACCATGAATCGCGAAGACCCACTGTTTGATTAAATACAACATTCTCTGATTTAGAATCACGAGAGAAATAACCCGTACGCTCAAACTGAAAGCCCTGCTCTGCTTGTGAATTAGCAAGCGATGGCTCTAATTTAGCGTTTGATAAAACAACCAGTGACTCTGGATTTAATGTTGTTTCAAACTCATCAGCGGCTGCTGGGTTTGGAACACTAAACAAACGATCGTATAAACGAACTTCTGCCGTAATAGACTCTGGTGCTGAAACCCAGTGAATAACACCTTTTACTTTACGTCCATCACTTGGATTTTTACCAAGTGTTTCAGTATCGTAAGTACAGAAGATAGTTGTGATTTCACCATTTTCGTCTTTTTCAACACGCTGTGCTTTAATAACATAAGCACCACGTAAGCGTACTTCTTTATCAAGCACTAAACGTTTAAACTTGTTATTCGCTTCTTCTTTAAAGTCTTCTCGTTCTATATAGATTTCACGAGTAAACGGTACATCACGACGACCCATTTCTTCTTTATTTGGGTGGTTAGCCACAGATAAAACCTCAACCTTGTCTGCATCGTAGTTTTCAATAACAACTTTAACAGGATCGAGTACGGCCATTGCACGTGGTGCATTTTCGTTTAGATCTTCACGGATACATGCTTCAAGCATACCCATTTCAACCATATTCTCTTGTTTTGTTACACCAATACGCAAACAAAACTCACGGATTGAACCTGGTGTATAACCACGGCGACGCAGGCCTGCAATTGTAGGCATACGTGGGTCATCCCACCCTTCTACATGGTTATTTACCACTAAATCGCTTAGCTTACGCTTAGACATAATTGTGTATTCAAGATTTAAACGTGAAAACTCAATTTGCTGTGGGTGACACTCTAAACTAATGTTATCAAGTACCCAGTCGTACAAACGACGGTTATCTTGAAATTCGAGTGTACATAATGAATGTGTAATACCTTCGAGTGCATCAGAAATACAGTGCGTGAAGTCATACATTGGGTAAATGCACCACTTGTCTGCTGTTTGATGATGATGAGCAAAACGTACGCGATAAATAATTGGATCGCGAAGCACCATAAATGAGCTTGCCATATCAATTTTAGCACGCAGGACACATTCGCCTTCTTTGAATTCGCCAGCACGCATTTTTTCAAATAACGCTAGGTTTTCTTCAACGGATGTATCTCTGTACGGGCTATTTTTACCTGGCTCTTTCAATGTACCACGGTATTGGCGTGCTTCATCCGCTGTTAAAAAGCAAACGTACGCTAAGCCTTTATTTATAAGCTCAACAGCGTAACCATATAAAGTATCAAAATAGTTAGAAGAATACTTTATATCGCCATCCCAGTTAAAACCTAACCACTGTACGTCTTCTTTTATAGAATTAACGTAGTTAATGTCTTCTTTTTCTGGGTTTGTATCGTCAAAACGTAAGTTACATAAACCGTTATAATCTTTTGCGATGCCAAAATTTAAACAAATTGATTTGGCATGACCAATATGCAAAAAGCCATTTGGTTCAGGTGGAAAACGTGTATGCGTTGTTGCATGCTTTTTACTTGCTAAGTCTTCATCAATTCGGGTTCTAATAAAGTTACTTGGGCGATTCTCAATTTCCGCCATAGGAGTGTAGTCCTCTAAATATTACGTAATAACAAAACTAATGCATTATTACAAAAACATACACTAACATACAGCACTAGATTAAGGTTTATTTTTGATATTGCTTAACTTTAATTCAGCTGAACCATTGTTTATGAATAAAATTTGTTTTAACGCAATATTTAAGTCATCTAAACAGTTTATAGTAGGTAAATAACCTACATTATAAGGATTTAAAGATGGCGACACTTAATCAACATCGTGTATATATTCCAACTAATGCACGCGCTAACCACTACCTTTTAGCTGAAATAACCCCTAATCAGGATTTTTATAAAAGCTTTAGTGATATAAATTGCTGCTATGAACGTATTGCACGCCAGCTGTTTGCTTCTTGTGATGAGTACGAGCTTTATAATGTGCACTTATTAGCGAATGATAAACTACCCGTTGTAAGATTTAATGATGAGTCTTATCAATTAGAAACAGATAAACAAATGCTCTTTTTTTATAATCCCCGTTATCACGAAGCGCATAAGATTTATTACACTGAAGGTACACCGAGTAAAAAAATACGCATTCTATTTTTAGCAACAGGCGATGATTTGCGAGCCAACTCTGCAGAATTTCATAATAAAGTTCAAAAAGTGTTAGACACTTTACAAGGACAACTCTTAATAAATCAGCCCCAGTTTAAACTACGCGACCATCAACACTTAACGTATGACCTATTTGCTAAAGAAAAAGGCAACAAGGAAAGCTATGGTTACAAATTAAGAAGTCTCTACCCTCGCTACCAATCAAGACAATGCAGCATACCCAATGATTATGCAGAGATGACTTACGCCACTTTTACTATACCGGTTTCGCGCGCAATTAAAACGCAGTTTCAAACACTAATGAACACAAACGACTATGCTAAATTTTATGACTACTTTGCATATGCATTTATACGTGCGTGTCAAAATAACAACTTAAACCATGGCGCTATGGTTGCTAACGGCGCAACGCCTATTATACGCAATAGTAAAATAGATAAGAGTGAAGGCAATGATGAACTTCAAAAGTTAAGTTTTGATATTGAATCTAATGAAAATCAAATTAAGCACTTTTCTGAAGCAAGTAAATTAGTAGAAACGCTGCATTTTGTAGTAGTAGCAACGCAGCAGGATAAACATGAAATGGGCTACGGTCGATTTATGAACCAAGTAGAAAAAACAATCTATACTCTGTGTAATGAGCTGGCTATAAATAAACAACGCCAAGACTTATCTGTACGTTTTTTCCAGCATATTAGTTACCCGTTCTAAATTTTCATCTAATAACAAAAAGGCCCGCATGTGCGGGCCTTTTCAAAGGAAACAAGCGATTACCAGCCTGTTTTCTCTTTAAGTGCTTTACCGATATCAGCAAGTGAACGTACAGTTTTTACGCCCGCAGCTTCTAATGCAGCAAATTTCTCATCAGCAGTACCTTTACCGCCGGCAATGATTGCGCCAGCGTGACCCATACGCTTACCTTCTGGTGCAGTAACACCAGCAATGTAAGATACTACAGGTTTAGTTACGTGAGCTTTGATGTACTCTGCAGCTTCTTCTTCTGCAGTACCACCAATTTCACCAATCATTACGATTGCTTCAGTTTGTGGATCTTTTTCGAACATTTCTAGAACGTCGATAAAGTTAGTACCTGGAATTGGATCACCACCAATACCAACACACGTAGACTGACCAAAACCAGCATCAGTAGTTTGCTTAACTGCTTCGTACGTTAAAGTACCAGAGCGAGAAACAATACCTACTTTACCAGGTTTGTGGATATGACCAGGCATGATACCAATCTTAGTCTGACCTGGAGTAATAACACCTGGGCAGTTAGGACCGATCATACGAGTACCTGTTTGATCTAGTTTAATTTTAACATCAACCATATCAAGTGTAGGGATACCTTCAGTAATACAAACTATTAGCTCGATGCCAGCATCGATAGCTTCTAAGATTGCATCTTTACAGAAAGGAGCTGGTACGTAGATAACTGAAGCAGTTGCGCCAGTTTCTTTTACAGCATCACGAACTGTGTTGAATACAGGAAGACCAAGGTGCGTTTGACCGCCTTTACCTGGGCTAACACCACCAACCATTTGTGTACCGTACTCAAGCGCTTGCTCTGAGTGGAAAGTACCTTGGCCACCAGTGAAACCTTGACAGATAACTTTTGTATCTTTATTGATTAATACAGACATTATTTGCCCTCCGCAGCAGCAACAACTTTTTCAGCAGCGTCTGTTAGTGATTCAGCAGCAATGATATCTAGACCAGAGTTCTTAAGAACTTCACGACCTAATTCAGCATTAGTACCTTCTAAACGTACAACTACTGGTACGGTTACGCCAACTTCTTTAACTGCGCCAATGATGCCTTCAGCAATCATGTCACAACGAACGATGCCGCCAAAGATGTTTACTAAAACAGCTTTAACATTGTCGTCAGAAAGAATGATTTTGAATGCTTCAGAAACACGTTCTTTAGTAGCACCGCCACCAACATCCAAGAAGTTAGCCGGCTTGCCGCCGTGTAGGTTTACGATGTCCATAGTACCCATTGCTAGGCCTGCACCGTTAACCATACAACCAACATTACCGTCTAGAGCAACGTAGTTAAGCTCGAAGCTTGCTGCGTGTGCTTCACGAGCATCTTCTTGAGATGGATCGTGGAATTCACGGATTTTAGGTTGACGGTAAAGTGCATTACCATCAATACCGATTTTGCCGTCAAGACAGTGAAGGTTGCCTTCATCTGTAATTACTAACGGGTTGATTTCAAGTAGTGCGAAATCAAAATCAGTGAACATTTTACCAAGACCCATAAAGATCTTAACAAACTGTTTCATTTGTACTGGGTTAAGACCCAATTTGAAACCTAGTTCACGTGCTTGGTAAGCTTGAGGACCTACTAACGGGTCGATCTCTGCTTTGTGGATAAGCTCTGGTGTTTCTTCAGCAACAGTTTCAATTTCAACGCCGCCTTCAGTAGACGCCATGAAAACTACTTTACGAGATGCACGGTCAACTACTGCACCTAGGTACAATTCGTTAGCAATGTCAGTACAGCTTTCTACTAAAATTTTAGCTACTGGCTGGCCTTTCTCGTCTGTTTGGTAAGTAACTAGGTTTTTACCTAACCAATTAGCTGCAAACGCTTTTACTTCTTCGATAGTTTTAACTAGCTTTACACCGCCAGCTTTACCACGTCCACCTGCGTGAACCTGAGTTTTAACAACCCACATATCGCCGCCAATTTTTTCAGCAGCTGCAGCAGCTTCTTCAGGTGTATCGCAAGCGTAACCTGTAGAAACGGGTAAACCATATTCGGCAAAAAGTTGTTTTGCCTGATACTCATGCAAATTCATGATGCTTTATCCAATTTTTTATACTAAAAGAGCTGAATATTTTTTCAAATAAACAACTATCCCAAATTGCGCACCTAGTATAGATCCCAAGGCTTAACATGAAAACCCCAGTACGACCAAAGGCGCAAAAAAAAAGCTGTGAATGTTCATTCACAGCTTACATTTCATACAACTAGATTAAACATCTAGCAATAAGCGAGTTGGATCTTCAAGTAACTCTTTAATAGTCACTAAGAAACCAACAGATTCTTTACCATCAATGATGCGGTGGTCATAAGAAAGTGCTAAATACATCATAGGAAGTATTTCAACTTTACCATTTACTGCCATAGGACGATCTTGGATTTTATGCATACCCAAAATCGAAGATTGTGGCAAGTTAATGATAGGTGTAGATAGCAATGAACCAAATACGCCACCATTAGTAATAGTGAAATTACCACCCGTCATATCAGCAAGCGTTAGCTTACCATCACGACCTTTAAGTGCTAGTTCACGAATACCTTTTTCGATTTCAGCAACAGATAGTTTGTCACAATCTTTAAGTACTGGAGTAACTAGACCACGTGGAGTAGATACTGCAATGCTGATATCGAAATAGTTATGGTAAACAATATCGTCACCATCAATTGATGCGTTAACATCAGGGAAACGTTTAAGTGCTTCAGTTACCGCTTTCACGTAGAAAGACATGAAACCTAAACGAATGCCATGACGCTTTTCAAACGTTTCTTGATACTGCTTACGAAGGCTCATGATTGGTCCCATGTTCACTTCGTTGAATGTTGTTAACATTGCAGTTGAGTTTTTAGCTTCAAGAAGACGTGTCGCAATCGTTTTACGTAAACGAGTCATAGGTACACGTTTTTGTGTACGATCGCCCATCGGTGCTGCTGGAGCAGAAGCTTCTGCTTTTTTAGCCGCTGGCGCTGGTGCTTTTAAGAAAGTATCAACGTCTTCTTTAGTTACACGACCATTTTTACCCGTGCCTTTAATTTTAGAAGCGTCTAAGCCTTTTTCAGCGATTAAACGACGAACTGATGGAGTTAACACATCTGAGCTTTCGCTTGAATCTGCTGGCGCTGCGTCTGCTTTTGCAGCTGGAGCCGCTGGTGCACCGCCTGCTTTAACCGAACCAATTACTTGCTCGCCTAATACAGTATCACCTTCTCCGTGAATGATATCACCCATGATGCCATCTTCTTGAGCTACTACTTCAAGAACAACTTTATCTGTTTCAATATCTACCAAGTTTTGGTCGCGTGTTACAGCGTCACCTGGTTGTACATGCCATGTAGCAATTGTTGCGTCTGCAACTGATTCTGGAAGTACAGGTACTTTAATATCCACTTCTTTACCTTCTGATGCTGATTGCGCCGCTGGCGCGTCTTCTGATTTAGCTGGTGCTGATTCTTCTTTAGTTGAACCTTCACTTGCTGGCGCTGCATCAGCATCACCAAGTAAACCCATAACTTGATCGCCAAGTACGGTTGCACCTTCTTCTTGTGATATCTCTGTAATTACACCGTCGTGCTGTGCAACAACTTCTAGAACCACTTTATCTGTTTCAATGTCTACTAAGTTTTGATCGCGAGTTACTTTGTCGCCAACACTTACATGCCATGTAGCAACGGTAGCATCTGCAACCGACTCAGGAAGAACAGGAACTTTAATTTCTGTGCTCATTGCTTATCCTTTATTTTCTATAGTAAGCGCGTCGGCAACGAGCGCTTGTTGTTCTTTAGTATGTACTGACATGTAACCACACGCTGGTGATGCAGATGCTTTACGTCCTGCATATTTTAATTTAGCACCTTGTGGGATTGCATCAATAAAGTGATGTTGTGAACAGTACCATGCACCTTGGTTTTGTGGCTCTTCTTGACACCATACAAAATCAGTTACGTGTTGGTAGCGCTCTATAATTGTTTTCATTTCATCGTGCGGGAACGGATATAGCTGTTCAACACGTACAATTGCAACATTATCTTGCTCAAGCTTACGACGTTCTTGTAATAGTTCGTAGTAAACTTTACCACTACAAAATACAACACGTTCTACTTTCTCCGGGTTAATATCATCAATTTCATCGATCATATTATGGAAAACACCGTGTGAAAGCTCTTCAAGTGATGAAGTAGCAAGAGGGTGACGAAGTAACGACTTAGGTGTCATTACAATCAGTGGACGACGAAGTGGTCGAACTGATTGACGACGAAGCATAGCGTAAACTTGTGCCGGAGTAGACGGAACACACACTTGCATGTTGTGATCAGCACATAGTTGTAAGAAACGCTCTAAACGCGCTGAACTATGCTCTGGTCCTTGACCTTCGTAGCCATGCGGTAACAAAATTGTAAGACCACATAAACGGCCCCATTTTTGCTCACCAGAACTTAAGAATTGGTCAAATACAACCTGTGCACCATTGGCGAAATCACCGAACTGCGCTTCCCAAAGTATTAGTGATGTAGGCTCTGCTGTTGCATAACCATACTCAAAAGCAACAACGGCTTCTTCAGATAAAACCGAATCAAATACTTGAAAAGTACCTTGGTCTTTACTTAGGTGCTCTAAAGGAGTGTACGTAGCACCATCAGTTTGACTATGAACAACAGCATGGCGATGGAAGAATGTACCACGACCAGAATCTTGTCCAGTTAAACGAATGTCAGTGCCTTCTGTCGCAATTGTTGCATAAGCAAGTGTTTCTGCCATACCCCAATCAAGCGCTTTTTCACCACTTGCCATTAACTTACGATCATCGTAAATCTTTTTAACACGAGATTGAGCAACATATTGCTCTGGGTAAGTTGCAATTTTTTCACCCAGTTCTTTTAGTCTTTCAACAGAAACACTCGCGTCGTAATCAACATTCCACTCGTGGCCAACATATTTAGCCCAATCTGAAGAATGCGAAGTCTCTGGCTGTATTTCTGAAACAACACAGTTGCCTTCATCTAATGCATTACGGTAATCATCTGCTAGAGCTTTAACTTCTTGTTCAGAGAAAGAGCCTTCTGCAATCAGTTGATCAGCGTAAATTAAACGTGGAACTGGATGTTTTTTAATTTTTTGGTACATGACAGGCTGAGTTGCATTAGGCTCATCAGCTTCATTGTGACCATGGCGACGGTAACACACTAAATCGATAACTACGTCGCGCTTAAACTGGTTTCTGAAATCAAGTGCAAGCTGTGTAACAAATGCAACAGCTTCAGGATCATCAGAATTAACATGAAATATTGGTGACTGAACCATTTTAGCTATGTCAGTACAATATACAGTTGAGCGTACATCATCTTGTTTAGACGTTGTAAAACCTACTTGGTTATTTACAACAATGCGTATACTACCACCACAGCTAAAGCCATTAGTTTGTGACAAGTTAAATGTTTCTTGTACAACACCTTGACCAGTAACTGCAGAGTCACCATGAATTGTAATTGGTAGAGCTTTAATACCAGAGCTATCACCTAAGCGATCAAGACGAGCGCGAACTGAGCCCATAACTACTGGATTTACAATTTCAAGATGAGATGGGTTAAACGCAAGCGCCATATGTACGTTGCCACCTTTAGTAGCAAAGTCAGATGAGTAACCCATGTGATATTTAACATCGCCAGAACTTAATGTCTCTTTGTGTTTACCGGCAAACTCATCAAATAATTCTGATGGGTTTTTACCTAGTACATTCACAAGAACATTCAAACGACCACGGTGAGCCATACCAATAACAGCTTCTTGTTGGCCGCTTTCACCAGCGCGGTGAATAAGCTCTTTTAGCATTGGAACTAACGCATCGCCACCTTCGAGTGAGAAACGCTTAGCACCTGGGAACTTAGCCCCTAAATATTTTTCAAGACCATCAGCAGCCGTAAGACCTTTTAGGATACGTAGCTTTTCATCTTTTGAGAATTTTGGCCTAGACTGGACAGATTCTAAACGCTGTTGTAACCAACGCTTTTCCTCTGTTGATGTGATGTGCATATACTCAGCGCCAATTGAACCACAATATGTAGTTTTTAGTGCTTGGTATAGTTCACCTAAAGGCATAGTATCGCGCCCTACGGCAAACGACCCTACGTTAAACTCGCGGTCAAAATCACTTGAAGATAGGTCGTGGTACTCTAGCTCTAAATCTCGTACACGCTCTCGTTGCCAAATACCTAATGGATCTAGGTTTGCATTTTGGTGTCCACGAAAACGGAAAGCATTAATAAGTTGTAGAACTTTAACCTGTTTAAGGTCACCGCCACTACCCTCTGCTACCACTACTTCTCTATGCTTGTTTTTTGCAAGCTGTGCAAACTGTGCTCGAACCTCTGAATGTTTTACTTCAACATCCACACCATCAACTTTAGGTAATTGTTCAAACACTTCTCGCCATTCGTCTGGCACAGAAGTCGCATCGTCTAAATACGCTTCATAAAGCTCTTCTACATAAGCAACGTTGCCGCCGTTTAAATGTGAAGATTCTAGCCATGCCTTCATCACACCTTCGTGCATTTATAAGCCCTTTTTTTTAGCGCAGAAATTAATAGTTATTATAACAAGATGGCTAATATAATTTAATATCAGCCATCTTACCTTTACTAAGCTATCAAACCGCTCGGTTTAGTAACATAGATTTGATTTGTCCAATTGCTTTGGTCGGATTAAGACCCTTAGGACAAACGCTAACACAGTTCATGATACTGTGACAACGGAACACACTGAACGCATCGTCTAAATCCGCTAAACGTTCTTCAGTTGCTGTATCTCGGCTATCAGCCAAGAAACGGTAAGCATGAAGAAGGCCTGCTGGACCAATGAACTTGTCTGGATTCCACCAGAACGAAGGACACGATGTTGAACAACATGCACACAAAATACACTCATAAAGCCCATCTAATTTATCACGTTCTTCAATAGTTTGAAGACGTTCGCCTGCTGCAGGCTGATCATTAATTAAATAAGGTTTAACTTTTTCGTACTGAGTGTAGAACTGACTCATGTCAATAACAAGGTCACGAACCACAGGTAAACCTGGTAATGGACGTACTACGATTTTACCTTTGCCATTTTTTTGTAGCGTAGATAAAGGAGTAATACATGCTAAACCATTTTTACCATTCATGTTAACACCATCAGATCCACACACACCTTCACGGCATGAACGACGGAAAGATAATGTAGGATCTTGTTCTTTTAGAAGAATAAGTGCATCCAACACCATCATGTCGTGACCTTCCTCTGTTTGCAAGGTGTATTCTTGCATACGAGGAGCGTTGTCAACATCTGGATTATAACGATAAACTGAAAATTGTACTTGTGCCATCGTCTATCTCCTAGTAAACACGTGCTTTAGGTGGGAAAGCTTCACGCGTTTTAGGCGCATAGTTTACATCACGCTTACTCATTTCATCCGTTACAGGATTGAATACTGAGTGACATAACCAGTTTTCGTCATCACGATCTGGGTAGTCAAAGCGAGAATGTGCACCACGGCTTTCTGTACGGAAGTTTGCAGCTACTGCAGTCGAGTAAGCTGTTTCCATTAAGTTGTCTAGTTCAAGACATTCGATACGCTGCGTATTGAAGTCTGATGATTTATCATCAAGACGAGCATGTTGCAGACGTTCGCGAATTTCTTTAAGTTCTTGAAGACCTGCAGCCATTGAGTCACCTTCACGGAATACCGAGAAGTTAAGCTGCATACATTGTTGTAGGTCTTTTTTGATTTGAACTGGATCTTCACCTTGGCCAGCCGTTGAATTTTCCCAACGATTGTAACGTGCAAGAGACGCTTCTAAATCTGATTCTGAAGCAGCTTTAGATATTTCAACGTCATTTAGGTACTTACCTAAGAAGTTACCCGCAGCACGACCAAACACAACTAAATCAAGTAATGAGTTACCACCTAAGCGGTTTGCACCGTGTACAGATACACATGCAATCTCACCTACTGCAAATAAACCTTGAACTACTGTTTCGTTGCCTTGAGCATCGATTTGTAGCGCTTGTCCATTTACATTAGTAGGAACACCACCCATCATATAATGACAAGTTGGAATTACTGGAATTGGCTCTTTTGCAGGGTCAACGTGAGCAAATGTTTTAGCAAGGTCACATACGCCTGGAAGACGTAAATTAAGTGTTTCTTCACCCAAATGGTCAAGTTTTAACTTAAGATGTGGACCCCAAGGACCATCACAACCACGACCTTCACGGATTTCAGTCATCATTGAACGTGCAACAACGTCGCGAGACGCTAAGTCTTTTGCGTTTGGTGCGTAACGTTCCATGAAGCGTTCGCCATCTTTATTTAAAAGATAACCGCCTTCACCACGACAACCTTCAGTTACTAGCGTACCAGCACCTGCGATACCCGTTGGATGGAACTGCCACATTTCCATGTCTTGCATAGAAATACCAGCACGTGTTGCCATACCAACACCGTCACCAGTGTTAATGTGAGCATTAGTGGTTGATGCAAATATACGACCTGCACCACCAGTAGCTAATACAACAGCTTTAGATTTGAAGAAGGTAACTTCACCTGTCTCAATCTCAATTGCAGTACACCCTACTACATCACCATTATCGTTTTTAACTAAATCAAGTGCATACCATTCAGAGAATACATTTGTTTTGTTTTTAACGTTTTGTTGATATAGAAGGTGTAATAAAGCATGACCAGTACGGTCAGCAGCTGCTGCAGTACGTGCGGCTTGTTCACCACCAAAGTTTTTCGATTGACCACCGAAAGGACGTTGGTAAACACGGCCATTTTCAAAACGAGAAAATGGTAAACCCATGTTTTCTAATTCGGTAATAGCTTCTGGGCCAGTTTGACACATGTATTCAATAGCGTCTTGGTCACCGATAAAATCGGAACCTTTAACGGTATCGTACATATGCCATTCCCAGTTATCTTCGTGTGAATTACCAAGCGCAACCGTAATACCGCCTTGAGCAGATACAGTGTGTGAGCGCGTTGGAAATACTTTAGATATTAATGCACACGTTTTGCCAGATTCTGTAATTGCTAAAGCAGCGCGCATACCTGCACCACCTGCACCAATTACTACGGCGTCAAATTCACGAACAGAATATTTCACTTAAACACCCCATAATACGATTAGACCAATAGCTACGTAAGCAACGGCCATTAGGTTTAATACAAAACCTAAAACTGCACGAAGCTTTGCGCACTTAACATAGTCTGTAAGAACTTGCCAAAGGCCAATGCGGGTATGAACCATAATGCAAACAAGGGTAATTAACGTAAACCCTTTCATTGCTAGGTTAGAGAAGAGGCCTGTCCAGGCTTCGAAAGTGACTTCTGGCGTCGCTAAAAAATAGCCGATAATAAAAATCGCGTAAGCGCTGATTATTAATGCCGTGGTACGTAAAGATACGAAATCTTGTACACCATCACGTTTTAGAGTTGCTTGATTTAAAACCATATCCACACCCCTGCCAATACGGCAAACACAACACCAAGAGCCATTGAAACTTTAGCGCTGAGGTTACCTGATTCAAGTTCTTCCCAATGTCCCATATCCATAATCATATGACGGATACCACCAATAAGGTGATAACCTAATACAGAAACAGTGCCCCAAGCTATAAATTTGGCAATGAATCCGTTAAACAGACCCTTGACGAATTCAAAACTTTCAGCTGAAGAGAGAGACTCAGACCAAGCCCAAATGACAAACGTTAAAGCAAAAAATAATGCAACACCGGTGACGCGGTGAAAAATTGAAGCTTTAGCCGTTGCCGGCATAGATATAGTTGTTAGATCTAGATTTACAGGTCTTTGCTTTTTCACAGTTACTTGCCCATCTTTGCTCACAGTGGAGCTCATCTACTTGTTTTTCTAAAAACCCACCAAATATTACTGATGGAACTATCAAAATAAACGTACCAAAACAATTAAAGTTCACAAACCTGTAAATTTTAAGCTGTTAATAATATGTTTACCCAAATACAATACGGTTTAAAACCACCGTTAGTATATATACCCACAGGGCTTTTTACAATTCTTGTTTATTTAGAGATGTTTGCGAATTAGCCAATAGTATTATATTTAATTAATACCGAATATTTATTATACATATATGCATAATGTTTATAAAAATTGACTTTAACCCCCTCTTTCACGTTAAAATGAGAAGATGTGCTTAAAACAGATTTCAGAACTTTAAAATCTAAAAATCAGAATAGATATCTTAATAGGAGATACATAACGATGGCAGATAAAAAAGCCACAGTCCAAATTGATGGACTAGATCCAATCGAACTTCCAATTTATCAAGGCACTGCTGGCCAAGATGTAATCGACGTACGTACGTTAGGTTCACACGGTCACTTTACTTATGACCCAGGTTTCATGTCGACTGGTTCTTGTGAATCTGCAATCACCTATATTGATGGTGGTAAAGGTGTACTACTTCACCGTGGTTACCCAATTGAGCAATTAGCTGAAGACTCAAACTACATTGAACTTTGTTACTTACTTTTAAATGGTGAGTTACCTTCTAAAGAACAATATGAAGTTTTTAAGAATGAAATCACTACAAGCACTATGCTTGACCAGAAAATTGCTAACTTTTTCCAAGGTTTCCGCTTTGACGCTCACCCAATGGCAATGCTTTGTGGCGTAGTAGGTGCATTATCATCTTTCTATCATGAAGACCTTGATATTACTGATGCTGAACAACGTAAAACAAGCGCAGTTAAGCTTGTTGCTAAGTTACCAACAATCGCGGCAATGGCTTATAAAACAAATATCGGCCAACCGTTTGTATACCCACGTAACGATTTAAGCTACGCAGAAAACTTCTTACACATGATGTTCTCTGTACCTGCTGAAGAATATAAAGTTAATCCAGTAACTGCAAAAGCGATGGATAAAATCTTTATGCTTCATGCAGATCATGAACAAAATGCATCAACTTCAACAGTTCGTCTTGCTGGTTCATCTGGTGCTAACCCGTATGCATGTATTGCAGCTGGTATTGCATCTTTGTGGGGCCCTGCTCACGGCGGCGCTAATGAAGCATGTTTAAACATGTTAGAAGAGATTGGCTCTGTTGACCGTATCGATGAATACGTAGCTAAAGCTAAAGATAAAGCTGACCCGTTCCGCCTTATGGGCTTTGGACACCGTGTTTACAAAAACTTTGACCCACGCGCTACAGTAATGCGTCAAACGTGTCACGAAGTTTTAGCTGAGCTGAATATCCAAGATCCACTTCTTGATATTGCTATGAAGCTTGAGCAAATTGCGCTTGAAGACCCATACTTTGTAGAGAAAAAACTATACCCTAATGTAGATTTCTACTCTGGTATTATCTTAAAAGCGATTGGTATTCCAACAAGCATGTTCACTGTAATCTTTGCAATGGCACGTACTGTTGGTTGGATCACTCACTGGGATGAGATGCTATCTCAACCTGGTCATAAGATCAGCCGTCCTCGTCAACTTTATACTGGTTACACTCAACGTGACTACGTATCAACTGACAAGCGTTAATTAACGTTGGTTAGTTTAAAAAGGCCGCATTTTGCGGCCTTTTTTATTAACAACACTTGAGAATTATCATAAACCGATTACAATTCCTGCCTTAAAAACACTATGTAGATGAGCCATGCTTGCTTTAAAGTTTGATATAAATAAAATTAGAAACGACTTCCCAACATTAAATCAAACAATAAACGGCTGCCCGCTTGTTTATTTAGACTCAGCAGCAACCTCACAAAAGCCTCAATCAGTTATAGATACAATTACTGAATTCTATACGTTTCAAAACGCTAATGTACACCGTGGACGCCATACACTTAGCGAGCAAGCAACTTATTCATATGAACAAGTACGGGATAAAACTGCACAGTATTTCAATGTATTTAGTAAAGAGATTGTATGGACTAAAGGTGCTACAGAAGCCATTAACTTGGTCGCTAACGGATTAAAAAAGCGCTTAAATGAAAGTCATACCATAATGATATCTCCGCTTGAGCATCATGCAAACATAGTGCCTTGGCAAATAGTGAGTCAACAAACGGGTGCTAAATTAATAGCGCTTCCACTAAATAAAAATGGCACGCTGAACACCAAAGAATGCTGTGAATTTATAAAAGAAACAAAACCAGCCCTATTAGCTATTACACAAGCATCTAACACACTGGGTAATATCACCGATTTAAAACCACTAATTAGAGCTGCAAAAGACGTCAATTCTCTTGTTTTAGTCGATGGTGCACAAGGTGCACTGCATTTAAAACCCGATTTACGTGAATTAAACTGTGACTTTTATGTCTGCTCAAGCCATAAAATGCTCGGCCCAACAGGATTAGGTGTACTTTATGGTCGATATGAGCAATTAAATACCCTTGATATTTACCAATCAGGTGGGGAAATGATCGATAAAGTGTACTTAACTCACAGTACTTATCGTCCTGCGCCTGCAAAATTTGAAACTGGAACACCAAATATCTCTGGAGTTTTAGGCTTTGGTGCCGCATTAGACTATTTAAATGAATTAGATCACGCAAAAATTCAGCAATATGAGCAAAAATTGTTTAGTTATGCCGCTCAAAAATTGGTAAAGGTTGATGGTATTACAATATATAGCAACCTATCTGACAATATTGGTACACTCTGCTTCAACTTAAATGATGAACATCCTTATGATTTGGCAACTTTACTTGACGGGTACGGGGTTGCAGTAAGGAGTGGACACCATTGTACACAGCCATTAATGACACATTTAGGGCTTAATGGAACGCTAAGAGCGAGCTTTTGTTTTTATAATACCTATGAAGATGTAGATATATTCATTGATTCACTTAAAAAATGTATCGCTTTACTGGACTAAACGTCACTTTAATAGAATTAATTAGGATAACTCATGACAAATACGTTTAACAAAGTCACAGAATCTATAAAAAATGCGCCCGCTTGGCAGCAAAAATATCGTGAGATAATGCTTTTAGGAAAAACTTTACCTGTTTTAGCTGATGTTTTGAAGACTGATGATGCACTTGTACCGGGCTGTGAAAGCAAAGTATGGATGTTTGTTGAATTTGATTTAACAGAAAATACACTTGTTGTAATTGGTGACTCAGATACACGTATAGTAAAAGGATTATTAGCCATTATTTTAGCGCTTTACAATGGCCTCACACCAGAGCAAGTAGTGAATAAAAATGCGTATGAAGAATTTGAAAAGCTCGGCCTTATAAGCCACTTAAGCGCATCACGTGGTAATGGTATTAAAGCCATGGTTGATAAAATACAAACCATGGCACAACAAAAGCTTAGTTAGCAAAAACTAAGCTTGCGAGCGTTGTTTTTTATCTAGATATTTACGCACCGCTTTTGCCGCAACAAAAAAGCCGAAGCTTCCTGTGATCATAGTCACAGATCCAAAACCATTATTACAATCCATATTCATCGAGCCATCAGCACTTTGCTTAGCATGACATACGCTGCCATCGCTTCCTGGGTAAACCAATTGCTCTGTTGAGTAAACACAATCAATATTAAACTTACGTTTAGGATTATTACTAAAATTATACTGCTTACGCAAAATATAACGTACTTTTGCAAGTAATGGGTCTTGCGTAGTTTTAGCTACATCACCAAAAGTTATTTGGCTAGGATCTGTTTGCCCGCCAGCACCACCAGTTGTAATTATAGGTAGTTTATTACGTTTACAGTGAGCAATTAATGCTGCTTTTTCTTTAACTGCATCAATACAATCAATCACATAATCAAAACCTTGAATATGCTCTTGAATATTATCAAGCGTAATAAAGTCATCTATTACATTAATTTGGCACTCTGGATTAATAAGCTCGCAGCGCGCTTTCATTGCATCTACTTTAGCTTGACCAATAGTGCCCGTTAACGCATGAATTTGTCTATTGACGTTAGTCGCGCAAATATCATCCAAATCAATCAATGTTATTTTACCAACACCAGTACGTGCAAGTGCTTCTGCTGTCCAGCTCCCTACACCACCAATCCCTACTACACAAAAATGTGCTTCTTGAAGCCAATCAAACTGTTGATGACCATATAAACGTTTAATACCACCAAAACGTATATCTGTAACTTTTTCGCTCATTTACCAATCCAGTTGCCATGGCGACTGCCATGCTTGAAAATCTTGATGTTTAATTAACGCCAAATACTCATCACCATTACCGGGTAATAAAGTTAGCTGTATTTGTTCACCTTGCCATAAAAAGCTCAACGCATATGCATGTAAATAGGTACGATTTGATGGCGTGCCTGAATACATTGCATCGCCTAAAATAGGTGAGCCAACACTTTTTAGTGCCACTCTTAATTGATGCGTCTTTCCTGAGTAAGGTTTTAAAATATACCCTCTAAACCCAGGTTTATAGCTTAGCGAATAAAATCGGGTAATTGCAGGATTCAGCTTACTCGTTAGTAACTTAAACGAGCCACGGCGAGATTTAGCCATATCGCCTTTGATCCACCCCTGCTTCTTTTTCGGTTTAGCGTCACTAACCGCTAAATAAAATTTAGCAATCGCATGCTCAGTAAACATAACAGTAAAGCTGGCCGCAGCGGCTTTGTTTCGCGCTAAAATAATCAGCCCTGATGTCACTTTATCTAAACGATGAACGGCATAAAGCTTTTGCGATAATTGTTGTTCGGCTAACACAACAAAGCCGGGGCCATCTTCTGAATGAAAATTAAGACCCGCTGGCTTTTCTAAAATATAAAAATCGTTATGTGTAAAAATGATTTTTAATATTTTACTTACTTGCTCACTCACACGTTTTTACTTTTAATATGCGCTATCACTTTAGCTAAGTCATCGGGCGTATCAACTCCAGCATGGGGTGCTATTTGAGCTTGCTCTATTTTGATTTTATAACCATGATACAACACACGTAACTGCTCAAGCGATTCAAGTAGCTCAAGTGGCGATACGCTCAATTCTATATATTGTTTAATAAAACCCGCTCTGTACGCATAAATACCTACGTGGCGCTGAAATGGCGCTAAATTAAGAGCACTGCTGTCATTCATCATTGTGCTTCTATCAAACGGAATACTTGCACGAGAAAAATACAGCGCATTTTTATTTATATCGCTAACCACTTTAACGGCATTAGGATTAAATACTTCATCACGCTCTTCAATAGCAACACTTAACGTTGCCATTGGTGCTGTTGAATCACTTAATAGTGCAGCAACTTGGGATACATTTTCTGGCGCAAGTAAGGGCTCATCGCCTTGTACATTAACCACAATTGTATCGCTGTCGAGATCAAGTAAATCAACTACTTCGGCTAAACGCTCAGTACCCGATTGGTGATCTTCGCGAGTCATTACAACATCACTAGTAAATAAACTTACTGCATCAAACACTTTTTGATGATCGGTTGCTATAACCACTTTACTTGCACCTGATAAACATGCTTTTTCGTAAACATGTTGAACCATTGGCTTACCGCAAATATCAGCAAGCGGCTTACCCGGTAGTCGGGTTGATGCAAAACGTGCAGGAATTACAACTACGAATTCCACTTTTCAACCTCTTCTAAAGATAACTCACGTGCTTCGTTTTCAAGCAATACTGGAATATCATCTTGAACGGGGTAAGCAAGCTTAGCTGCAGTACTAATTAGTTCGTTGTTTTCTCTATCAAAGCGTAGTTTACCCTTACAAACTGGGCAGGCAATTATCTCGAGTAATTTTGTATCAAAGGCCATTGAGTATTCCTTTTTCTTTTAATAATGAATTTAATGTGTTTATTACGCTATCGGAAGGCTCTGCATCTATAGGTAAATAATACCAATTAGGTTTTGCAAAGGACTTACATTTAACCGCGTCTTTTTCGGTCATTATAATGCAATCATCACCAAACTGAATAAAATCATCTGCTGTATAAGCATAATGATCTCTAAAGTGATGAGTCGACAATAGCTTAATATTTTGTGCTTCTAATGAGTTTTCAAACCGTTTAGGGTTCCCAATTGCACTTATTGCATGTGCGTGAGTTACCGTATGTTTTGCATCATCACCTGAATTAACTAAGTGAAGGTTACTTACTTGCAGCACGTAGCTATTATTAGCCTGACCGCCATTTTCAATTACTATATCAACACTTTGTAAGCGTTTAGTTGTTTCGCGTAGTGGCCCTGCGGGCATAACAAAACCATTACCAAAGCGGCGTTCACTATCAACAATACAACACTCAATGCTACGAGGCATTTTATAATGCTGCATCCCATCATCAGAAATAATGACATCTAGCGTATGATTTTTTTCTAATAAATCGATATTGTGTTGTCTATTAGGGCCAACTGCTATTGGGCATTTTAAACGATGGTATAAAAGCACAGGCTCATCTCCAGCCTGCTGAGCATCTACAACTGAAGTGACTAACAGCGGGTAATTATCTGATTGCCCACCATAACCTCTACTAATAATACCCACTGATAAACCTTGCTGTGTTAAATGACTATACAACCACAAAACAAAAGGTGTTTTACCATTGCCGCCTACGCTTATATTGCCGACTACAATAACAGGCGTTTTGCACTCAAAAGGTTTAAGTATTTTAGCGCTGTACAAGAGTTTTCGAAATGCCGATACAACCCAAAACAAAGCACTTAATGGTAATAACAATAAAGTAATTAGACCAAATGGTTTATACCAGCTTTGCTCTATTTTGCTCACGCCTGATCACCAAACTGCATTTTGCAAAGTGCTGAATAAGTACCGTCATTTGCTAATAAGCTACTATGATCGCCACTTTCTATCACACGACCGTTATCAATAACATAAATTCGGTCACTGTTTTCAATAGTAGATAAGCGATGTGCTATAACAATAGAGGTTTTATCTTTCATTAGCGTTTCTAACGCTTGCTGAATAAGCTTTTCAGATTCGGTATCAAGTGCTGACGTTGCCTCATCTAAAATCAAAATAGGTGCATCTTTTAATATTGCACGCGCTATCGCTATTCGCTGGCGTTGACCACCTGAGAGCATTACCCCATTTTCGCCTACCATGGTGTTTAATTGCTCTGGCAGGTCTTTAACAAATTCCCACACGTGCGCTTGTTTGGCAACTTGTTCTAACTCTTCAACAGACACATCGTGCTTTATGCCATAACAAATATTGTTAGCAATCGTATCGTTAAATAACACGACCTGCTGAGACACTAAAGCAAATTGGCGACGCAGATCAGTTAATTTATAATCCTGCAGGGCTATACCATCAAGTAATATTTCACTCGGTAACTCTAAGTCATAGTAGCGTGGTAACAAGTTAGAAATTGTGGACTTACCTGAGCCTGAGCGCCCAACTAAAGCAATACTTTCACCCGCCTCAATCTTTAGCGACAAATCGTTTAATACGGCTTCATCTTTCGTTGGGTACTTAAAGGTTACGTTCTTAACTTCAATTAAACCTTTAACTTTATCAACCGAAACAGTGCCTGTATCTTTTTCCATTTCTTCGTCTAAAACTAAAAATATACTTTGCGCTGCAGAGATACCACGTTGCATATCACTATTCACATTGGCAAGTTGTTTTAGCGGACGCAATAACATCATCATTGAGGCAATTAATGCCATGAAGTCACCAGATGTAATCGTATCAATCATTGATGGCAACGACACCGCCCACAAAATAACTGCCATGGCACTTGCCGCTAAAATTTGAATTATAGACACACTAAGCGCTTTAGTTGCGTCCATTTTGATACGTTGCTGACGATTATGATTATTAATTTTCGAGAAGTGATTAATCTCTTGATCTTGACCACCAAAACCATGAATAACTTTATGTCCGCTCAGCATTTGTTCTGAGCTACGGGTAACTTGCCCCATGGCAGATTGAATGTTTTTAGAAATGTGGCGAAAACGTTTAGAGACGACGGCGACAATAATAGCAACAAGTGGGATGATCACTAAAAATATCAGTGATAGTTGCCAACTGGTATAGAACATTACCGCAAGTAAAAATACAACAAATGCCCCTTCACGTACAACTATTAGCAAGGCTTTAGTAATCGCTTGTTGAACTTGTTCTGTATCAAATGTGATTTTTGAAATTAAATCTCCCGTTGAGTTTTTGTCATGAAAAGAAACGGGTAAGTGCAATATGTGCTCAAATAACTCTTGGCGTAAAGAGCGTACAACTTGGGAGCCTACATAACTTAAGCAGTAAGAAGACATAAAGTTAAAAACACCACGCCCTAGAACTAACGCGATAACGACAAAAGGAGCGTACTTTAAAACTTCTGTATTACGCTGGTTCAAACCTTGATCAATAAACGGCTTCATTAATTGAATAAATAAAGCATCCATTGCTGAATAGCCTATCATCCCAATAATTGCGACAAATGCGACGCTTTTGTAGGTGCCAACATATGAGACAAGACGTTTATAAATTTGTGTAGTACTTTGATCCATAACACTCTCTAAATACAGAAACAATCTGTATTGTATCCTCCGATGAGATAAAACTAAACGTCAATCTTTGATAAACCAGTAACTTTCCTGCCCTCTTGCTGTTTCTATAGCCAAATTCTTTGCATAAAACTTAATACTAATTTGCCCTTCAACGCCTGTCGTAAATTGCTGGGCATTTATTTGGTTATACCGTTCAACGACAATGGCCTTGGGGAATTCCCATTGCCCTTTATAGGCACTTGAATGAATGACTACTTGGGGAGCAACGTTATTTATAAAATTAACACTTGAGGATGTATCGCTGCCATGATGCGGGCTTAACATTACTGTACTTTTTAATGATGTATTATCCGCTAATAACGATGCTTCACGCGCTTTTGATATATCACCAGTAAGTAAAACGCTATGAGTATTATCTGATACCCTAACAATGCATGAATCATCATTTTCATTTCCAAACCCTTTTGTACTAAAGCTTTGTACTTTTAATCCAGCAAAATCAATGTTTATGACTTCACATACATTATGTGTATTTTTAGGATGAAATTGTTGTAATGTTTCACCAAAGCCAGCATCTATGAAATGTTGTAATCCTCCAGCATGATCATTATCTTCATGACTTAGAATCGCCGTTTTCACTGTTAAATTATTTGCTTTAATATAAGGCAATAAAATACTTCGCGTACGGCTAAAGCGATTGAAATAACTGGGGCCAAAATCATAAATAAGCACTTGTTTATCTTTTTCAATTAATGCCATCAGTCCATGCCCTACATCAAATACATGTAGTTGCCACTTAGACTTTTCTGTTAGCCAATAATTTAATAAAAGCGTTATTGCTGGAATAAAAGCGAGCCATTTATAAGGAAGAAAATAAACCATCAACATAATAATATAAGTAAAAACGACAAATATTGAGTCAATTCTGCCAGTCGTTATCCACCTTAACGATTCTGGTATTTCATTAAGCAATTTAAATAGCGCATATAAGCCAGTATCAAACAGGTTTATTAAAATACTTATATCTAAGAAAATACTCAGTAATGTAAAAACAATTAAAAAAGGTAAGATAATGATTGAAAGCAGCGGTATAGCAATTAAGTTTATTATCAAACCCGCAATACTTACCCCATTAAAAAAATAGAGTGAAAGTGGCAATAAACCAATAAATAACGCTATTTGAATAACAAACAGTGAAATAACTTTATTTTTTATGCGAGTGTTTAATATTGGTAATTTATTAATAACTGTAAAAATGATAGCAACAGCTAAAAATGAAAAGTAGAGACCTGGATTGAGTAAATTAAATGGGTTAACAATAAGAACAATAACCAAGGCAAATAAAATGCTCCGCCAACGCAGCGGCTGCTTAGCAAGAAAATACAATAATAAATAACAACCCAGCATGATAAGCGCTCGCGTTGCAGATACTAAAAAGTCACTTAAGTATACATAAACCAAGGCTACTAAAAATCCGCATGAACTGTAATAAAGAGTCAGGTTGGATGATTGCCCAATCGAAGAATTAATCTTTGCAAAAATGAATCGAGTAAATAGATAACCGAAGCTAAAAATCAAACCAATATGTAACCCCGATATAGCAAGTAAATGACTTAGCCCAAGAGATTGCATTAATTGTTTATCAGCGTAGCTCATCAAAGATTTTTCACCGCTAAGCAATGCATAATAGAGCCACTGTAGTTTTGTATCCGTATAAGTGTTTTTAAGGAAGTGTTGATAATCTAAAATTATGCTTTGTTTGTCGCTATTTATAATATTAAGATTTTTATTAAGTACTTTACCTTTAAATAATATTCTACTTATAAAAGCATAACGTTCATTATCAAATACATTAAAATTTTTATTACTACGAAAATGTTTTAAATGAATTAAAGCAGAAAATTCATCACCTACTATTAAAGACTGTGCAGAATTAACACTGAGCATTGCTTTGGGTGCTCTAAAATCCGAGAAATTACTCCCTTCTAATGCCACTATTTTAACTTTAATATATTGAGGTTTTTTGTCAGAAATAACCTCTTCAACAATTAATGTAGAATCAAGTGCATACTTTTCATCCGGTTTTGGTATTTCAAAACTATAAAATAGGTAAAAATGCAGTCCGACAAAGCAAATTGCGCAAATAAAGCCTAACAATACGTTTGAAAACGGCTTAAAATAAGCGCTCATTATTACAATGAAAATTGTGAATACTGTAAATTCGAGAGTTTGATAATAAAATACGGTTGCTATACAGCCAATTACAAACCCAAGACTTATCCACACTGATGTAAATGGTTGCTTTAAATGGCTAAAAAAACGATCCAAAGATTTTTACCTGATCCAAATAAAATTAGACATCATAAATCACTAAGAATATTTGGACGCCTTTTACAAGATGCAAATCTTTGGCATTTAAATAGACGTTCTGCTCGAGGTGCATTTGCAGTCGGGTTATTTTTTGCTTTCATCCCTGTTCCTTTTCAAATGGTTTTAGCAGCAGCCGGCGCTATATTATTTAGAGTTAATTTACCTATCTCAGTAGCACTAGTATGGCTTACAAACCCTCTAACTATGCCACCTATTTTTTATGGCTCATACTTAGTGGGTACATTAATACTTAATCAGCCTGAGCAACACTTTGTATTTGAAGCTAGTTGGTCTTGGTTTCTAGAGAGCATAGAAACTATTGGTCCTGCATTTTTACTAGGTTCGTTAGTATGTGCTTCTATTGCATCAATTATCGGCTATTTTGGTATTGATATTATTTGGCGTCGTTCTGTTAAAAAGGCATGGTTATCGCGAAATAATTAGTAGCGTTAAAGCTAAATAATAATTATAAGATTCATGGCAATCCTAATCTTATAAAATATTATAGACGAAAAAAAACCAACTTTATTAAGTTGGTTTTTTTATAATCAATATTAGTAAACTTTAAAAGCGAAATATACGTCTTAAGCCAACTAATGGTAATAGCAATAATGTATACCAAGGAAAGCTAGCAGAGTTACGCTCATACACTTCTGCTTCTACTGGAGCACAGTTTTCTACTTCACCATTTGCAATTGGCGTTAACTTAACTGCAACTGCAATACTTTCGTATTCAATTTCACCATTGATATCAGTTACAACACCGCCTAAAGAATCAAGTTTTTCAACTGTCTTAGTCGCAGTACCAAATATTTCATTATTTTCATTGATAGCTGTTGCTTCAACCATTGAGTAAGCGTAGTCAGTTTCGCCATCAGTGTCATAACAAGGCAGTAAATCATTCAAATTAGTGATTTTATCTTCACCAATTTTGTAAATAAAGGCTTCTTTGAGTCGTGAACTATCAGATACACCCACTTCCCCTTCGCCTACAATATATCCTTGATTATTTATATCGTTGCCATAAGAACTTGAACTTGAAAAATAATCAGTTGGAAAAACTGTATTACCTGTTTCGATGTCATGATAGAAGAATTTATTACGAAGAGTGCCTTCAATACGCTTTGTCGCATAACCTGTAATTACATCATTATCATTAATAGCGATTGATTTACCAGCCTGCCAATCGTCTTCTTGATTAATAAAGTCAGTGACTGCACCGTCTTTAAAATAGACTGGCATTGTAAGAATCGTATCATCATTTTTGTAATAACGCGTATTTGATGAACCTACAATTGTACCGTTGTTGTTCACTGCTAAAGCAGTACTCGTAAATGCGTCATCTTCCGTTTCACCTTCATCAGGTGTAAGTGCCATACCAAGCTCTTCAACAGAAATAATATTTAACGATTCATCAAGTTCCCATTTAACAGCACGCTTATTAAATAAGCCTCGTGAAATATTAGAATTTAATAAGTTGATACACACTGACGTTGGTTCGTCTTCATTATCACAGTTATCATCAATATTATCTTGTCTGTCATCAGGAATACTTGTAGAGATATTACCTACAACAGTGTAACCACTATTTGTTTTGACTATATCGTTAGCGCGGCTTGTGCCGCCGTATTCATTAAACTCAGGCTCTAACTCAACACTTATACTGCCATCAGCACTTATTACAATCCCACGTTCTATAAACTCATGTGTGAACCACGTTTCTGCATCATCTTCACCATCAGGTGTAAAAGAAACTTTATCGTAAGGAGCACCGCCCCAACCAACAGTAACGCCGTCTTCACTTACAGCATTAAAAAGGTTAATAGTTGAACGCGTTAAGCCATCATAATCAACAGATGCAACATCAAATAACGGTTGCTCTGTTACTTGTGTGTCATTGTACTTTATGCCAACTAATGAGCTTAATTTTTGATATTCAAAATTTGTAGAAATTGAAGATAAAAAACTAACCATGAAAGTATGTGCATCAGAATTAGTAAGTACTGCATCATTATTTTCAATGTCATCAAGTGTAAAGGTAATCTCTTTATCACTTAAATCAAATGCAGCCTCTGTATTATCGTAGCTATTTTCAATAATATTTTCAGTAAAATCTATATAGCTGATATCAATAGGTAAATTGTATAAACCATTTGCGAAACCAATAATATGCCCGCTTTCGCTTACATCTGTTACATAAGAATATTTAGCGTCTTCAAGAGTCCCTAATTCACTTAACTGGTACGTAGCACTTGTTGCTGAAGTGCTTAATGTCGCTAAAATACTGGCAGCGAGTAATTTATATTTCATTTTAGTCCTTACTACTGATTCTGTAATTCTTCAAGTTCTTCCCAGCGCTCAAGCGCAGCTTCAAGGTCAGACTCAAGTTGTGCCAAATGGTTCAATGCTTTAGTTGTTACATCACTCTCTTGTTTAAAAAAGTCTGAGTCACTAACTACAGCTTGTTGAGCTTCAATTTCAGCTTCTAGTTTTTCCATTTTATTCGGTAGTTGCTCTAATTCAAGTTTTAATTTGTAAGAGAGTTTATTTGTTTTAGCTGCAGGTTTAGCAACTGGAGCGACTACTTTTTCAACTTTTTTTACTGGTTGCTGCTGCGTTTTTTTTTCTTGTTCAGCTAAATAGTTAACGTAAGCCTCATAGTCGCTATAGCCACCTACAATATCTGTAACTTTACCGTTACCTTCAAACGCCCATACACTTGAACATGTATTATCAATAAATTCACGGTCATGGCTTACAATCAGCACTGTACCTTGGTATTGATTAATGATGTCCTCTAGTAACTCTAACGTTTCAATGTCCAAGTCATTCGTTGGCTCATCGAGAACAAGGATATTAGACGGTTTTAAAAACAGTTTAGCTAATAGTAGTCTATTTTTTTCACCACCAGAGAGTGCTTTAACAGGGGTTCGAGCGCGTGCTGGAGGGAATAAAAAGTCTTGCAGGTAACCTAAAACATGACGTGAGCGTCCGCCCATCATCACTTCTTGTTTACCTTCGGCAACGTTATCTTGAACTGTTGCTTCTTCATCAAGCTTTTCACGATATTGGTCAAAGTAAGCAAATTCTAAATTAACACCTTGCTTAGTTATGCCGCTATCTGGTTCTAAATCACCAAACATTAGCTTTAATAGTGTTGTTTTACCAATACCATTTGGGCCTACTAGACCGATTCTGTCACCGCGCATTACCAGTGTAGAAAAATCATCAGCAATAACTTTGTCTTTAAATGCATGACAAAGATGTTGAGCTTCAAATACTAACTTACCAGAGCGATCTGCTGTTTCAATATTGAAATCAGTTTTACCAACTTGGTCAACACGTTGCTTACGCTCTGTACGAAGCTGTTTTAACTCACGAACTCTACCTTCGTTACGCGTTCTACGCGCTTTAACACCTTGGCGGATCCATGTTTCTTCTTCGGCTAAACGCTTATCGAACAATGCATTTTGGCTTTCTTCAACTTTTAAATCATGGGCTTTTTGCTCTAAGTACGTAGCGTAATCACCAGGGTACGAAATAAGCTTACCACGGTCTAAATCTAAAATACGCGTAGCAACAGCGCGAATAAACGCACGGTCATGCGATATAAATACGATTCCGCCTTTAAACTCTTTTAAAAATTGCTCAAGCCACATGACGCTTGCCATGTCTAAATGGTTTGTTGGCTCATCAAGTAATAATAAATCAGGCTCACTGACAAGTGCACGTGCAAGTGCTACTTTACGTAACCAACCACCAGAAAGAGACTCAAGTTTAGCTTCTGGCGTTAATTCTAATTGTGTTAGCACTAATTGAATTCGGCTATCAAAGCGCCAGCCATCAGCCGCTTCTAGTTGATTTGATAAACGTTCAAGCTTGTTTAATAACTTATCAGTACACACTGTTTGCAACTCATTACTTACATGATGAAAATCAATTAGTAAGTTTGCAATCTCAGGCATACCTTGCGCAACATAATCAAATACTGTGCCATTTGCGCCTTTTGGTGGATCTTGTTCTAAACGAGAAATTCTAATCCCGCCTAGCTGATTTATTTCACCATCATCTAATACAACTTCGCCATCAAGCACTTTTAATAGAGTTGACTTACCCGCGCCATTTCGACCAACAACACACACTCTTTCGCCACTTTCTATAACGGCATCTGCTTTGTTAAGCAAAGCATGCGTACCAAAAGCAAGTTGTGCTTTTAAAATTCTAATTAAATCCATAGTTCTTATTTGCTCTTATTCTGCTTGTGCTAAAAATTCGCGCACAGTGTGTAAAGTAAAAGGCCAAAATAATTGCTCGCCTTTTTCACTTTTTAATACAGGAATAGTAATTTGATACTCAGCTATAAGCTGCTCATCAGTCATAATATCGATTAGTAATAACTCACTCGTATTACTAAGTACCTCAGTGATAAGTTGCTCAGCTTGCTCGCACAAGTGGCAACCATCAGTGTGATATAAAACCCATTTAGCCATGTGTGATTAACCAGCTATTATGGATTTTTTTATTACGTTTAAAGTCTGGTGATAACGTTTTATCTGAAATATTAATGGCTTTTAAACCTAGACCAATCAGGCCAACTTCATCTATTACAAAGCCACGTTTGTTATTAGAGAAAATCAAAGTACCCGATGGGCTCAAAATCTTTTTAACCCACGTTAATAATTTAATGTGATCGCTCTGCACATCGAATGCATCTTTCATACGTTTTGAGTTTGAAAACGTTGGAGGATCTAAAAATATCAGATCATATTGCGCCGTTGCGTGCTCTAACCATTTTAAACAATCAGCTTGTTCAAAACGGTATCGTGTATTACTAATACCATTTAAATCAAAGTTATCTTGGCCCCATTTTAAGTAGGTCTTTGATAAATCGACTGTAGTAATGGCTTTAGCACCACCAAGAGCAGCATGTACAGAAGCTGTACCTGTGTATGCAAAAAGGTTTAAGAAACGTTTATCTTTAGCATTTTCTTGAATATAACGGCGCATTAAGCGATGGTCTAAAAACAAGCCTGTGTCTAAGTAGTCAAATAAATTAACTTTGAACTTAGCACCAAACTCTTCAACAACCATAGTACGGTTTTGTTTAGACATAGCGGTGTATTGATCTTCGCCCTTCTGCTTTTTACGTACTTTTACAGCAATGTTTTCAGGTGAAATCTCAAGCTGTTGAGCCGTTAAACTTATTACGTCTTGCAGGCGTTTTTCTGATGTTTTTTCATCAATTTCTTTAGGCGCTGCATATTCAAAAATTACAGCAGAGTCACCATAAATATCTACAGCAACATTGTATTCAGGGATATCCGCTTCATAGACGCGATAAGCATCTATTTTATTTTGTTTAAGCCAGTTTTTTAAGCCTTGCTTATTTTTTTTCAATCTATTTGCGAATGACGTTGAACCTTCAAAATTGAGTGCTTTTTTGTCATCTGTGGTCAAACTTACTTGCTTATCATCTAATTGATATAAGTTAAGCTCAACATCTAATGGGCCATTTTTAAATTTATAACGCTTAAGGCGCACAAGTTTTAAAAGTTTAAATAAGCTCTCGTCCATACCCAATAAGGCAAGTTTCCAGTGATTGAAGTGCTTTTTAAAGCCAACGCCTAAATTACGGTGTAAATCAACAAGCTCAGCCATAGAGCCAATACGCTCACCATAAGGTAAGTTTGAAATTACAACACCCGGTAATTTTGCAACAGCTGTAAGTTTAGTTGCATCACTTTGCTTAAACTTAATCACGTCGTCAAGCTCGGCTCGTTTAGCATTATCAATTGCTTTACTTAATACTTGCTCATCGTAATCGTGGCCAATTAACCACAATTTAGGATCAGTAATATTAGCGAGTAACTCTTCTTTAAGCTCTTTAAACTTAGCGGCTCTAAAACTGGGTAAACGCTCAAAAGCAAAACCTTCACGGAATAATCCTGGCGCTTCGTTTCGCGCCATACCGGCAGCTTCTATCAAAATAGTACCCGCACCACAACATGGATCGAATAAAGGCTGTTTTACATTTTCAAGCCAGCCACTTCGCTTAATTAATGCAGCAGCTAAGTGCTCTTTAATTGGCGCTTTACCTTGGCCTTGGCGGTAACCACGTTCTGACAAACGAGGACCTGAATAGTCAATATACATCGATACGCCGTAACGATTTAATCGTGCAACTACGCGCACGTTAGCATCTTGCTTATCAACGTTAGGACGTTGCTCGTATAAATCATTAAAATAGTCAACAATCGCATCTTTGATTACAAGACCCGAAAATTGCGTGTTTTTTAATGAGTCATTGGTACCGTTGAAGTCGACAGCGAATGTTTGCGTAGGTCCAAACCATTCTTGCCAAGGTTGCGAGCGCGCAAAATTATACAGGCTATTTTTGTCATCTACGCCTTCTTTTTCTTCAATAAGCATAAGCACACGCGTTGCAAAACGAGTTGATAAACAAACCTTTTGCGCAAGTAATGAGTCAGCCTCAAAACGAACAGAACCAACAGTTTGCTTAGACACGGTTGCGCCAAGTTCTGTTAGTTCATCAACCAATAAATTTTCGATTCCGATAGAAGTAAGTGCGATAAATTGCAAAGTAATAACCCTTAATAGCTAATTGCGCAGGATTATAACATAGGTTGGGCGACAAACACGCCATAAAGACACGCTTAAGTCTTAAATTTGGTTAGGCGGTTTGACTTTGATATTGCTGATTTAGAATGGGGTGTACTCGATTATTCAAAATACGGATTACTTCAAATTGCGCTAAAGATAAGTTTTCGTCTAATTTAAAGGTTTCACTTAAATTCAAACAAATAGATGCATCAGGACAATGCTCTACAATTAAAAAATCACCTGACTGCGCTTTAGATGTTAATTTTACTATTGCCTCTACGCTTGGCTCTGTCCCTGTGTATTCTTCAAAAAACCAACTTTTTGCTAAAACGGGTTTTAAGTGATACTTAACAGCAGTTGCATTTAATGATATTTGACAAATTTGAGCCGCAGACCACAATTCAAATCCATCCAGATAATTATAAACTTGTTCGTAAAATGCAGCATCTTCGAGACTAAAACGTGGATTTTTAAAAACAGAATCGGTGAGCTGTCTTAATTTATAAGGCGTGCATAATTGCATGTCGTCATTTAAATCAAGTAACAAACGATTTTTATCAGGACAAGTAATCCACTGCCATTGCTTTGATGCTTGTAACATTTACTCCTCCTTGTGTATGTTGAATAGTTATTGCTCAGAGTATAACCGCTTTTGACCACTTTTAAAATGTTTGCTTAGAACATTTAGCTAACGATCAAAAGCTTAGATAACTGATCCTTATAAGCCGTTAACGATCGACTTTACCAATTGTGGACCTTTGTAGATGAACCCAGTATAAACCTGAACTAAATTTGCGCCTGCATCTAACTTTTCTTTTGCAGATATAGCATCATCAATACCGCCGACTCCGATGATTGGTAGCTTACCTTGTGTTAAGCGTTTTAGTTCACTTACTACCTCTGTAGAGCGCATTCTAACAGGGTGACCTGATAAACCGCCCGCCTCTTGTGCATATTGCTGCCCCATGACTGCGGCTCGTTCAAGCGTTGTGTTTGTGGCAATTACACCATCAATTTTATTATTTAAAAGTGACTCACTTACTTGCTCTATTTGTATTTGATCGAGATCCGGTGCAATTTTTACAAGCATAGGAACTTGCTTATTATGCTTTGCAATTAAATCTAACTGTTCATTTTTAAGACTTTGCAATAAATCGTCAAGTGCAGCACCATATTGTAAATCACGAAGCCCTGGGGTATTTGGTGATGAAATATTTACCGTAATGTATGAGGCATGCTCAAATACTTTACGCATACAATGAATATAGTCATCTTTACCTTGTTCATTTGGCGTATCTTTATTTTTACCAATATTGATACCGAGTATGCCACTGTACTTTGCTGCTTTTACATTTTCGACTAAATTATCAACACCTTTATTATTAAAACCCATACGGTTAATAATTGCGTTTGACTCTGGAAGTCTAAAAATACGTGGCTTGTCATTACCAACTTGAGGACGCGGTGTAACCGTTCCAACTTCAATAAAACCAAATCCCATTTGGCTAAATGCATCTATACATTCTGCATTTTTATCCAGGCCAGCGGCAAGCCCTACTGGATTTTTAAATTCAAGACCTAAAAAGTTTACGGGTTTATCTGAAACACTTTGTGACCAAGCTATATTTAGAGGCGTATTAGCAAAACGACGAAGATTATTAAGTGCAAACTCATGCGCCCACTCCGCATCACGGGTAAACATAAAACGGCGAGCTAAATCATAAAACATCAATATAATCCTCTTTTTAAATTTCAGACAAAAAAATACCTCAGACAAGGCTGAGGTATTGTATAACAATTTTAACAATCAGTTATTTATTTACTAAACAAATAACTGATTAAAGCTAAATTATTTTCCTGATGTATCACAGTTGTGACTTAATAACATAAGTTCACGAAGTGCAACTGAGAACTTAGCAAAGTCATGGCTTTGTGATGTTTTAAACTCAGCCAACATTTGTTTCCAACGCTGAAGTAATAAATCTTGGCTATCCATCCACTCATCTATTTGACTATCAACATCGCTCTCGTCACCTTCAAAGCTATTTAGCACCACTTCAGATAACGTACGTTGCTGCCAATCAAGCTCTTCACGGTAAGATGAACGAGCAAGTGCTTGCCAATGATTTGCTACTGGTTGCTTAGTTATTTGCTCTAAGAACCAATGCAGACCCATTCTCGCGCCTAGTTTAAAGTAAGTATTCGATACCATCGAAATACTCTTACCTGAATTATTAGCAACTTCAGCTAAATCCATCACAGAGAATAAGCTTGATAACGAAACAATGCGCTTAGCTATATCTGCAGGAACGCCGGCATCAATTAACTTATTAGCTTCAATTACAATACGGTCATTTTCTTTTTCAATCATGTACGTATTTAAATTATCGCTTAAATCTTTAAATGTTGGCGCAAAGAACTCAATTCCTTGTTCAATCGTTTGTGACTTATTACGATGACGTAAGAACCAACGCGTAGTACGACGAACAGTACGACGAAGTTGGTAAAGCATTTCAGTTTGTACCGCTGCTGGTATTTTATTATCCAGTGCGCTGATAGACGACCATGTATCGCGCATTTCAAATATTTCGCTAGCAATTGAGTAACACATTGCAATTTCAGCTTCGTTGGCACCGGTTTCTTCATGCATACGTACCATGAAGTTTAAACCCATATCATTAACGATACTGTTAGCAAGTTTAGTTGCAATAATTTCTTTACGAAGTGGATGGTTGTTCATCGCATCGTTAAACTTCTCACGTAGAGGACGTGGGAATGACTTCACAAGCAATTGGCGATAGTAAGGGTTTTCAGTAATTTCATCACTTACTAAAGACTCTTTTAATACCATTTTTGCGTAAGACACTAGCACTGAAAGCTCAGGGCGAGTTAAGTCTTTACCTGCGGCTGCACGTTCTGCCAATTCTTCATCGCTTGGAATAAACTCAATAGCACGGTTTAACTTGCCATCTTTTTCAAGTGCATGAATAAAACGAATCTTTTCTTTAAGCGTTGAAGTACCTTTAGACTGCGTAATTGAAATAGTATGTGTTTGACGGTAACAGTCTTTTAATACTAATTCAGATACTTCATCTGTCATTGAATAAAGTAGCTCATCACGTTGTTTACGTGTTAAGTCACCTTCAGCAACCAAGCCATTAAGTAAAATCTTAATGTTAACTTCGTTATCTGAACAGGCAACGCCCCCTACGTTATCAATAAAGTCAGTATTAACACGACCACCCTTAGCTGCAAATTCAACACGACCTAATTGAGTTGTACCTAAGTTACCGCCCTCACCAATTATTTTAGCGCCTAAATCTCTACCATTGATACGTAGTGCATCGTTTGCACGATCCCCTACATCTGCATCAGTTTCTTTAGAGTTTTTAATGTATGTACCAATACCGCCATTCCACAGTAAATCGAACTCCATCATCAATGAAGCTTTCATTAACTCATTTGGGGTCATACTTGCTTTTTTAGTACCCAACATATTTTTCATTTCTGGGCTGAGCGTAATTGATTTAGCAGCACGAGAGAAAACACCACCACCGGCAGAAATTAACTCTTTGTTGTAATCTTCCCAAGATGAACGCGGCATATTAAATAAACGTTCGCGCTCTGGGTAAGAAGTAGCAGCATCTGGGTTAGGATCAACAAAAATGTGCATATGGTTAAAGGCAACTTGTAAACGAATATGCTTAGATAACAACATACCATTACCAAATACATCACCAGCCATATCGCCAATTGCAACTACCGTAAAGTCGGTAGTTTGACAATCGATATCCATTTCACGGAAATGTCGTTTAACTGACTCCCATGCGCCTTTAGCTGTAATACCCATTTTCTTATGATCGTAACCAACCGAGCCACCTGATGCGAATGCATCACCTAACCAGAAATTGTATTCATTAGCAATGCCGTTTGCGATATCAGAGAAAGTCGCGGTACCTTTATCGGCTGCAACTACTAAGTAAGCATCATCTTCATCGTGGCGAACAACATCACGAGCTGGCACTACTTCACCGCGCTCTATGTTATCTGTAATATCTAGAAGACCACGGATAAAGATTTTGTAACACTCTTGGCCTTCTTTGATAAACGCTTCGCGCTCACTAGGTAGTTGTTTACATACAAAACCACCTTTAGAACCAACTGGCACAATTACTGTATTTTTAACTTGTTGTGCTTTAACTAGGCCAAGTACTTCAGTACGGAAATCTTCACGACGGTCAGACCAACGCAGTCCACCACGCGCTACTTTACCGTAACGTAAATGCACACCTTCAACGCGCGGAGAGTATACAAAAATCTCAAACGCAGGAAGAGGAAGCGGTACATCCGGAATTAAACTAGGCTGTATTTTAAACGAAACATAAGACTTAAACTGACCTGCATCGTCTTTTTGGAAATAGTTAGTTCGTAGCGTCGCAACAATCATATCTACGTATAAACGTATAATACGGTCATCATCAAGGTTTGCTACGTTTTCAAGTTCTAAGTAAATTTGCGTACTTAACTTTTCAAGTGTTTTAGCACTTGCTGGGCTCTTAACTGAGAACTTTTTAGCAAATAAATTAACAATTTGCGCTGCAATGTTTGGATAATTTGCAAATGTGCTTTCAATGTAACTTTGTGAGAACGTTACACCAATTTGACGCATGTACTTAGCGTAAGCACGTAAAATAGAGGCTTCGCGGCCAGTTAGGCCACCCATTAACACTAAACGGTTAAAACCATCATTTTCAAGGCGGTTGCCCCACACATTTGTTAATGCAGCGCGAAAACGTGCTGAAATTTTATCAAAGTCTGCCATCCCTTTGCTGTCAATAAGCATCGAGAAGTCCATGATCCAGTTAATACGACCATCGCTAGTTTTAACTGAATATGGTGTTTCACCAACAACGCGCAGACCAAAGTTTTCAAGCATTGGCATAACATCAGATAAGTGAATTGGCTCATCTTTATGGAATAAGCTTAATCGTACAATATTACTGTTTGCTTCTTCTTGAGGACGGTAGAACAGCATTTCTAGCTTGTTTTCATCGCTAAGTAGTTCTAACTTTTCAATATCAACAACCGCAGCACTTGGCAGTACTTCATCTTTGTATGAGCGTGCAAACGCATTACAATATTTACGATTTAAATCGTTACCACGTGCTTCGCCCGCTGACTCTAAAAGTGCAGACTGAAGTTTATCTTCCCACGTGCGCGCAGCTTCTACTAAATTGTTTTCGATGTCTTTCACGTTATATTCGATCTTGTTGTCGGTCACACGAACGGTGTAATGTGTACGCGCCAGTGTTGACTCAGAGAAATAAGTAGTAAATTCGACTTTATCGTCAGAATTAAATGCATTAGCTAATATATCTTGCGTTTCACGGCGCAGGGCTGTGTTGTAACGCTCGCGAGGTACATAAACCATGCAAGATAAAAAGCGACCATACGCATCTTTACGTACAAACAAGCGACACATATCGCGCTCTTGTACTTGTAAAACACCCATAGCAACTTCAAGTAGCTCACTTTCGCGCGCTTGAACAAGCTCATCACGTGGGTAGGTTTCTAAAATGTTTAAAACAGCTTTGTAAGCGTGCGTGCCTTTAGCAAAATCACACATTTCCATAATGCGATTAATTTTACTTTTTAATACGGGTACATCAGTAGCGCTGTTATTGTAAAAGCTTGATGAGAACAAACCAATAAAGCGGTCTTCTCCAATTACATTACCTTCATCGTCGAAACGCTTAATACCTACATAATCAATGTAAGCTGGGCGGTGAACGCGAGAAACAGAGTTAGTTTTAGTTAAAATCAATAAGTTGCTGCTACGTGCTTCTTGGCGAGCAACTTCTGGTAATTCTGATAATAATCGTGTGTG
Organism: Pseudoalteromonas sp. NZS100_1; assembly: GCF_015864285.1. Taxonomy (NCBI): domain Bacteria; kingdom Pseudomonadati; phylum Pseudomonadota; class Gammaproteobacteria; order Alteromonadales; family Pseudoalteromonadaceae; genus Pseudoalteromonas; species Pseudoalteromonas sp. NZS100_1. The sequence continues at coordinate 53,293 of NZ_JADYXN010000015.1, forward strand.
TTCTTCAGTAGAATTTTTCATTAAGCCAAGGCTTGATTCCATTTTACCTTTTAATTGGTAATCACCTTGAACTGGGCTTAACTCATATTCACGGTAACCCATTAGGGTAAAGTTATCTTTAGCTAACCAATCTAAAAACTCAGTTGTTTCTGACACTTCTTCTTTTGTTTTATTATGATGACGCTTAGGTAACTCTTTGGTCACTGCCATCAATTTTTTACGGATTGGCTGCCAATCATCAACAGCAACTGACACATCAACAAGAACCGATTCTAACTCTTTTTTGAAAGACTCAATCACAGAAGAATCTGTCTGACGGTCGATTTCAATAAAGAACACTGTTTTAGTAGATGAAGATTCTTGCTCTGCTTTTAAATTTGATAATCCAGAAATTTTAGCGTTTGTATCGCGCTTAATTTTTAATGGGCAATGAAGTAATAAGTGAGAGGCGATATTTTCACGAGTCATGGCCATACGAACAGAATCAACTAAAAACGGCATGTCTTTAGTAATAATTTCTACAATTGTATGCGATGACTGCCAGCCATCTTTTGCCACTTCAGGGTTGAAAACGCGGATAACAGCGTCGTCGGTAGTATTTTTTTCTAGTGCGTTCCAAAGGCTTAATGCTGCGCCATATAGGTCACTATCGTTGCGATTTGCCAAATCCTCTTTAGACATGTTGCTGTACAAGGCTTTGGCGAATTTCTCAACGAGTAACACATTATCAGCGCGAACTTTTTTCTGGATCAGCTTACAGACATTATCTAGGATAACCGAGGCTTGGCCTTCATTTCGTGTCATTGTATGTTCCTTAATCTATTACTGCTCAGGAGCAGAAATTTGTACAGCTATTCATTAGCGTGGAGTCAATCAAATTCTAACCCTTTTGCAGCTAATAAACAGCCTTTTCGATGAAAACATTTTAAGCATTTCAGCTATTTGGTCATCTATTCACAAATTGTAGATATAAATGGCCTTTACAGGCCATTTAGGAGCAAAATTATTCACATTATTTTTTCTGGTCAGTCCAGAGAAGGCTACCAATCGCCGGTAATAACAACACTGCACCCAACATATTTACTAAAAACATGAAGGTTAGCAATATACCCATATCAACTTGGAATTTAAGATCTGAGAATATCCACGTACTCACACCAATAGCTAATGTAATCCCCGTAAACAATACAGCACTACCACGCTCAACAAGTGCATTACGATAAGCAATACTCAGTGGTACGTTTTGCTTAAGCTGCCCCATCATTGACGACAGTATATAAATACCATAATCAACCCCAATACCAACACCTAACGCAATTACAGGCAGTGTAGAAACGGTTAAGCCTATTTCTAATTGAACCATAAGTGCTTGTGCAAGTGTTGATACAATATAAAGCGGCAATACTACGGCTATTGTTGCTTTTACGCTTCTAAAGCTCATTAGGCATAAAATAATAACGGCACCATAAACATAAAGCATCATTGGTATTTGCGCCTCTGCAACCGACTCATTAGTCGCTGCCATTACACCAACAGGTCCTGAAGCTAATTTAAATGCTAATTTATCAGTGCCCTCTTCTTGCGCAAATTGCTTAACACTCTTAATTACAGTATCTATAGTTTGTGCTTTATGATCATCTAAAAATATAATCACTGGCATAACTGAACAATCACCGTTAAGTAAACCTGTACTAGTTTCAACTCGAGACGTTGACTGCACTAAACTTGCTGAATTTCGTGGCAAGCTTTGCCATTTCAAATTGCCTTCGTTGTAGCCTGCGTTAACCGATTGAGCTACAGAGCTCAAACTTACAGCAGACTGCACACCTGCTACATTCTCTACTTTGTATTGAAAACGGCTTATACGCTCCATCACATCATGCTCAGTACATGCTGCAGGATACGCTTCTACAATTACCTTTAAGATATCAGACGAGATAGTGTACTTGTCTGATATTAAAAACGTGTCTTGATTATAACGAGCATCTTGATGCAGTGATGGCGCGCCTGCATGTAAGTCACCTATACGCATTTTATCTGCTTGCCAGTAACCTAAAGCAAATAGAACAAGGGTAAAACCAATAATCATTTTAGCTACTTTAGGATCAGTCGCTTTAACAAGTAAGTCGCGGATTTTATCAAGCATGTTTGGTTTTGCTGCATCACCAGATTGAATATGTACACTATTTTCAAAGTTCATGTACGAAGCCCAAACTGGCAATAAGATTAAATTAGTAAATATAATTACTGCTACACCTAAACTCGCTGTAATGGCAAGTTCACGGATAATACCAATATCGATGGTAAGTAATGTTAAGAAGCCTACGGTGTCTGAAAGCAGTGCAATACCGCCTGGCACTAATAAAGCCCTAAAACTTGACTGACAACAAATACGTGTTGTTTTACCTTCACCTACTTTTTTACCAATCGCATTTATCATCTGCACACCATGGCTTACACCAATAGCAAATACTAAAAACGGTACCAAAATAGACATAGGATCAAGGCCAAAACCTAAACTTGAAAGCAGGCCTAATTGCCAAATAACAGCAATAATGGAACATGCGATAGGCAAAATAGTCAGCTTTAAACTGCCACAAAATAGCCAGACCATAATAAAGGTAAAAGCGATAGCAATGGCAAAAAATACAACCACCCCTTTTGCACCTTCCGCTATATCACCAGCCATTTTTGCAAAGCCAATAATATGAATACTTACTTTGTCCGTACTTAAAGGCTCTCTTAAATCACTTTCTAGCTTTTGTGCAAAAGCTAATGTGTCTAATTTTTGTTGTGTTTGAGGATCAGTTTCTAAAAGTTGAGCAGTTACCATTGCACACGAATAATCGCTGGCAATCATACGTCCTACAACTTTTGCTTTTTCAATGTTTTCCTTTACTACACCTAAACCACGCTTATCTGCTTTAAAGTTAGCAGGAATAATTGGGCCACCGGCAAAGCCATCCTCCACTACTTCAACAAAACGAGCACTGGGTGAAAATATTGAGTTAACTAATGGACGATTTACGCCAGGAATGAAATAAAGCTGATCGTGAACCGCTTTTAATTGAGTAAAGAACTCTGGATTAAATATATCACCACTGTCATCACACACTGAAATCAAAATACTGTTTGCACCACCAAACTGCTTTTCATGCTTGGTATACACTTTCATATAATCGTGGTTTAACGGAATATTTTTATTAAACGATGCATCTAATTGAATTTGAGTCGCTTTGAATACAAGTAAACAGCTTATAAGTGCAAAACTTATAAGCATAATTAAGCGATGTCTAAAAATCGCCTTTTCAATAAAATCGAGTAGTTTATGCATTAAGGGGTTAACTCCTTCACTTTAATGCCATCTTCTGTAGCCATAATCAGCCTGTTATCTAATATTACACCATCAAGAATCGCTTTACCGTCAGCAAGCTGCTCATGGGTGAGTAACCCATCTTGAAGATGAAAAATAACGCCACTGTTGGCAAGCATAAGCCATTGTTTGTTATTATAATTAATGATGTTGTTGATCGTCGCTGTTTTAACATTTTCGAAATGCTGCCACTGCTGTTCACCATTTTGCTTTGCAAAAACATTACCTCGAAGCCCTGCCACAATTTCTTGTGTGCTATCTGATGCAACTGCAAAGAATGAACCAGGATAAATTTCTTCTATCCTTTGCCAAGTTTGACCATCATCAATGCTTCTGGCCATCAAGCCCATCTCACCAACCAGCATTAAACCATTATCTGTTTTTTCGATTCGATTAAAGTGCGGTAAAATTGAAGCAGTTTCGGCTTCGTATCCTTCGGGGTCATTTTCTTTTAAATCGTTCAAGTAATCACGATCATCACTAAATAATAGCGAATCTAAAAAGCGTTTTTGCCAATGTTTACCACCATCGGTGGTTTGATAAAACATGCCATATGCGCCCACTGCAAAACCTTTTAAATCATCTTCAAATAGAATATCTAAACATGGTTTGTCTAATTTTGGTTGTACTTGTTGTAGTTGCCAATTAACACCACCGTCAGTAGTATTTATTATTGTTGCATCGTGGCCACACGCCCATCCATTATTTTCATTACTAAAATCAACGGCAGTTAATAGCACTTGAGTTGGGACTAGCTCAGCTTGTTGCCATTTATCACCCGAGATACTTTTAATAACAGTACCGTGTTTACCTACTGCAATTAGACCATTGCCTGTGTTGGTTATGTCGGTGAGTAAGGTTTTAGCTGCATTTGTTGCACTGATTGCATTGCTAGGGGCTTCTTGTGCAACACTCGCACCGCTTATTATCAGGCTGGCATATACCAAATACTTCATAAATTTTAATCGCCTTGTACGAGAGAGTTGTTTGTCTTTTTACTGGGGAAAGCGTTGCGCGCTGTAAGACAAACGCGATGAGAAAGGAAAAGGCACTTAACAAATTGTTAAATGCCTAGTTTAATACTATCTACCTGCGCGACGTAAAGCGCTTGAAGTAAATTCGTTATCGTTAAATGACTGTGAAAAATCGTACATTTTTTCTTGGTTATCTAAACCAATTGCTAAATAACGACGAGAATTCAAATCATGATAAACCTCAAGCGTACTCCACTGTGTAGGTACTTCGTAGTAGTTAAGGCCATAAGCCATTGCTACACGATAAAGTTGGTCGCGGTTATCATAAATATCAGTAACCTGTACTTGCCAGCTATCTTCATCGATGTAAAACACACGTTTTTTATAGATATGACGTGTATCATCTTTTAAGTTAGCTTCAACAACCCAAACACGGTGTTTTTCGTAACGTGTATGTTCTGGGTTAATATGGCCAGGCATTAAAATATCATCGTACTCTAGCTTATCACTATGAAGTTTATAGCTGTTGTAAGGTATATATAACTCTTGCTTGCCTTTTAGTGTCCAGTTGTAACGATTTGGCGAGCCATTAAACATATCAAAATCATCGGTAGTACGCAGGCTATCTGCAGCTGTGCCTGGTGCATCATATGCAACATTAGGTGCACGACGAACACGACGTTGCCCCGAGTTATAAGTCCATGCTTGGCGCGGCGTTAATATTTGATCCATTGTTTCATGAACTAATAATGCAGTACCCGCTAAACGAGCTGGTTCTGTAACGCTTTGTTTAAACTTAAACAAAATATTTGAGTCTTGTAGCTCTGCTGGTGTTGCACTAGGGTCTGAGTACTTAACTAATAACTGCTCATCAAAGCCAACATAGTTATAAGAACCAGATGCAGTTGGTGCAGCTTGACCACCAAAACGCTCAATAGACTGGCCACGGTAACGTAATAAATGATTCCAAATTGCCTCTAAACCCGTTTTAGGAATAGGGAAAGGAATACCAATCGCCGTATTTTTAATACCGTTACCGCCTTCAATTAATTCAGCAGTCGGTGCAAACTTTTTAGTCGCATCATACACAAACTGAGGGTAAGACGCAGAACGGTGAGTTTCATACACAGGCATTTTAAATGTGTCTGGGTATGTTTCAAATAAAGCAATTTGACCCGGACTTAAATTGGCTTTGTACTTTTCAATATTACTTTTATCAATAGTGAAAAGCACTTTATCAGCTGTAAATGGGTCAAGGTGATGCATACCAGCTTCATAACCTGCTGGTGCAGAAGTAATGCCATTATTCCATGCTGGAATAGAGCCATCAGCATTAGCTGCTTTTTCTGCGCCCATTGGCGTTAAGTTTTGACCTAATTGAGCAACTTCATCAGCGTTTAATTTAGCTAAAGCTGCGCTGCTTGCAAACAAGCTACAAAAAGCTGTAGCGATGAGGGTAGGTTTTTTAATCATAATAATGTTACCCCTAAATAGAATATTTTAAGTTAAAAGAAACGTAATCGCGATCTGAGAAAGTATTAATATCGCCGCCGCCCCAAAACGAGTTATAGCTCACATCAAGTGACCACGCATTTTGGTAGTTAAAGTTCATGGTTGCACCCAAAGATTTACGGTCTTCGATAAATAAGAACATAGGGTCTGGTGTATTACCATTTACGTCATGAGAAAATACAAAACGTGGAGAGAAGTTAATACCTTTGTAAAGGTTAAAATAATCACCTTTAGCAATTAAGCGGTAACCCCAAGAAGATGCTGTGGCGAATGATTTTTCTTCAGCGCCATTTGATAAACCAAGTTGCAATGTTGAATAATCAGTAGTACCTGGGCCTGTAATTGTGCCACTACGGCCAGTACCGGATACATTTAAACGCATTTCGTCATATTCTGGCATGTTATGAATTTTTACTGCACCCACTTCACCAACTACAGCCCAACTATCAGCACCTAATGAAGGTCCAAATAAGTGAGTAGCCGTGAATTGAATTTGTGATGTATCACGTTCAATATAGCCTTGAGCAACTTCACCCGCACCAACAGAACTAATATCATCGCCAAAACTCATTTGCGAAATACCTGCAAAATCAGGACGAAGACCTGCAAGAGCTAACTGCTCAGGCATAGCTGTATAAAGTAACTCTACGTCATCAATTTGCAGTGGTTCATCTTGACGAAACGCAAACTCACCCGCAAAGGCTGTTTCACCAATAGTTGTGTTAAAACTTAAACCATATAGTTTAATATCTTCTGGGTAGTCGTTTTCAGCTTTAGAAAAAGCGGTTAAATCAGCAACATTATCTGACGTAATTTCTGTTGTCATGATCATTGCTAAATCTTGAGCAATTGCTGCCTGCGAAAAGTTTGATACACGACCAGATATAAGCGGACGACGACTATGGTAATTCACGTGGTATAACGCAATTTCAGTATCATTAAATTCAGGTAAAAATATACCTAAACGTAAACCGTACTGGCCGCCATCTTCAGGTTCTGTTTTACCATTATCCCCTTTGCCTTTTAATGCAACCTTAGTTGGGTAAGCAAGATACATTTGGGCTAATAAAGCGCTTCCTTCAGCACTTGAAGGATCAATACCTTGAGCAGCTGCTGCTAATGCAAAATCAGATGTTAGGTTATTTAAACTATCCGTTAAAAAAGCAACATCAATATCAGGATTAGACGTAAAGCCTAATTGAACATTCTGCTGATAACCATTTTCTGCTGCAAAGTCATTAGTAGAAAAGTATGTACCTGCTGCTGGTAAACGTGTTTCTTGCCATTGATATTGGTAGAAACCTTCAAGCGTAATATTCTCAGTAATTCCGAGCGATGCCCAAAGCATACCGATTGGTATAAATGCTTCTTTTAGCTCAGCGCCAGGTGCTTTTAATCGATCTATATCAACTGGGTTTACGTTAATACCATGAGATATAAGCGTACTTTCACCCCAGTTAACTACTTGCTGGCCTAAACGGACAGATAAAGGGTTATTACCATCATTTAAATCAAAATCGGCCCATACAAACGCGTCTAATAAACGTATGTCGGCACAACTTTGTGCTTTGGTGTCTTTATCGTCACATGGATCAACACCCTGCCCTGATGTAGGATTTGAATATGCATGATTGCCATCCATCAACGCAAAGTCATAAAAATACATGAAGCGAGTGAACAAACCGTAGTTATCTTTATTTATTGAAAGGTCGTGTGTGCCCTTCAATAGTTTTGAGAAGGAGTCACCACTATCAAAATTTAAATTACCCGCATCACCATTGTTTGAGTAAGAGCCCGGTTGTGCCCATACATCTTGTGATGAGTAAATAGTATTGTTTAGCGCTGGGTTGTATCCTGTCCAATCAAATGCTGGGTTATTACTTTTGCCAATTAGGTTAAAGTCTCTGTCTTCTGCACGAACACTTTGCCCATATGAAAAGGTTGAATCGAAGGTAATATCAAAACCTCCAGCTTCAAATGTTACAGCTTGAGTACTTGCTGCAGATAAACCTAAACTAGCGGCTGCTAAACCTATAGCGATTCTATTTTTAACAAAAAGCGATCTTCTTATCATTTTGGTTCCCCCCTGTCGCGGGTCATTTTGTGTGATCAAGTTATTGTTTTTAGTGTAATCATAACGATAGAAGCGAATCAGTGAAATTACAAATACTCGCTCTAATCTGTTATATACTTTTTATTCTGGTTGACGCTTACGTATTAGTAAGACGTCGTACCAGATAATTTATACACGTAATTTAACAATAGGACAAATTGAAATTAACAAAAATACAATATTTTTATGTATATATAACATAAAAATCGAGTGTCAGGCCACTCGCTCTAGGCGGATGAACTTGTTTTCGGGGGTTAATAAGAGTCTAAAACGGCCACGTACACCCAAGCTCGAAATGAAGGGCCTCAAATGCGTAGCAGCAAAACGAATTGTTTTACCGCCATCCTCTACAACTTGTAAAGAGCTAAAACGGCCATGGTAGTAATCCATGCACTCGTTATAGCTCAATCTTAAGGTAAAATAATACTCAATCATTTATGCGAGCGCTTTTTCAACCTTTTCATACAAGTCAGCACTTAGGCCATCTAAATTGGCTAAGCGCTGTAATTGCAGTTTCATTGCTTGTGAGCGTACATCATCGTAACGCTTCCACGACATAAACGGTGTTAGCATACGCGATGCATTTTGTGGATTAATTGCATTAAGTTTTATTAATAAATCACCTAATAACGCATAGCCTTGAGCATCTGCTCGATGAAATTGTGCTGTATTAAAGTGGCTAAAACTTCCTACAAGTGCACGTACACGGTTAGGATTTGAAAAATCAAAACACGGGTGTTCGTAAAGTGCCTTAATATCATCTATAGCAGTACTGCCTGATTGCATAGCTTGCAGTGCAAACCACTTATCCATGACTAAAACATCATGACGCCACTGACTATCAAAATGACTCAAAAGCTCATCTCTAACAGGGTGTGAAGCTTTTACCACAGCGCTAAGGGCACCAAGTACATTAGTCATATTAGTCGAGCTTGCAGCTTCTTTAATAAAGGTTACAGCTTCTGGACTTTGTGTTTTAGCAAGGTAGTGCAGACATATTTGCTTTAAAGCACGATTCGCAACAGCGCTTGCACTTATACTGCCATCATCTTCAAGAGATTCGTAACAACTAAGAAGCTCATCAGCAAGTTCATCAGCAATTTGTTGCTCAAACTTTTCTGTTATTTCAATAATGTCATCTACAGGTATTACATCAAATTCAGCAGCTAACGTGTCAAAACTCGGCAATTTAAACAGCTCTGCAATTAAAGCTAAATCGCCCTCTTTGGTGTTTATAAGTACACGTAGCGCATTTATAATTTCGCTGCTTAATACGCTATTCGTTGCATCGGTGATTTGAGATTTAATCGCCTTAATGAATAGCTGCTGTTGTGCATCCCAACGTGAAAAATCACTGCGCGCAAAACGCATAATATGCAATAGTTCGGGCTCTGTTGTTTGCTGGTTTAAAATACAAGGTGCAGAAAAGTCTTCTAGCAAAACCGCAACAGGCTTTTCTAAAATATTATCAAAGCTAAATATTTGAGTCGCATTAGTTACATCGAGTACATGATCTAGCTTTTTACCTTTATATTGCAGAGCAATACTTTGTCCATTGGCATCAAGTAGTTCAATAGCAAAAGGTATATGAAGCTTTTTATTCTCTGGCTGATTAGCTGGCGCTGTTTGCTCGATTGTCAAAGTGTATGTATTTGAGCTGCTATCAAATTCTTGAATTGCATTTAAACGCGGTGTACCTGATTGGCTGTACCATTGTTTAAATTGCTCTAAATCAACACCTGATGCATCGCTCATCGCACTTACAAAGTCATCACATGTAACTGCTTGCCCATCGTGGCGCTCAAAGTAAAGCGTCATCCCTTTTTGAAAATTAGTTTCACCCAGTAATGTGTGCATCATACGGATAACTTCAGCACCTTTATCGTATACAGTTACTGTATAAAAGTTATTCATTTCAATAACTTTCTCAGGGCGAATTGGGTGAGCCATAGGGCCTGCATCTTCGCTAAACTGATGCGTACGCATAACTTTAACCGCATCAATTCGGTTAAGTGCACGAGATCCTAAATCACTACTAAACTCTTGGTCTCTAAATACAGTTAACCCTTCTTTTAGAGATAACTGAAACCAATCTCTACAAGTAACTCGGTTACCTGTCCAGTTATGAAAGTACTCATGCCCTACAATGGATTCAATCGTATGGTAGTCTTTATCTGTGGCTGTTTCTTGATTAGCTAATACGCATTTACTGTTAAAAACGTTTAGCCCTTTATTTTCCATCGCGCCCATGTTGAAAAAATCGACGGCTACAATCATATAAATATCAAGGTCATACTCTAAATTAAAGCGTTCTTCATCCCACTGCATTGCCTTTTTGAGTGAGGCAATAGCATGGGGTGTTTTAGATAAATTACCTTTATCAACAAACAATGCTAATTCTACATCTTTGCCGCTTTTAGTCGTGTACGTATCTTTTAAAACATCAAAATCGCCAGCTACAAGTGCAAATAAATAGCTCGGCTTTTTAAATGGGTCTTGCCATTTAACAAAATGACGACCATCTTGTGTTTCACCACTGTCTACTTGATTACCATTAGAAAGAAGTTGTAGATACTTTTTATCGGCAATAATAGTTACATCAAACGTGGCAAGTACATCAGGGCGATCCATGTAATAGGTGATCTTTCTAAAACCCTGCGCTTCACACTGTGTACAATACGCACCGCCAGATAAATACAAACCCTCTAAAGAAGTATTCGTCTCAGGCGATATCTCGGTCACAATACTTAATTGACAACTATCCGGTAGGTTATTAATTATTAGCTGCTCGCCAATAATTTCATAATCAGTTATATCAACCGTATCAATAGATAAAGACAGTAAGCGTAAATCAATACCATCAAGCACTAAAGGTGCTTTTTTATCACCAACACGCGTAAGCGTTAGCAAAGAGCTTACTTTGGTTGATAATGGCTGTAAGTCAAAGGTTAGCTCTGTGTGGTCAATTAAAAAATCAGGAGCTTTATAGTCTTTAAGATATTGTGCTTGAGGTTTACTTGATTCAGTCATAGATACTCCAAAACAGCTCCTTTTAAGTTAAAAGGAGCTGTTTAAAATTAGGCGGATTGTTTTGGCTTAATACGTAAAATTTTAATGCCCAAGTAGGCATAAACCACCGCTAAAACAGGGTTAATTAAGTTAAAGAAAGCGTAGAGTGCATAATCAAAAGGATTTATTAGTAAAACGCTTTGCATATATGCGCCACACGTGTTCCATGGAATTAGTGGGCTGGTAATTGTACCGCCATCTTCCAATGTACGAGATAAGTTAACAGGCTTCAAACCACGTTTTTCATATTCATCTTTAAACATACGACCAGGTACAACAATTGCAATATATTGATCGGCCGCTATCACGTTAGTACCAATACACGTTGCTATTGTTGCCGCAATTAACGATCCCGTACTTTTAGCTATTTTAAGTATGCTTTTAACAAAAATATCCAAAAGGCCTGTTTTTTCCATAATGGCACCAAACATCAGTGCAGTCATAATAAGCCATGTGGTTGTAAGCATTCCAGACATACCGCCACCACTGAGTAGGGAGTCCATTTTGTCATCGCCTGTACTTATGCTAAAACCATCAAAAAACGTCGTCCAAACAAGCTTAAAATAGCCAACTAACTGCCCTTGAGAAACATCAATTTGACTAGCAATTAAATCAGATTGAAACAACATGGCCCAAACAGCGCCCACAACAGCACCGATAGAGATAGCAGGAAAGGCTGGCATTTTTTTAATCGCTAAAACTAAAAGTACAATTAGCGGGATTAGCATTTCAAAACCAATATTAAAGTTTTGCTGTAAAATAGCCGTTATTTCATCAATGCGCCCCGCTTCGCTTGAAGCAGTTGCGTTAAAGCCCATGAATATAAATATAATCAGCGCAATTACAAAACTTGGTACTGTCGTCCACAGCATATGTTGAATATGCTCAAATAAATCAGCGCCTACAACTGCTGGCGCTAAATTGGTTGTTTCAGACAGCGGGCTTAACTTATCACCAAAGTACGCGCCAGATATAACAGCGCCTGCTGTAACTGTTTGTTCAAGTCCAAGACCCGTTGCAACGCCTAATAAAGCAACACCTATCGTAGCGGCAGTAGTCCAAGAACTACCTATACTCATAGCTACAATGCCACAAATTAAACAACTCGCTGCATAAAACCAACTTGGGTTTATAACTTGCAAGCCATAATAAATTAAAGTTGGTACAGTTCCAGAAAGTAGCCAAGTGCCAATTAACGCACCTACCATAAGTAAAATTAGGATAGCGCCAAGTGAAAGCGTTATACCTTCGATCATAGCTTGTTCTAATTTTTTCCATGTATAACCGTTTTTAAGCCCAATTAAAGCCGCTGCAAAAGTAGCAAATAAAAGTGCAATTTGGTTAGGGCCTGATGAAGAGTTATCACCAAATAAGTAAACGGCAGCACCAAGTAAACAAATTAATACAGAGATAGGAATTAATGCATCAAAAAACGAGGCGGGCTTGATTGGTTTGTCATCCAATAGCTTCAAAGTAGAGACTCCTAGACACACTTACTGTGTGTTTAATTATTATTTTTAGCACGTAAAGCGCATTAATTGAGCATGATTGTTCTAGCTCAACTTTATGTAATCAAATATTATAACAATTTAGTAAATTTTAGGTAGTAAAAAAGGCGCTAATGCGCCTTTTTTATAGAGGTAAAACCAGTTGTTACTTCTTAGCTATACGACCATAATTAATATAATCTTGAGTAATTAATGCAGCTTCTTCCAAAAATGGGTCAAGCTCTTCAATTACTTCAGGTAAATCGTCTAAGTTTTCTACCGGATCTTTACCTAAACGCTTAAGACGCTCGTTAGTACGTACAAGTGCACGTGCTTCACCTTCATCTTTTTCTTTAATACGGTCTGCTTCAACTAAAGAGATAGTTTTACGGTCTTTCTCTTCGTTGTATAAGGTAATGTCATTAAATACATAACCAAATTCTGGTTCTGATTTAATTCGTACTTCGTGTTGTTTCTCAAGGTACGTAATAATAGGTGTTAAATTACCTAACTTTTTGTATTTTGCTTTAACAATGCTGTCCCAAGGGAGTGCATTATCTTGCTTACTTTCGCCCCACTCTGCAGGATCGATTGCTGATGGAAACGAAATATCAGGGATCACACCTTTATGTTGCGTACTACCACCGTTAATACGATAAAACTTAGCAATCGTATACTGTACGCTACCTAGCGCATTATCGTATAAATCGTAAGCGCGGCCTAAGCCTTTGTGCTGCTGTACTGTACCTTTACCAAAAGTTTGCTCGCCAATAATAACTGCACGACCGTAATCTTGCATAGCTGCTGCAAATATTTCAGAAGCAGAGGCACTGTAACGGTCAACTAAAACAGTTAAAGGACCATCGTAATAAGTTATACCATCGCGATCTTTTTGCTCTTCAATACGGTTATTTAAGGTATGAATTTGAACCACTGGACCTTGGTCAAAAAACAAACCAGACAGTTGTGTTGCTTCATATAAAGAACCACCACCATTTTGGCGTAAGTCGATAATAATACCATCAACTTTTTCTTCTTTAAGCTTAGCCAGCTCAACTTTTACATCTTTCGAAAGATTATTGTAAAAGCCTGGAATTTCAATCACGCCAACTTTACTTGTTAAATCAGAGTATTTTGCTTCAAATACTTCTGATTTAGCCGCTCTATCTTCAAGTCGAATTTTATCACGCGTGATTTCAACAACTTTAGGTGCGCCGTGAGCGTCAACACCTTTTAAATACTGTAGACGTACTTTAGTCCCTTTAGGACCTTTAATTAAATCAACTACGTCATCTAAACGCCAGCCAATTACGTCTACAAATTCTTCGCCATCTTGGGCAACACCAATAATGCGGTCATCAGCTTTAATTTGATCTGTTTTATCTGCAGGGCCTCCCGGCACTAAGCTGCGAATAACAGTGTAGTCTTCATCTGGGCTTAGTACGGCACCAATGCCCTCAAGCTCTAAGTCCATATCCATTTTGAATTGCTCTGCACGACGTGGCGATAAATAAGACGTATGCGCCTCAATACTACGTGCTAGCGAATTCATAACAATTTGAAAAGCATCTTCTGAATTAGATTGTACTAAACGTTTTTCTGCATTTTTATAGCGTTTGGTCAGCACTTCTTTAATGCCTTCCCAATCTTTACCCGTCATTTTTAAACGCAGTGCGTCGTACTTTACACGCTCACGCCAAATTTCATCAAGCTCAGCTTGTGACAAAGGCCATGCTGAATCTTCACGGTCAAAAAAGTATTCATCTTCTTTATCAAACGTCATTTCTTTTTCAAGTAAAGTAAGTGAATACTCGTAACGTTCAAAACGGCGTTTAAGACTTAAGTTAAAAATATCAAACGTAAAGTCTAATTTACCGGTAGTAATAGCGTTATCAAAGTCATCACGATATTGCTCAAAAGAAGCAATATCGCTGGCTAAGAAAACGCTTTTATTAAAATCAAGGGATTCGATATAACGATCGTACACTTTACTAGAAAGCTCATCGTTAAATCGAACCGGTGTATAGTGTGAACGAGCAAATAAGCTAGCCACTCGTTTGCTAGCAGTACCATGTTGACTCTCTTGCTTAAGCTGGGGTAAATCGTCAATTGTAACGGCTTCTACAGCAGCAAATAATGAACCTGAAAACAGGGCAGCAACTAACGGAATGAGCGTAAACTTTTTACTCATACACAACTCCTTAATTTATTTACAACTTAAACGATGTATAAGCTGTCAGCTTTGGTTTTAACTTGCATACCAGTCACTAATTCAACATGAACGTCATCTTTGTTCACTTCAGTGATTACTGCATTTACAAGTGCTTGGCCAAGTTTAACCTTAACCTTATTATTAACCTTGACCTCAGTTGCTGGTAAAGGTTCAATTTTTCCTGAACGTTTAACTGGCGCTGCTTTAGCAGGTTTGTTAGCTGCAGGTGCGTTTTTATCGCCTGCTTTGCTAGCATGAGCTGGTTTTTTCTTGAAAGATTTAGAATCAGAATCTTGGCGAGGACGCTGTTGTTTTTTGCGTTTTGCCATTTTAGCACGGCTTTCTTCCAATGCTTTTTGTGCATGGTCGATATGCTCTTGCTCAACTTTTTCACCTTGATTACCATCAAGATCAATACGAAACTCTGACTTTGTCACAGCTTCTAAATAACGCCAATTAGACGTGTATTTTCTAAGCGCTTGACGAACTTGAGTCTTACTTACTTTTTCAGACCCTTCAATACGCTCAGCAATATCTTTAAAAATACCTACTTTAAGCGGCTTGATGCCATCTTTTTGTTTAAAACATTGTGGGAATTCTTGATATAAAAATTCCAACACTTCATTAATATCTTTTAGCTTGTTTGTGGTTTCCATTTTAGAACCTATTTTTCACATCTTTTCATCAAGGGACGAATCGACGTAGTGTGTTACCCAGTCGACCAACTCTTCGAAATCGGCTTCTATTACAGCCATATCACCCCGAAGGTGTTCCCAAATACCATTAATTGTTTCATCAATAAATTCACATTCTGAATCATCTGGAAGACGATCCCATGCAATATGAATTAAATCATTGAGCGTTTCCGCTACATGCTCTTCTTCGCCTTCCCAGTCGCCAACATCTTGCACAGCAAATAGGTAGTCTTGAACATTTAGCAAATCTTTCATTACAGGCTCGCCTCTAAGCATTTCACTAATGCTTCAAGGCCAGCTTTATCATCAGCATCAAATCGGCCAATACTTGGACTATCAATGTCTAGTACTGCGAATACTTTACCATGTTTCATGATAGGTACAACCACTTCAGAGTTAGACGCTGCATCGCAGGCTATATGCCCGTCAAAAGCGTGAACATCTTCAATTAATTGTGTTTCAGCGGTTGCCGCAGCTGTTCCACATACCCCTTTCCCAACGGGAATACGGATGCATGCAGGATTACCTTGAAACGGACCAAGTACTAATTCAGTAGGAGAATCCATAAAGTAAAAGCCCGCCCAATTTACATCTTCTAAAGAGGTAAATAACAGCGCGCTTATGTTTGCCAAATTGGCAATTACATTAGATTCACCAGCTATCAGCGATTCAGTTTGCTTAACTAATGACTGGTAAAAATCGTGCTTTTGCATACCAAACTACTTCTTATTAAACATACAGTAGCTAAAGGTACTCTTTGTCGTGAAAAATTGGAACCTTTTGGAGGTAAAAAAAAGGAAATCACACCGTTTATCAGCGTGCTTGGTTAATAATGCTACGATTATTTTTTTACCGATTTGCGAAGACCAAATAAAAACAGTCCGGCTGCAAATGCTGACATAACACTATTAATCAAAAATATCTCGCCAGTTGAGGCACTTAATAAGTAACTAAATATAGCGCCACCTAATAAACCAAGCGTTAATACACCTGAATAATTAACTTTAGAATACTTAAACATTAGTAAATACCCTGGCACAACAAAGGCCGCCATCGTTAAGCCTACAATATGTGCATTTGAGATAGCAGTCATCAATAGTTGAAAAAATACGGATAAGAAATCACCCTGTAGCGTTAGTGCATAATACAATCCTAACAAGCTACCAATAATTACCGGGGACAATAATGAAAGCGCGACACTTTTTGCGAGTTGATGTTTCATCTAATAATCCTTAATACAGAGTATAAATTTTAATGTATTAAGCATGCACCAAGATCTAAAGCTTAGAAATAGAGACTATGGTCGTAATTTATGATTAAAAATAAACCTTATTGCAGTATGAGCCTATTAATAAATTAATAGGCTCATACGTTTGGGTCATACTTATCAAAGTGCTTATAACTGAGCTATTTTATTTGATAACTCAAAGTGGCGAGATGTTACTATTTCCTCTAGCACTGCCAATCTTTTGTTCAACATCGCTGTTTGTTCCTCTAATTTTGTTATCTTATTATTACTCAGTCCTTTAAATTTTGCTTGCGCTGCCATTATTGTAGTTTTATAGGTGAAATAACGTTTAGTAATAGTAAGAATCACAAAGGGTGAGCTAAATATAGTTATTACAATAAATAGTTCTAGCATGGTCGTTTCCCAATCAATTTAAGTTAGCTTGTTGCGTATAAAGGCCACTTTTAGTGCATTGAAATAATTTTGATAATGTAACTTCGCGCTGCTTTCCTCGTCGAATTAGCATCTCAACATACACAATACTTAACACAATGGCTGTTGCTTTAAACAAGTTACCTTGTAGATCACCTACTGCGCCACCCGACATACCAAATATTCCGTAAGCTGCATTCATAAAAATATGCATCCACATAGGAAACCAAATACGATAACCACATTCACAATATAGCCACGCAAACCATGTACCTGCTACAGTAGTGATCGCAACCGCCATCAATGCAGAAATCGCATCATTACCTTGATAAATATGACCCAGGCCAAATATTACTGAACTAATTAATGCCGCAGGCACAAAGCCCCATCTACAATATTTAAATAAAACACCAAACAATGCAGCCCTAAAAATTAGCTCTTCAAAAAAACCCGCATAAACTGAGCCGGTGATTATGGCTGGTATTGATAGGTTAAGTTCATCACTCAAAAATCCATAACCTATTGCCATAGGAGCACAACAAATAATTGCTGCGAGTGCATAGTTAATAAAACCAGAAGAATTAAGCCCTATAGATTCAAAAGGCTCACTTTGTTTAAACAAAATAATAGCCGCAATAACTAACGGTCCATATAAAAAAGTATATTTAGCGGGGGTAAATAAAATGCCAGTTAGATTATCAAGTTCAGACAACCAGCTAGACCAACCTTCTCCCCAAAACTGCCTCATTACATAGTGGCAAAATACAAATATAGAAATTATTACAAGTGCCTTGATAGCGTATTTCATATCTACTTTCCTCGTTAAGTTGTAAATTTCAACTTAATCTTGGCAATAGTAAAAATACAAAGCGACTTATTAGGTCTCAATTACAAGACGAGGTATAAAGCCCATGTTTTAGGGGGGATTAACATGTTTTTGGGATTAATGACAAAGCATCTTTTATTACTTTTACATAAGAACGAGACACCGGTATTTTAATATCAATTGTATGCAGCGATAATTGCAACCCTCCAGCATTACCACTGTAGTGCTGAATGTTTTGCAGGTTGACCGCATAAGAACGGTGGCATCGTAATATAATTGTATTTTCTGGAAGCTGCTTTAATAAACCGCTAAGAGATACACGTAATAGTTTACGTGAAGTTGAAGCTCCTTCCAGTATTGTTATTTCACAATAGTTGTCTGAAGATTTAATAAATAAAATATGGTGATGAGCCGTGTTAATTTCGTCGTTTTTATTATCGCCTTTAAGAGTAATTGTCTTTAATTCAACTTCTCTCAACTGCTCTTGATCGACGCTAACTGTACTTGGCTTAGTTAAATCTATTACATGCCTATTTACCACAAGTAAAAAAATAAGAGGAAATACACCAATACAAAAAATATACCCTACAAAAAGTAATTGATTCTGCCAATGCCAAGACCCAAGTACAGCAACCACAAAATACCCATGATTGAATAACGCAGTAATTAAAATATATGTGACAGGAATAATAATTAAACGGCTTAATTTACTTAGCTTAAACTTAAGTAACACTATTTCTATGAAACCTGACAATAGCAAAGCACAAAAGGTTACTAACCCATAGCCAAAAAGCCGCAGAAACTTGTAAGACTCGGTATCGCTTGAAGTGCCAAAAGGTTGAAATACAAAAAGTACAAAAAGCGCTATAAACGAAAACATGACGGCACGATATACAATTAACTTTCTCGAATCTAGATCATCTTTGAGCCACAACATCCTATTTTGCATACCTTTAATCCACCAATGTTTAAAAATAGCACACATTAATATGTGCATTCCAACTCATTTAAAATTTTTTGTGATGGTAGTTTTATTAAAAACAAAAAAAGGAAGAGAACATCAACGTTATTTAACAGCAGAAGGTGGTGTGTGAGCAATTCTATCTGCTTTTAAGATTTTACTAATGAGAGATAAAACATGTAATACCAATTCGCTTAATTAAGTGGTCTATTTTGAGGGCGGAAAAACGTGTTGATAGCTAGGCAAAAAATCCGCTATTAGTTGTTCTAAATGAGAATTTTTTAATGCAGGGAGCGACACGTTTAGCCCCGCAAAATGATTAAGTATTATTACGGATTGGTATAAGTGCACTGATTTTGTTCCAAACACAAAAAAGCCCGCTAAATTAGCGGGCTATTTTGTTATATGGTGGAGAGATAGGGATTTGAACCCTAGATGGGCTATAAACCCATGCCGGTTTTCAAGACCGGTGCATTCGACCACTCTGCCATCTCTCCGATACTGCTAAGTTAAAAGTAAGAGTGTACTAATAACTATTTAAATGAATGATACTTTAATTACCACACACTTATTAAATAAGTGGTGGAGAGATAGGGATTTGAACCCTAGATGGGCTATAAACCCATGCCGGTTTTCAAGACCGGTGCATTCGACCACTCTGCCATCTCTCCGCACGGCCTGCATAATAGGGAAACCCATCCCTTTTGTGAAGCTTTTTTTTAAATTAATTGTTTAAGTGCTTAAAAAACAATTAATTTGTCTAAAGTTAGAACAAAGTGTTTTTAATTTAGCCGTCAATACTCTTTTATTTAAATATTTAACTCTATTGATCTACAAAGGTTTGCCCAAACATATAAGAGTTGGTAATCTAATTTTAGTTAAATTATCGAAACACACACGTTTCACTTAAAGGAGCTCTACAATGGCGTTTAATCAATCGTACAATACCGCGAAACCGGTAATGTCTACCATTGAAACAAACAAGGTACTTAAAAACACCTACTTTTTACTAGCTATGACACTTGCATTTAGTGCAGTTACAGCCGGTATTTCAATGGCACTACAATTACCTTACTTTATGGGAATTGTGTTTACACTCGTTTCGTTCGGTTTATTATTTGTTGTAAATAAAAAAGCAGATACAGCATCTGGTGTATTTTGGGTGTTTGCTTTCACAGGTTTAATGGGCGCAGGCTTAGGTCCATTGCTTAACCATTATGCAGCATTACCTAATGGTCCGATGCTTATTATGCAAGCGTTGGGCTCTACGGCGCTAATCTTTTTTGGTTTATCTGCTTATGCACTAAATACTAAAAAAGACTTCTCATTCATGGGTGGCTTTTTAACTGTTGGCTTAATCGTTGTGATTGTAGCAAGCATCGTTAATATTTTTATTGGCAGTTCATTGATGTTTATGGTGCTTAATGCAGCAGTTGTACTGATCATGTCTGGCTTGATTTTATTCGATACAAGCCGAATCATTAATGGCGGCGAAACCAACTACATTCGCGCAACAGTGTCTTTATACCTAAGCGTATATAACTTATTTACGTCTTTACTTGCTCTACTTGGCGCAAGTGATGACTAATTAAATAGTTCTGTTAAAATAGCCCCTTAATTGGGGCTTTTTTATTGGAATTGTTTTGTCGCGCTTTGTTCTTTCATTACATACACCACCATCCGATCACGATACAACGCAAAGATTAGTTAAGTTTGCGAATGCATGTTTAGCCCAAGGGCACACCATTGATGCTATTTTTTTATACCAGCAAGGTATTTATCATGCATCTACCCACTTTGATTTATCCTCAGACGAACTTCAAATTTCAGCACTTTGGCAGCAACTCGCTGCTCAAAAACTAAATTTAATGCTGTGTGTTACCGCCGCTGAAAAACGCGGGTTAGATATTAAAAACACAGGTGTATTTGCAGTCGCAGGGTTAGCTGAATTTGCAATGCTTGCATCTGATGCAGATAAATGGGTGCAATTTAAATGATAAACGTATTAGTAATGAGTCAGTGCAGCCCATTTGACGATTTAAATATTCGTGATGCACTTGATATGACATTGATATTTGCTGCTGTTGATCAGAATGTGAGTTGGTTGTTTAGCGGCCCCGCCGTTTTAGCTTTAAAAAAGCATCAACAACCAAACAATATTGGCTTAAAAGATTTTTTTAAAAACATTAAAACACTCGAAATCTATGATGTTGAAAACATATACGTGTGTGAAAAATCATTGCTTGATTATGGTTTAAGTAAACATGATTTACTCATAGAGGCAAAAGCACTTAACTTTAGCCAACAACAAACATTAATTAAAGCGCAGCAGCATGTGGTGAACCTATGAGTACGTTACATATATTTTCAAAGCCGCTTAATTATTACTGCGCAAATCAGCTAGAGAATTTAATTTTATCAACCGATAATGTGCTACTTGTGGGTGATGCCTGCTTTGCAAAAAAACAATTTAGGCAATTTGCAGATACACTGTTAATGCTTGAGCAAGACGCGCAAGTACGTGCAATAAAATTAACAGATAACGATAAAGCAATTAGCTATGAAGACTTTGTAGCACTGACTTTATCAACTAATCAATCAATTACGTGGTAACTCATGCTTGAATTTAATAACCAACAGATTGAAACCGACAAACAAGGCTACTTGCTTGACCATACTTTATGGTCAAAGGAACTTGCACCTGTAATTGCTATCCAAGAAAACATTACACTTAGTGAACAACACTGGGAAGTCATTAACTTTGTTCGTGATTTTTACATTGAGTATAACACCAGCCCAGCCATTAGAATGCTTGTAAAAGCAATGGCTAAAGCACTCGGTGAAGACAAAGGAAATAGCCTTTATTTATATAAATTATTTCCTAAAGGCCCTGCTAAACAAGCAACAAAAATCGCCGGATTACCAAAACCAGCTAGGTGCATATAATGAGATCTAAATCAGGCAATAATCAAGTAACTGAATCCAAGCCAAAAAGAAGTACAGGGCGTACTTATTCACGCAGTGCACTTAACAAAACGCCTTCAGGTAAAAGAGAAATAAAGCCGCAAATAGCATCTAAAGACAGAAAAATTGTGTTGTTCAATAAACCATTTGATGTGCTATGCCAATTTACAGATGACGCAGACAGAAAAACTCTCGCTGAGTTTATCCCTATTAAAGAAGTTTACGCAGCAGGAAGATTAGACAGAGACAGTGAAGGTTTATTACTTTTAACAAACTGTGGAAAATTGCAAAACACCCTAACAGCACCTGATAAAAAAACGAATAAAACCTACTGGGCACAAGTTGAAGGTGAACCAACAAGCGAATCAATTAATGCTTTATGCAATGGCGTAGAACTTAAAGACGGGCTTACACTCCCCGCTAACGTTAAAATAATTGATGAACCTACAATTTGGACTCGTAATCCGCCTGTACGCGAGCGAAAAGCAATCCCTACCACTTGGCTAAGTATTACGATTAATGAAGGTAAAAACAGACAAGTTCGCCGAATGACCGCACATATTGGCCACCCTACACTTCGCCTTATTCGCTATAGCATTGGCAACTATACGTTGGATGATATTAATTGTGGTGAATACAAAGTAATTAAGGGCGTAGTTGATGCATAAACCGCATGTAACAGTTGCGGCAATAGTAAAAAAGCAAAATGAGTTTTTACTTGTAAAAGAGCGCGATAAATTCACTCATCAAATTTGCTACAATCAGCCCGCAGGTCTCTTAGAAAAAAATGAAACACTTGCACAAGCCGCAAGCAGAGAGCTACTTGAAGAAACAGGCTTAGCGCTTGAGCCAGTCGGCTTTTTGGGTGTGTATAATTTGCATGCCGAAAATGGAGTGCACTATTTACGATTCTGCTTTTTATTTGAAGCGCCTGATAATATAAAAGCGCCAACGCCAATAGATACCGACATTATCAGCGCTAACTGGTACACATTAGAGCAAATAAAATCACTACCGCTTAGAAGCCCTTTAGTATTGAAGTGTATTAACGACAGCCTGAATCGACCAGTATTAAGCCTAGAAACTATTTATAATTAGCTATATTGGGGAGTAGCTTAAATAAAATAATTAACTCTATTTTATTTACTCTGAGCTTAGAGCTATGCAGTTACGCCCTTGTTTTTTAGCATAATACAGGGCGTTATCAGCGGCTTTTACAAAGCTGATTTCATCACTATTTGTATAGTCACTGATGGTATTAATACCCATACTTATAGATAAAAATCCGGTAAAGCTATCCTGGTGTGCAATAGCTAAGTTTTCTACAGCTTTTTGTATTTGCTCAGCTATAAACAGCGCCCCTTGCCTATCGGTTTGAGGTAATAAAACAACAAATTCCTCTCCCCCATAGCGAGCAACAAAATCTTCTGGGCGACTAACCGTTGAAGCAATTGTTTGAGCCACATCATATAAACACGTATCGCCCGCTACATGCCCATACCGGTCATTAAATTGTTTAAAATGGTCAATATCGATAATAATCATCGATAGCATGCCTTCGCATTCTTTTGCTCGTTCGTACTCATGCGTTAGTTTTTCATCAAACCGACGCCTATTTGCAATCTTGGTTAATGCATCCAAAAAGGCCATATCCCTAAGTATATCCTCTGCTTCTAAACGCTCTGTAGCATCATTAAAAACAGCTAAAAACTCTTCGCCTATATCAATCCCTGAAATTTCCATCATCACTTGTGAACCATCACGACATGAAACTCGATAGTTATTTGCGGGTATATCGTTATTATTATTCAGCGCCTTTTCAAGTGAGTCTTGCCACAGTTCTTTTACAAGTGCTCTATATTGCGGATCTGGATACGCTTTTTCCCACCACGATTTAAGATTAGGTACATCCTCTACTGTATAACCAAAAACATCTACAAAGCGTTGATTAACTTTTAAAATATCACCCGTTTTGGCGCACACATTACATACCGGCATTGGCAAAACGGTAAATAATCTAGCGTAATGACTTATCTCATGCTTGCGCATAGGGTTGAGCGTACTTTGAGGTAAGTAACTCATTGGCATATCACTTTTTTCAATACTAAGCTTTTCGTCCATTTCTAAAGCAAAATACCATTCAAGCCACCAATGCTCTACACGCTCAAGCACCTTTAGCTCAATGTTCTTTTTAGCGGTTGAGCCCTTAATTAAGCTAAATAACTCATGTACATGATTTGGTTCTTGGAAAATGTGAGGGTTTTTGAGTTTTATTAACTCATAAAAAAGGTGATAGGCTGACTTTTTAAACTCTGTCGTTTTACTGGAGAGTAATTCACTATCCACAAAATCAGATTCGTTTGTGTAGTGTTCAACTAAAGAATTTATCTTGTTTATTTGATAGGCGTAATTCATATATTCATTCCATTGACTATATATCAAGCGACTTAAAGTGGTTTACATTCATATACTCACCACTATTTTTATTTTATTAAGTGTATATTTACTCTAGTAGTTTTAAAAGAAAATACTATTAATAAAACTCAATAACTACATGAATTATTCTATAGTCTTAATTTATTAGTAAAGATCACTTTAATATTACTAAAGTTACAGCCTGATAACGCGCTTAAGTCTAGTTTGCTATTTGTTATATAAATAAAATACTGACTAATTCCCCTCTTTGCGCCCTTAGTCTCTTTAAGCACAAACAAAATACATGCTATAATCGCGGCCTTTCCAAGTTAACAGCAATCTGTATAAGCGAAATTATTCATGAGCGAAAATAGTCACATTAAAGTCATTGTTGGCATGTCCGGCGGTGTTGATTCTTCTGTATCTGCATATTTATTACAACAACAGGGCTACCAAGTAGAAGGCCTGTTTATGAAGAACTGGGAAGAAGACGACAATGATGAGTACTGTGCTGCCGCTGATGACTTAAAAGATGCACAATCAGTGTGTGATAAGTTAGGCATTGAACTTCACACAGTAAACTTTGCAGCAGAATACTGGGACAACGTATTTGAGTACTTTTTAGCTGAGTACAAAGCAGGTCGTACACCTAACCCAGATATAATGTGTAACAAAGAAATTAAATTTAAAGCCTTTTTAGAATTTGCTGCTCAAGCACTCGGTGCTGACTTTATTGCAACGGGTCACTATGTTCGCCGTGAGCTTCGCGATGACAAATACGTAATGTGTCGCGGACTTGATAACAATAAAGATCAAAGCTACTTCTTATATACTCTAAGCCATGAACATATTGGCCAAACGTTATTCCCTGTAGGCGATATCGAAAAACCAGAAGTACGCCGCATAGCAGAAGAACAAGACCTAATCACTCACGATAAAAAAGACAGTACAGGTATCTGCTTTATTGGTGAGCGTAAATTTAAAGACTTTTTACAAAAGTTCTTACCAGCACAACCTGGCGTTATCGAAGACACAGACGGTAATGACGTAGGCGAACACGAAGGCTTAATGTACCACACACTTGGACAACGCAAAGGCTTGTTAATTGGTGGAATGAAAGAAGGTTCTGGTGAGCCTTGGTACGTAGTAGATAAAGACCTTGAGCGAAATGTACTTATTGTGGGCCAAGGTAAAGATCACCCTCGCCTATACAGCAACGGTCTTAACGCAAACCAACTTCACTGGGTAGACCGTATTGGCCCTAAAGGCACAACTCGCTGCACAGTAAAAACGCGTTACCGCCAAGAAGACTTAAGCTGTACCCTACTTGTAGGTGAAGACGGCATGGCCCGCGTATTGTTCGACGAGCCACAAAAAGCAGTGACGCCTGGTCAATCTGCCGTATTTTACGCAGAAGATATCTGTTTAGGTGGCGGTATTATTGATTCGGTGATTAAGTAATGAATGAACACCAAGTCATGGCGCTTGCCGCCATGTGCCAGGCTGCTAAACAAGTTCAAAAAATTGCCCAATATGGCAACAATAACGAACATGATTTAGAAATATTACTTTCAAGTATTATTCAAACATCTCCGGCATCGCCAGAAGATGTTTACCAAGGTACTGACAACTTACGTGATGGTTACAAAACATTAATGGCGCAGCTAACCGCAGGCGCTCAAAAAGATGTTGAAATTGTAAAGTACGTAGGTGGTTTAATGCAGCTTGAGCGAGCACTAAGTGCAAACGACAAAAGCTTAAACGAATTAGGTAAACGAATTGATGATATTCATCGTCGTTTAGACCACTTTGCTATTACCGATGAGAGCGTTGTTGCCGGTTTAGCAGATATATACTCGTCGGTGCTGAGCCCCCTTGGGCACCGAATACAGGTTTATGGCAAACCCGAGTTATTAAAACAGCAGCTCACTCAAAATAAAATCCGTGCGTTATTATTAGCCGGCATTAGAAGTGCAGTATTATGGCGACAAATGGGCGGTAAACGCCGTCACTTTTTCTTTGCAAAAAGAAAAATACTCGCCATTGCTAAAACAAAAATTTAACTATCGTTCAAACTAAAATTTAGGAGTTATTATGGAGCTTTCAGCGTTAACGGCTATCTCTCCAGTGGATGGTCGCTACGGCAGCAAAACCACTGAACTACGCAGTATTTTCAGCGAATTTGGCTTAATCAAATACCGCGTAATTGTTGAAGTGCGTTGGTTGCAAGCGTTAGCTGCAGCAAGCGATATTAAAGAAGTACCTGCATTTAGCGAAGAAGCTAATGCACTTCTAAACGCCATTGTAGATAACTTCAGTGAAGCTGATGCACAACGCGTTAAAGATATAGAACGCACTACAAATCACGATGTTAAAGCGGTTGAATACCTACTAAAAGAAAAAGTCGCCGATAACAGTGAGCTTCATGCAATAAACGAATTTATTCACTTTGCTTGTACTTCAGAAGATATTAACAATCTATCTCATGGTTTAATGCTAAGCGAAGCGCGTAAAAATGTTTTACTTCCTTATTGCGATGAACTTTTAAGCGCAATTAAAGCTAAAGCAATTGAATACAAAACAATCCCAATGATGACTCGTACGCACGGACAACCTGCTACACCATCAACTATGGGTAAAGAGTTTGCTAACGTATATATGCGTTTAAAACGTCAACGCGGGCAAATTGCACAAGTAGAGATGCTAGGTAAAGTTAACGGTGCTGTAGGTAACTACAACGCACACCTTAGCGCATACCCTGATTACGACTGGCATACACATGCAGATAAATTTGTATCAAGCTTAGGCTTAACACTAAACCCATTTACTACACAAATTGAACCGCATGACTATATTGCAGAATTATTTGACGCAATTGCACGTTTTAACACTATATTGTTAGATTTCGACCGTGACATGTGGGGTTACATTGCCCTTAATCACTTTAAGCAAAAAACAATTGCTGGCGAAATTGGCTCATCAACAATGCCACATAAAGTTAACCCAATTGATTTTGAAAACTCAGAAGGCAACTTAGGCTTAGCAAATGCTATTTTTGCTCATCTTGCACAAAAATTACCCGTTTCTCGCTGGCAGCGTGACCTTACTGATTCAACGGTATTACGTAACCTAGGTGTAGGTATGGGTTATGCAATTATTGCATACCAATCAACACTTAAAGGTGTAAGCAAGCTTGAAGTAAACGAGCAACGTTTAGCTGACGAGCTTGATCAAAACTGGGAATTGCTAGCCGAGCCGATTCAAACAGTTATGCGTAAATATGGTATTGAAAAGCCATACGAAAAACTTAAAGATTTAACACGCGGTAAACGTGTAAACAAAGAAATAATGGCTGACTTCATCGATGGTTTAGACCTTCCAGAGCACGCTAAAGTAGAAATGAAAAAACTAACACCTGCTAATTACATTGGTCGTGCTGTTGAGTTTATTGATGATTTAGTTTAAAAACTAAATTGCTCTTTTAAAAAGCGAAAGGATCATCCTTTCGCTTTTTTTGTTTTAACCCCATTGCACTAACTAGTAGGCATAATGTATGTATCAATTAAAAATAAATAATTTGTCTGAGCAAGAGTTTTTAAGCCATTTTTGGCAAAAAAAGCCGCTTTTAATCAAACAGGGTTTTGCTAATTTTCAAGACCCGCTTGATGCTAATGAACTTGCCGGCCTAGCAATGGAAGAAAGCATAGAGTCACGTATTATCACCAATCATAAAAATGACTGGCAAACGCACCAAGGTCCATTTGAAGACTTTGAGCAGTTAACAGACGATCATTCTACATTGCTCGTGCAAGCAGTTGATCACTGGCATAGCGAAGCTGCACAACTACTAGAGCCATTTAGGTTTATTCCAAACTGGCGCATAGATGATTTAATGATCAGCTATTCAACGCCTAATGGTGGTGTTGGCCCACATTTAGACCAATATGACGTATTTATTATTCAAGGCGAAGGTAAACGTCATTGGCGTGTAGGCCTGCCCGATCCAACACTTAAACAGTTTGCTCAAAACAAAAAGTTACTGCAAGTTGAACCTTTTGAAGCCGTAATTGATTGCATATTAGAACCAGGCGATATTTTGTATATTCCACCAGGGTGCCCTCACGAAGGTTACGCTGTAGAAAACGCACTAAATTATTCAGTTGGTTTTAGGGCGCCAAATCAACAAGATTTATTGTCGAGCTTTGCCGATCATATTATTGATACCGAAAGCGGACAAAAACGTTATACCGATCACAACATCACACTAAGAAAATCAAAAGGTGAACTTACAAACCTTGAAGTTGATAAAGTTAAAACACTGATGGCGGCACTTTTAGAAAATGACGATTTATTTAAACAATGGTTAGGCTCAACGCTTAGTCAGCCCAAGCATGAAATGGATTTAGCACCAGTAGAACCTCCATTTACACCTGAGCAAATAAGCGATGATTTAAGTGATGAAGAAGCTGTGTTTGAGCGTTTAGGTGGCACGCGTGCTATTTATCAGCAGCTCGATACCGAAGTGTTATTAAGTGTAAACGGTGAAAATTACGCTATGCCATTAACTGACTTAGCGGCGGTAAAACTACTTACCGATAATACTGAATTTGAAAGTTCAGCATTAAATTTAACAAACCCAAGTTTAGTTTTTACTCAAACTTTTACTACACTTGTTAATGAGGGGCTTTGGTTTAATATAGACCAAGAGTAATAATACCAATTTTATTAATAATGGTGAGCATTTTGCAGCGTAAAATATTATGTATACAGGTTAGTTAAAAATTTTAATTTTCACCTGATATTGGCTTAAATAATTTTGCTGTGATTGCTTACTCATTTTAATTGGCTATCAATAGGAGTTTGCAATGGGCTATCTGGTTGATAAGGTTGAATGGGATATAAAAAAAGATATGCTACAAAAAATTCGAGAGCGAGTTTTTGTTTACGAGTTACATATCCCCAAGCACATCGAATTTGATAGCCTAGATAAAATTGCATTACATGTACTTGTTACAGACGATGCAAACTGCCCTATTGCAACAGGTCGGCTGTGTACAGATGGCTTAATCGGCAGAATAGCGGTATTACCCGAGCACCGTAATCGCAAAGTATATAAATCGCTTCTTAACTTTATTGTTGAATTAGCTTCCAACCAAGGTATAGAAGAAGTAAGCATTAATTGTATTTTAAATGAGGTAGAGCGTTTTAAGCGAAATGGCTTTATTCAGCAAGGAAATGTTTTTATGGAGGCGGGAATTCCTAGGCAACGTATGCAATGCTCTGTTTCGGCGTTTAATACAACCCCCTTCACACTTGTCCATTAGATAAAGAAAAGGGCAATAAATAAGCTATCACCCTCTACATTGTTACTTAACCCAAACTGTAGTTACTTTGGTTCATTTGCCCACAGCGGTTCATTATCATACATTTCGTACAAGCCATGTGCTCTATTTATAAGTAAGTTAGCAAAATCTACCTGCGTTTTATCACGCGCGCCTGTACTCATAATTTGATCCGCTTTTAATTGCCACTGCAAAGAAAAATAACGCATTGCATCGCGAGCATCTGTAGCTGCACTTACTTCAGCATGATCTGTAGGTAAGCGCCCTGTTACTACCCAATATGTTTTACCGTTTTGGGCTTTAAATTTCCACATTGCACAAAGTGGTGCTAAAAATCGGCTGTCTTTATCAACTACTGATTTTGGCATAATGCCCTTTTCGGCTAAATGTTTTTGCGCTGCTTGAAAACATTCGCGTTGCCACTGCATTCTTTGCTCATCAGTTATAACTTGCTCTTTTGCTGTTAACGGCTTTTTTTCTTGTTGTTGCATTTTTAATAACCTTTTACTTCTTTTTTAACACTCTAAGGGCTTAGTAAATAAGGTGCAAGTATAAAAAGGTCGTTTGCACCTTAAAGCGCTCTGTTTGCTGTGTTTTTAGCCAAACTATTATTTTATATTGTGATCAAACGAACCTACATCACCCGGAAAAACTACTGGAGACTCAATACCGTCTTTACTAACAGAGGCTACACCAAAGTAATAATTATCAATCACTACGTTTTTAAGTGTGTACTGTGAAACCTTACCAACGTATTTACTAAACTGCCATTGCGGCTCGCTCGTGTAACGCCAATAAATTTTATAGCCAGCAATATTTTCATCACTGCTTTGTTGCCATGAAAACGACGTATCAGCTGTAACAGCGCCCTTTATTTTAACTTCTTTTGGCGGTGCGGGTGCCCACGCCATAGACGCCATCGTTACCGCATTAAGTGAAGTTAACTTAGCCGTATAATCAAAATCAACACCTTCAATGGTATCACCATACTCAACACCATTTTCAGTGCGTAAATCTTGATGCTGACGATCGTAGTGCTCGTTAGTTTCCATAATACGCACTGCTGCAAAACCTGCATCATTAAATGGGCGATGATGCCCACCACGACCAAATCTATCTAATCGATATACAAGCATTGTATCTAAATTAGGAATGTATCTGTCAGCAATAGTATCTATGTAGCGAGCTAAATTACGACTCGCAGAATCAACTTCACCACCTGTAAAGCGCCGAGTATTAGCTTGCTCTTTTGTTTCTACAACACGGGTACCTTCTGAAAATATACGTGCAGTCGTGTTATTAGTTACCCCATTAATACCGGTAATATTGCCAATCATATCGTTGTTTAAAACGCCATGAACTTGCCAGTTATGCTTTTGTGCATAAGCCGTTAATATTTTACCGCCAAACAAACCTTGCTCTTCGCCCGAAAGCGCCGCGTAAACTACCGAACCATTAAATTTGTATTTACTTAAAACACGAGCTGCTTCTATTACTCCTGCCACGCCCGATGCATTATCGTTAGCACCCGGTGAATCACTCGTAAAGTCCATAACATCACTTACACGTGAATCTATATCACCCGACATCATCACCATCCGATTCGGCTCGCTCGACCCACGTTGAATAGCCACTATGTTAACCACTTCAACAGGATTAGGAATGCGTTTTTCGCCCGATATAGTGTCCTTTACTTCAATAATTTCCAGACAACCACCACACTGCACAGATATTTTTTCAAATTCTTTTTTTATCCAACGCCTAGCCGCACCAATACCTCGCGTATCCGATTTAGTCTCTGAAAGCGTATGGCGAGTACCAAAATCCACCAGCGTTTGAATGTCACTACCGATACGGGTAGCCGACACTTCACTTGCTATATCGTGTAACTTTTGTTGGTCGGTATATTGTAATTGCGTTTCACCATGTGCTGATAATGCAAGTGAGCAAGCGCCTGCAATTGCAGTAAATTTGAGTAACGTTGTTGTGATTTTTAAAGGTGTTTTAAGCATCTATTAGCTCCTAATTATTATGGTGTAACCATTACTTAACTAAGATTTTATGGCAATACATTTGAGGTAGATGTAGAAAGGAGCACGCTAAAGCGCAGTTATAGTAATACTTAGAGAGTTAATTGAGTCGTACAATCAACATAATACCGGTCATAGGAATTAACCCAAACATCCACAGCTTTATTCCTAAAATATATTTTTTAAAGCTCCCTTTATTTATACAAGATCTAACTCTACTTCTATAACCGTTAAAATCACCCAAAATTAAAAACACAATTCCAATTACGATTGCGTAAAATAGAGCACCAATAAGTAAAGGGTTTTGCTTAAAAGTACTGATTATTTTATCTAAGTAGTGAATGTCAAACGTCATAGCTAAAAGAAAACTATATACAGTAGATATCATAGCTAACAATGCTGCAGCATTTATGGCCGTATTTTTATTTCTTGAGTCTAATTTTTTCATCCACTGAGCACACACAAAATGAACAGCGCAAATAAATGTTCTCATTTTCAATCCTTGAATAACGTCTAACTAATTAATTGCTAATACAATATTATATTTTGAGGTTAAATTACAAACCTTGTTACACAATAATCTATTAAAAAATATGTTTTTCGTGGCACACTGTCATTGTTTATATATTAATAGTTTAAGTTATGCGTCAGCTAAAAGAAGATACAGTTAAAAGTAACCTTATTGAGTCGCAGCAAAGTGCATACGGCCCCGTATGCGTGTATCAAAATAAAGAATACCGGTGGTTAACGCTTGCACAAAAAACCAATGAAGACATTACAATTCAGGGCGTTATGAACCTTATACACCCTGAGCAAGTAATAGTACCTGTAAACCAGTGTATGATGTTATTTTTACTTAAACCGGTAGATACACTAAATATATTAAATTTAGGCTTGGGCACTGCAGGGTTTGAGCGAATTATGTATCACTTACAAAGTAATACGCCTTACATAAACACCATCAATACATTTAACACGGTAGAAATAAACCCAAGCATTGCCTTAATTGCTGCCCAGCACTTTAAGTTACCAATTAAGCACAGCACCTATTTACAATGCGCCGAGCAATATATTACCCAATGCACTGATCACTTTAACGTAATCACTATCGATATTTTTAGTGGTGAATATCACCAGCCTTTTTTAACCAGCGATAGCTTTTGGCAAAATATAAATAGCTGCAGTGAGCAAAATACGCAAGTAATCATTAATTTAAACCCACAAACTGGCCAAGAGCTGCAAATGCTTTTAGTACTTTTAAGGCAACATTTTAAGTGCTTAGGGATAATAGAGTTTAACGAATACAAAAATATAGTGATCATACTAAGCCAGCAAACATTAATGCACATAAACGTTGATGAAATACAAAACTCACCTGTGTTTATAAATTTTGCACCAAACCTTTATAAAAGTATTAACAGCATTTACCACATTGAATAAAACGCGTTACCGTCCAGGTTCATGTTTTTCATAGCACGGTAAGCTTGTTTCTAACTTCTCCCAGTTAGCTTTAGACGTAACAAAATTATGCGATAAAACCTGCTCAGTAATATCGCTATCAAATATTCCTAAACGAATTCGTATTCTGCTTTTGTCATCATTATTGCTACTGTAAACCGGCGAGCCACACCACTTACAAAAGTAACGAGTGCGCCCTGGTTTAAAACTAAATTCACTAAGTAATGCTTTTCCTTTGGTTATTGTGAAGTCATCTGTATTTACAAAGCCATTGGTTGCAAATGCAGTCCCGCTGTTTTTTCTGCACAGTGAACAATGACAATGAATAATGCTGGTTATACTACCCGACACTTCAACCCTTACCTCACCGCACAAACACGAACCCGTATACATATAACATCCTAACTATTAAATTATTTTAAACTCAGCTGAAATTTGCTGAGTTGATTTAATGGATAAGTTTACTGGTTAATTTTTTGAATGGAATAATAATTTTTGTATCTTCGCAGTTCCCACGCCATTACCTATTGCTTTAATGGTTGACATAAAAACATTAAATTGGTTACATAACTCTCAATAAAAACTATAGCCAAAATTTAAATTGGTTAACCAAATATCAATAATATTACGAGAGCCAATTATGTCTTCCAAACACATTTTAATTCTATGTTTGTTTAGCACGCTATCAGCATGTTCAACCATTCAAAAAAGTACATCGAGCGATTGGCTACTTATTGATAACTTTGAAAATTCACTTAGCAAGTGGCAAAGTGTCGATACCCAAAATGAAACTAAACCACAGGTTAAAAACCCACAAATAACAGTTATACAACCAGAACAAGCAAACTCATCAACAAATCATTATTTACTAAAAAAACCTGCAGCTGAGGGCATTGTAGGAAATCGTAAAGCGCTTTCTTATACAAAACTTCCACAAGCGGTTGAAGTTGGTCAAACCTACACATTTTATATGCGTATAAACGTAGCTGCTTTTCCTAATAACCATGCTTTTGGATTAAGCAACCTTACGCCAGAGCTAATTAATAAACATGCGTACGATGCGTTTGAGCCTACACTTCGCGTAACCGATAAAACAGAATCAAACGGGTTTGTAAACGATGGCGCTTTAATGGTTAAAACCGACAGCGGGTATAGCAACATTCAAAACTACACTACCAAACAATCGGCCAAGCCACTGCAAACAAATACCTGGTACGACGTATGGTACGTTGTTAATAACGCAGCAGCCTCAGAGCAAGGTCAGCAATATGATGTTTACGTAAAAGGTGGTGAATTTAGCAAGCAAACACTGGTGTATAAAAATGCACAATTTAGAATGAAGCGCGAACAACCTCTTATATATTTTTTAGCAAACTGTAATACAGGCCCAATTAAAAAGCCTTACGGAAATGGTGGTCTCAGATATGACGATTTATACATGAGCAAAGGTACAAACCTAAATAACCCAATGCTATAAAGTAAGTGAAGTGTTTTTAGGTGTTCTTTTATACATAAGTTTATATTAATAACGCTCTAGCATATTCACAATTAATACCTTACAAACCTGCATTTAAAAATACTTAAATGGTATAATAGCCACCATTATTTGCCATTTAAGTTTTTAAAATGTATCGATTATTTGAAAAAATGACAAAAGCATTTCCTGAGGTTCAACCTACTCAGCCGCCTTCGACTTTATTTGCTTTTTGTCGTCACTACACCAAAGGAATGGAATTGTCGTTGGTGCTAATGTCAATCAGCGCCGCCATGCTCGCTATTTTAGAGGTTTCTTTATTTAGCTATATGGGGCAGCTTGTTGATTGGTTAACGGCCTACACACCCGAAACCTTGTTTGTAGAGCAAAAATCAGAACTTATCAAAATGGCTGTCATGCTCTTACTGGTATTGCCCGTAGTCGTATTTTTTCATTCTGCTATTTTGCACCAAGCATTACTGGGCAATTACCCTATGTCGATTCGCTGGTTAGCGCATCGTTATTTACTGCGCCAAAGTGTGAGCTTTTATCAAAATGAGTTTGCAGGAAGAATAGCCACCAAAGTATTACAAACCTCTTTAGCCGTTCGCGAAACAGTGACCAAACTACTCGATGTATTAATGTACATAGTGGTTTATTTTGGCTCAATGGTATTTTTAGTTGCCGAAGCTGATTGGCGCTTAATGATCCCTTTACTGGTTTGGTTAGTTTTATACATTTGCGTACAGCTTTATTTTGTACCTCGCCTTAAAAAAATTGCCAGCTCACAAGCTGATGCGCGCTCAGAAATGACCGGTCGAATTGTTGATAGCTACACAAATATTTCTACTATTAAATTGTTTTCGTATACCCAGCGTGAAGAGCAATACGCAAAACAAAGCATGGATGTATTTTTGCAGCCTGTGTACAAACAAATGCGCTTGGTAACCAGCCTAAACTTTGTTATTCAAAGCTTAAATTATTTATTAGTATTTTCGGTTACCGCAGTATCACTTTATTTATGGTCGCTTAGTGCAATTAGCGCAGGTGCCATTGCAGTTGCTGTTAGTTTAGCGCTTAGATTAAACGGTATGGCGCAATGGATCATGTGGGAAATAAGCAGCTTGTTCGAAAACATTGGCACCGTAGCCGATGGTATGAAAACACTGTCTAACCCTATTGAAGTTGCCGATAAACCAAATGCCGATACACTTAACGTAAGCCAAGGTGCTATTGAGTTTAACAACGTACATTTTAACTACGGCAAAGCTGCAAACGAGACTAATCGCAGCCCAGTAATGAATGGTTTAAACTTAAACATTAAACCTGGCGAAAAAATTGGCTTAGTCGGTCGCTCTGGTGCAGGTAAATCAACACTTGTTAACTTGTTACTGCGTTTTTACGATACTGACTCAGGAACAATAAAAATTGATGGGCAAAACATCACAGACGTAAGCCAAGAAAGTCTACGCCGCTACATAGCGATGGTTACGCAAGACACTTCCCTGCTTCATCGCTCAGTAAAAGACAACATTTTGTATGGTCGCCCTGATGCAACACAAGACGAAATGATCAACGCGACCAAACAAGCTAAGGCACTTGAGTTTATAAACGACTTGGTAGATAGCAAAGGTAACAAAGGCTTTGATGCACAAGTGGGCGAACGCGGTGTTACTCTTTCAGGCGGTCAACGCCAACGTATTGCTATTGCACGTGTGCTACTTAAAAATGCACCCATACTTATACTCGACGAAGCCACCAGCGCACTCGACTCAGAAGTAGAAGCGGCAATTCAGGCAAGTCTTGATGACTTAATGACAGGCAAAACAGTAATCGCCATAGCGCATAGGCTCTCAACCATTGCACAAATGGACAGATTAATTGTACTTGATGACGGCGGCGTAGTTGAGCAAGGCACTCATGAAGAACTAATCGCTAAGGGTGGGATTTACGCAGCCCTGTGGACACATCAAACAGGCGGGTTTATAGGCGTCGATTAGCCATTAATATTACCTTACTGTAGACGTGGTTTATATTCTGCTGCTACCTAAACAAAAAAGCGAAGATGCCTTAAAGGCTCTTCGCTTTTTTGTTTAAAGTTATAAATAGAGTTTATAACTTTTTTATAAACTAAGAGATTAGTCTTAATCCTATCATTATCAGCATAACCACATTAGCAAGCACACCAATTAAAAAGAAGTAACTACGTGGACTTGGGTTTTTCTCCGTTGCTATAGCGTAGTACAGCGCCATGTGAATTAAACGCGCAATTAAGTACACCCAAATACACATTGCAAAAATCGGGCTTTGATAATTAATTACAAACGCAAATAACACCGTACCTATAAATAATGCGCTGTTTTCAAGCGTATTATGAAACGTACGATGCGCTCTAAATATAAAGCTATCGTGCGATAAATCCTCGTCAATTTTACCTGGTACAGCATTTGGCTCTTTAGCTTTGCTAAACGTAGCCACAGCCCACTGTACAAGCAACATAATTAAATAGAGGTAAAATGCCAAATAGGCCGAAAGTGCAACTTCAGTCATTACTAAATCCCTTATTTTGTTTTTTAACTTAGTTTAGAATGCAATTTTAAAGCCTAAGTTAATACACTGATATTTAAAAGGTTAATTTAATAAACCTAATTACATATGTAAGTAACTCACGGCGTTGTATAAAATTTACTTGTTATGATTTTAAAAAATAACATCAAAACTGAGCTGTATACTGCTAGGTTTACTCCGATCTAAAAAGCTTAAACTCTTCAAACGCACAATCCCACAACACAACTTGATTACGACCCAAAGACTTAGCCTCATAAAGTGCTAAATCAGCCTGTTCAATTAACTCAGAAGGTGTTCTGGCTTTAAATTTAATAGACGTAACCCCAAAACTACACGTAACAGGAATATCATCAAATATCGCTTTTTCTACTTTAATACGAATAGCTTCAGCAATACGTATTGCTTGCTCTTGAGTCGTGTTGGGTAAAATAATACAAAATTCTTCGCCACCAAAACGGGCAACGCTATCGCTCGTACGTATATTAGCTTGTAAAAGACTGGCAACGCCACAAAGTACGGTGTCGCCAATGCTGTGCCCATAAGTATCGTTAACACTTTTAAAATGGTCAATATCGACCATTAAAATACAGTACTCTTCAATCTGAGGTAAATCCAAAAAGTCGCGATTCATAATCTCAAATAAAATACGGCGGTTATAACAATTGGTCAAAGGGTCTCTCGCGGCCAAATAGTCTAACTCTTCATTACGTTTTTTAGAGGCAATAAAGCTTCGATAAACCAATAAAACAATAGCTAAGCAAGCGGCTAATAAAAATGCGAGCGCAATACTCGCGTATTTGTTTTTTGCAAGCTCTAGCTCTGATATAACCCTAGCTTGGCCTGATATTTCAATTTCATTGTTTTTCTTTTCAAGCTCAAGTTGATGGAGTTTTTCTTTTTCTCTTAACGTTTCCAGCTCTATTTCCATTTTGTGAGAATGCAAATGTGCTTTTTCAAGAGCAAGCTTACTTTCGTCTCTTTCGTATTGAATGATTCCGGTCAGGGCAATTTCTTCTTCTGCGTAACGTAGTGATTCATTTATTCGTCCACGCTGTTTTTCTGCTATTCGAATTTCACGATAAGCGTATAGCATATGTAACTTATCATCTATTTCGGTTGATAAAGCGAGTGACCTTTTTAGTAAAGAAATCGCCTCATTTGTATCAATACCAATTAAAATCGCCGCAAGCGCTGTTAGCGACTTTATCTCATAAAGCTTACTGCCCGTTTCTCTGGCGAACGACAACGACTCTTTGTAATACTCTATAGCCTTGTTTTTATTCCCTTGGGCACGATAAATATTAGCAATAATACGCGCCGTTATAGAAATGTAGGATGTAAGATTTTTGGTTTTATAAGTTACGTAAGCTTTCTGAGCAAATCTCATCGCTGATTCTAAGTCGCCAGACTCATAGTTAATAACAGCCATTTCTCTTAAGGCCGACGCGAGCGTTTTTTCCTCGACCACACCTTTTGGTAAATCAATGGTTATTTGATAGAAAATCTCGGCCTGATCAAACTGCTTTAATCGTGTGTATAGCAGCCCCATTTGATTGGATGTTTTAGCAATCCCAAGCACGTTATTTACTTTTTTATAATATAAATATGCCTCATTTATATGCTTAAGTGATTTTTCATAAAGGTTGATATGTCGATAAATAATACCAGCACCTAATAATGCTTTAGCCAAGCCAACAGGATCGTCAATTTCTTTATGTATTTCTAATGCTCGAGTGCTGTAATCAAGGGCTAAAACTAAGTTGTCTAAATAGCGCTGCGCTTCTGCTAGTGTATTTAATGTACGCGCCATCAACTTTAAATCATCTAAATTAGTATATATATCTAAAGCTTTGGTATAAAAATGAGCCGTTTGCTCTCTATTTTCAAGACGCTTATACGACTGAGCTAATTTTTTATACGTTTC
Organism: Pseudoalteromonas sp. NZS100_1; assembly: GCF_015864285.1. Taxonomy (NCBI): domain Bacteria; kingdom Pseudomonadati; phylum Pseudomonadota; class Gammaproteobacteria; order Alteromonadales; family Pseudoalteromonadaceae; genus Pseudoalteromonas; species Pseudoalteromonas sp. NZS100_1. Next base: position 92,350 of record NZ_JADYXN010000015.1, read on the forward strand.
ACCTAACTGTTTTTGTATTTGTTCGTCTTTATTTACAAGGTATTTTAAAGCAGATGAATATTGCGTTATCGCGTCATTGTATTTTTTTTGTTCATAAAACGAATCCCCCTTTGTTAGGAGTACTTGTGCTATAAAAAACTCATCGCCATACACAAGCGTTGTTGGTAATAAAGTTTCAATGCGGTTAGCAAGTTCGTCATAACGTTTTTCATCTAATAATATTTTTATATAATTAATAGACGCCTTTATTTGGTTGCGTGAATCATTTAATTTACTGTAATAAGCCGAGGATTGTGAAAAGTGATGAAGCGATTCATTAATATTGTTATTTTTTTTATTCGCTTTACCTAATAAGTTATGTAATTTTGCGCTGAGTAACGTGTCATCAGCACTTTGCGCTTGTAACAACAACGCCTTACTTAGTTCGATACTTGTTATAACGTCAGTATCCATAAGTAATTCGGCTCTTTTTAGCAGCCCTGTATTAGATTCATTGATTAAACTGTATGAGGTGGTTTCTTGCGCGTAAGCGCTACTTAAACTAATAAACAAAGCAAAAAGCAAAGCTTTCACTAACAATTTAGAATTATAAATTCGATTTACGAAGAAAGTGTGTACTTGCGAAGTTAAGTCCATCTTTCGCGTGTGATACGAGTAAGTGTAAAATTCCATATTTACCATTTTAGTGATTTGTTATTAATTTAATGCAAAAATTCTGGCGATAAAATATACACATAAAGACTGCAGGTCAAGTTTCGCTGCAATATGGGTAATTGTTAATTTATGATTTTAGCATAATTATGCATATTGCAGCTTAATTCTTTTTTAGCTTAATCGTACGCTGTAAGTTATTAAATGAGAAAACCTAGCTTCTTAGTTTAAGGGTAACCAATACAACACCGTGGTCGGTAGTTAAATCATCACGCTCATATTCGGGGTTTATTAAGTGCCTGTCGTAAGTGTTATACGCGCTTACTTCAAAAAAGCTGTCATCGTAACTAGCGTCAAACTCACACGACAATAAAATGTAATCAAGCACAGAGCTGCTCGCGCCATAATAATGTGTTGGCGGCCTTAACGGTGCTGTCTTTGTTATATTTATATTTTTTACTTGGCTTTTATCCGCTGAATCAACAATCTCGCTGTTATTGCGATCACAATCACTTTGTTCATCGTTTGTTATTGCTTCATCGCTAATCACTTCATCATTACTTAGCTGCGACTTAACAAACAAATCCCATGAATCATTTAGACAATATTTAGCGAGGTAGGTTTTAGCGTCAAACGCAGGGGCAAAACGTAGCGTATTAGTAAGTAAATGACTGAGCACACCATCAGCTAGGTCGTTATTAAAATCGCCCATTAGCATCATGGGTTGCTGCGTAGCTTCGCGGCGAGTAATCATTTGTATCATTAGCAATGTAGCTTCACTACCACGCTGAATAGTTGAGCCCCACCCTCCTGCTACATTTGCTTTTAAAATCTCAATTATGTTTTTCTCGGGCGTAAGCTCTTTATTATGCTCATCAACATTAATCATCGGGCGCTTAGATTTAAAATGCACCACATAACAATCAGTATTGCCTATGTGCGGTAAAGTAACGGTCGCTCTCAATACCTTACGACTAAAAGTAAACTCACTATTAAGGCCAAGCGTACTTGCAAGCTCGCTGTCATGCTCAACCGCTGCTACCTCAACTATGGGATATTTAGAGGCAATCGCCACTACGGGGCGCTTATAAATAAAATCATCAATCACCTCTGGTGTATCTACCACCGCAAAGTAATTATAGCCTTGCTCAGCAACTAGCTCTTTTAACGAATCAATACTAAACACTTCCTGAAAACCAATCACATCAGGCGCATGTTCTGTTAAGTAATCAGCAATCCAACGCTGCTTTTTGGCCCACTGTTGCGCGGTATAAATTTTCTCAAACTCATAGTATGCATTGGGCGGCTCAAGATAGTTAAACAGGTTAAATGTGGCTATTTTTAGTTGGGTGTTAATAATTACAGATTCTTGAGCGTTTAAATCTGTATCTAACTGTTTAAGATCTTGATTGCTGATGGGTATCGCCTAAGTAAAGTTGAAAGTGTTGCTTGCTTATAAACTATCATTTTATTACATGTTTACGTAATAAATCAGCCAGCTTAATTGTAATTTTATACACTCTTTTATTTTAGTCTTTATTATATCCCTCAATAAATAGCATTAACGTGCTTAACCAGATAAAATTCGCGGCAATTAAATATGAGCGAAGTGAAGTTGTCATGAGTAGAAAGATTGAACTATTAGCCCCAGGCGGTGATGTAAACGCGGTAAAAGCCGCCATTGTAGCCGGTGCTAATGCGGTTTATTGTGGGTTAGATACCTTTAATGCACGTAACCGAGCGTCTAATCTTTCGTTTGATGAGCTTAACGGCGCACTTCGCCTAGCCCATGAATACGGCTGTGAGATTTTTTTAACGCTAAATGTAGTTATATTAGAGCACGAAATGGGTGCGCTATTTAAGCTATTAAATCAGCTAGTAAATACCACGCTCGATGGCATTATTGTGCAAGATTTAGGGTTGTTCAATATAGTTAAAAAGCACTTTCCTACGTTGCATATTCACGCATCAACTCAGTTAACCACGCATAACGAATCACAGGTTGAGTTTTTAGCGCGCATTGGCGCTACACGTGTAAATTTATCGCGCGAGCTTAACTTAACTGAAATTAAAATACTGACCGACGTAGCGCATAAATGCGACGTATTAACCGAAGTATTTGTGCACGGCGCATTATGTATTGCGTTTTCAGGGCAATGTTATTCAAGCTCAGTAAGTGTGGGTAACTCGGGTAATCGTGGTCGCTGCTCGCAAGCGTGTCGTGATGAATACGAGCCAACTGCGATGGGTAACAAGCATCCGTTAAACTTAAAAGATAACTCAGCTTATTTCGACCTGCCAGAGCTAGTAGCCGCAGGTGTTGATTCGTTAAAGGTAGAAGGTCGTATTAAAGGCGCTAACTACGTACATACGGTTATTGATAGCTGGCGCAAACAAATAGACACGTTTGTGCAAACCGGTAACCTAATTGAAGACGATTCAAGCTTATACAAAGTATTTAACCGTAACTTTACTAATAAGTTTTTAACCGGCGACATGACCAAAAACATGTTTACCGATAACCCGCGCGACCATAGCTTTGATCACGCAAATGAAAAAAACAACGCAATTTCGGTCGTGCAAATTTACGATGCACAGCAAGAGCTTTCTACTCAAAAAAGTGAAATTGATTCGTTAGTTAAAAAGAAAATTGAATTTTTAGATATTTCAAAGCGCGAGCTTACATTAGAATTTTCAGGGCAATTAAATCAGCCATTCACTGTAAACATAATTATTGAAGATAAAAACGATATTACGCTTTCGAATAAAAACGAAAAAGAGCCTCTACGCTTTGAAGTTCAATCGCAAATGCCTATGCAAACCGCCGATAAATCGGTTGTTGATATTGCTGCTATTGATAAACGCTTTAAAAGCTTTAGTAATGCCAATTTTGAAATTAAAAATATGGATTACTCAAACTTAGGCAACAACTTAAGCATTCCGTTTAAAGAGCTCGCCCGTATTAAAAAGCAAGTCGCGTTTTTATTAAACGAAGGCAAAGACGTACTCGCCCCTGTTGAATTACCAAAACTAGTAAGCCACGAAAAAGCAGATAAAAACAAAACAACACTCTCTATTTTAATATCGGACATAAAAGACGTTCACCTATGTGATTTAACAGATGGCGATGTTTACTTTAAATTACCTGAGAGCTTTAGAACCGATAACGATAAATACATCAACGTATTTTTAGAGCACCCGCAGTTAATTCCGTGGTTCCCGGCGGTATTAATTGGTAAAGATTTTGAAGAAGCGGTACGTTTACTCGAGGTTGTAAAACCTAAGCTTATTATTAGTAACAACACAGGCGTTGCATTTAAAGCCGTGCAAATGGGTCTTGACTGGATTGCCGGTCCATTATTAAATACTACAAACTCTTATGCGTTATTAACGCTACAAGAAGATTTAAACGCAAAAGGCGCGTTTATTTCAAACGAAATAAACAAGCAGCAAATGCGCAGTATTAAACGCCCTAACAACTTTAAAATGATGTACAGCATTTATCATCCAATACTAATGATGACCAGCCGCCAGTGTTTTTTCCAGCAAACCGTTGGCTGTAAAAAACCACGTATTGATGCCAGCTGTATGCTGAGCTGTAAAAAGGAAACAACCGTTACCAATGTTAAAGGCATTAGCTTTGCCATTGATAAACAAAAAGGCGGCTACCCGAGCATTTATAATCATGAACAATTTTTAAATATGGATATTGTGACCGATTATGCCGACAAGTTTGACGAGTTCATGATTGATTTAACCGACATTGGCTCAGGCGATAAAGAAAAACTCGATAAAGCCGTGTTACTTGCGCATTTTCAAGATTTAATTAGCGGGCAAACACAAGCAGCTGCTCAGTTAAATCACATGGTAAAAGTAAAAACACGTCAGCAATATGTTGAAGGCTTAAATAGCTAAGGTAAGTAATAAAATGACACTGCCATTATTATATTCATTACAACACTGCCCATACGCAATGCGTGCACGAATGGGTATTTTAATGGCAGAGCAACACGTGCTACTACGCGCTATTAAAACTAAAAACAAACCACCGCATCTTTTGCAAATATCGCCAAAAGGCACGGTGCCTGTTTTATTACTGCCGAATAATCAAGTTATAGATGAAAGCCTAGATATTATGCTGTGGGCTTTAAAGCAAAACGATCCGCATAATTTACTTCATACTCAAGACCCATTAGCACTTGAGCGCATGCTTGAATTAATTAAGCTAAACGACACGAAATTTAAACCAGTGCTTGAAAAGTATAAGTTTTATGCTCGCACAAAAGACATGGCACAAATTTATTACCAAAAAGCCTGCGAAGAATTTATTAAGCAATTTGAAGAAAAACTAACCACGCATAAATACTTAATGGGCGATGAAAAAAGTCTAGCCGATTATGCCCTGCTACCATTTATTAGACAGTTTGCCCGTGTAGATAAACATTGGTACTTACAAAGTGAATACACGCATGTACGCGCATGGTTAAACGAGTTTTTACACGCCCCCATGTTCACCAAAGTTATGACCAAATTTGATTTGTATATGGACTGCGGCGAAGAGTTTTTATACGGCGTTAAAAAATCTTAACTTAGCCTTTGTTTTATAGAAATTTTATTGTCATAGCCAACTACAAAGCTAAGTATTGAATTATTCTCATCATCGGATTTAAGCCCTTTATTTACGCTATACTGCCCTCCCCATTACTAACAAACGCTATGCATTATGAACTACTCAAACTTCGGCACTAAATTCACACAACCCAACGGCATTACTCAGTTAATGGAAGATTTAGGTGGTGCTAAAAACAGCAACAATCCTAATATTGTTATGCTCGGTGGCGGTAACCCCGCATTAGTACCACAAGTAAATGAGGTTTTTTTAAGTGAATTACAAAAACTCGTTGCCAGTAACAAGGTATCGCAGGTATTTGGCCTTTACGACGGCCCGACTGGTAACGACGAGTTTAGAGCTGCATTAGCTGGCCAGCTAAGTAAAGAGTTCGCATGGGATATTAGCGCCGATAACGTAGCACTTGGTAATGGCAGCCAAGCTAACTTTTTTGTATTGTTTAATATGTTGGCAGGTGAAATGCCGGATGGCAGCCATAAAAAGATTTTATTTCCCCTTGCGCCAGAGTACATAGGTTATGCCGATCAAGGTTTATCGGCTGATATGTTTGTTGCCATAAAGCCTGATATCGAAATTTTAAATACAGGCAGCACATCAAAACAGTTTAAATACGTCATTGATTTTAAAGCAGTTGAAAAAACACTAGCAAACGACAACAGCATAAGCGCGCTGTGCGTCTCACGACCTACCAATCCGACAGGTAATGTAATTACTGACGATGAAGTAAAACACCTTGATTTGCTCGCTAAGCAATATGGTATTCCACTCATTATTGATAACGCATATGGCGATCCGTTTCCAGGTTGTATTTACACCGATGCAAACCTAACGTGGAACTCAAATATTATTTTATGTATGTCACTTTCAAAGCTGGGCCTACCGGGTTTACGCAGCGGTATTGTGGTTGCAAACAATGAGATTATTAAAGCAATTGGTCGCGTAAATGGCAGCATGGTGTTATCGCCAAATAGTATTGGTCCAAGCTTAGTGACACGCTTAATTAACGACAACGAACTACTGCCACTGTGCCGTAATGTTGTGTTGCCTTTTTATCGTAATAAAGCACACATAGCGATTGAGTTGTTTAATGAAGTATTTGCCGAACTGCCTGTTTACCTGCACAAAGTTGAAGGTGCCTTTTTTATGTGGCTGTGGTTTAAAGATGCAAAAATAACCAGCGAAGTGTTGTATCAAAAGCTTAAAGCTCAAGATGTATATGTAATTCCTGGGCACAACTTTTTTATTGGCATTGACGACAGTTGGCCGCACAAGCACGAGTGTATTCGTATTAACTATGCTACTGATGCCAATACTCTAAAAAAAGGCTTAGAAGTGATTAAATCGCTAATAAAGTAAATACACTGATGCTGATATTAATATCAGCATCACCCATTTAACTCGATTGGCTTATATATTCGTTTAAAATTTACTGCATTTAATACTCTGCTTGTTTGTGCAGTAAGCGTTATTTTAACTTTGAACCTTAGCTTGTAACACATACTCATACCCACTTTTAGCTTAAACTTTATTCAAACGCACTGTATCCCCTTTAAATTTATATATATATTGGTATCCTACGCGACCTTTTTTAATAGCAATTCGCTTAATTAAGTGATCTATCAGAGGTGAGAAAATCGTGTCGATAACCAGGCAAAAATTTCGTTATTTAGTTGTTCTATATCAGAAATTTTTAACGCAGTTAGCGTCAAATCTAATCCCTCAAATTGATTAAGTATTATTGCGGATTGGTATAACATATGCTTATTAAAAAAGAACCAGCCAAGGGGCGATAATCGCTGCAGGGCACTTAATTAAAGTGGCAGCAATAACACTACAGGCATCGCGTATAAATATTGGTTTTAAACGTTAGATGTAACTTTAAATAGCAACATGCAATAGCACTATTAAGGTCAATTATGCGATTAGGACCAGGACTACTCGTCACCGCTGCCTTCATTGGACCAGGGACTATTACTACCGCCAGCGTGGCAGGTGCAAACTTTGGTTTTGCACTTATATGGACATTACTGTTTTCAGTAGTTGCCACTATATTATTACAATCTATGGCGGCGCGCCTTGGCGTTGCCACCGGGCAAGATTTAGCTCAAGCACTCAGAGCACATATTCAAACGCCTTTATTTAAATCTTTAGCTATATTTTTAGTCATTAGCGCAATTGGTGTGGGCAGTGCAGCTTATGAAGCGGGTAACTTAAGTGGCGCTAGCATGGGGTTAATTGAAATATTCCCTCAAATTAGCTCTCAAGTATGGACACCACTTATTGCTTTTTTAAGTGCTGCTTTACTGTATAGCGGCAAACATAAAGTGATTGAAAACGCGCTAATTTTACTCGTTATTTTAATGAGCTTAGTGTTTATCTCAACACTTGTAATGGCAGCGCCTTCACTGGGTGATGTATTTGCTGGTTTTATTCCTAGTATGCCTGAAGGCTCTATTACAACCATACTAGCTTTAGTTGGCACTACCATTGTGCCGTATAACCTATTTTTACACTCCGGCGTACTCGCTGCTAGACACGACAGTAACAGCGACATGCAAAAAGTGATTAAACAAACAAATGTTGATACAGGCCTATCAATCACTTTAGGCGGTGTGATCACTTTAGCTATTTTATCTACAGCTTCAGTTGCATTTTATGGCACCGATGCGGGGCAAATTAGTGCGGCTAACATGGCCGTGCAGCTAGAGCCATTGCTTGGCGACGCCGCTCATTACTTTTTTGCTATTGGCTTATTTGCTGCAGGTTTAACAAGTGCTATTACAGCGCCACTTGCGGGTGCTTATGCTGTGTGTGGCATGTTAGGTTGGTCAAACGATATGGGTAACACGCGCTTTAAAGGCGTCGCTATTGTTATTTTATTGTTTGGTGCTGCTGTGGCGTCACTCGGTTTAGACCCTGTCGCGGTGATTATATTCGCGCAAGCGGCTAACGGGTTATTACTTCCTATTGTTAGCACCTACCTTGTATGGCTGGTTAATCAAAAAGGCGTTATGGGAAACTACACTAACTCTTTGGTGTTAAACCTGGTAACCCTACCCGTTTTAATCCTAATTTTTGGGCTAAGTAGCTACAAACTAATTAGTTTAATTTTTTGATTAAATTCTAAAAACCATATTTAAAGGCCCCTGTTTACAATAAACAGCGGCCTTTATTTATTAATCACCAAATAACGTATAAGCCGTATTTATATTCACACAGCTAACACGCTTTTTGGTTTTTAGTTGCCTTAACTAATTGCGAAAACGCCAAACCACCTAACGCGCCTGCAAGCAGTTGAGCATAAAAACCCCAGCCTCTTGCGCCCGCTATAATATGAATATTCATAATTGATTCAATGGCAATTAACACAATAGCAAATGCCACAATGCCAGCAATAACAAATAGCTGAGTACTGTATTTTTTAACCTTTTTATTAAGCTTTAGGGTAACAAAAAAAGCGATGGCAAGTGCTAGGGCAATAATAGCGCCGTAGGTAGGTAATAGGCCTAACCAATCATCAAACGTTAAACTAGCACGATCACTAAAGCCCACCACTACACCTACATTAACTAATTGATTGACAACGTATTGGCTATGAAACAAGCTAGCAAGTGTGAATGTAAGTAACCAAGAAACTAAAAATGAAGGCAATATACGTGTTAAAAACGACATGGTTATCTCAACTTAAAATAAAGCTTTTTTCTTATACTAGTCATGCTAGCAAAGGCTTGCCCCGTAAACAATGTATCTCTTTTTTTACTTTGCTTTCGCTTTTTTCGCTTTCTGTTAATGCAGATGCTACGTTACCAAAAGAGCAATACAGTACAAAAGCACTGGCTACGCAATTACAGTCTCCGTGGAGCATGGTTGAACTACCAAACGGCACATGGTTAATTACAGAGCGTGATGGCCACGTAGTTATAGTTAAAAACAATGCGCAATCAAGAGTAAAATTAAACCTAACAGGTTTATACGTAGCAGGCCAAGGTGGTTTACTCGACATTGTGTTATCACCAGATTATAACGACTCCAAAGAAATTATTTTTACTTATGCCCAAGGTGATGCAAGCGCAAACAGGCTTGTTGTTGCCAAAGCCACGTTTAATGGCACTGACTTTTCAAAACCTAACATTATTTATAAAGTAGCGACTGATAAAAACACACCGCAACATTACGCAGGACGCGCCCTTGTCCTACCCGACAATACGTTATTAGTTTCAACGGGCGATGGTTTTGACTTTAGAGAGCAAGCACAAGTTATCACCAGCCAACTTGGTAAAATATTACGTATAAACCTAGATGGCACCATTCCTACAGATAACCCATTTATTAATCACAAAAACCTAAATGCACATGCTGTTTATTCGCTCGGTCATCGTAACCCGCAAGGCTTAGTTTATGATTACGATACGCAGCAAATTGTAAGCCACGAGCATGGCCCTGCAGGCGGTGACGAGCTAAACTACTTAACCGCTGGGACTAATTACGGCTGGCCGGTAATCACCTATGGCAAAGATTATTCGCAAGCGCGTATTTCACCATTTACCGAATATAAAGGCATGCAAAAACCAAGTGTCAATTGGACGCCATCAATCGCCCCATCAGGCATGGCGTATTATGACTCTAAACATACCGCCTTCCCTTCATTGCAACAACATGTACTCATAACTACACTAGTCGATAAAAAACTCTACAGCGTTAATCTGGCTAACGGTGAGTTTACGCAGTCTCACGTATTTCCTAAGGCTGCAGGAAGACTAAGAGATGTATTTGTAACTGATAAAGGTAACGTCGCGGTATTAACCGATGGGAAAGATGCGAAGCTGATGTTGATGACAGCAAACTAATTCACAAAGGGGGTAAGAGCCGCTTCGCTTTTAAAGTAAGATAGCGGCTTTAAATAAGCCACTTTGGTTAATTAAGTAATTTGATCAGTAAGATCAGGGTTAACCCCTTTAGTTTTAAAATTAAGATGAGCGTCTTTATTATGTTCTTAATAACGTTCTTGTCTCCAACTGCCTTTGCGAATACTTACTATGCTTATTATTTACCCGATTCTAATTGCTGTCTCAATAACTCAATAAGTTGAGTGTTAAGCCCTGTAATTTCGGCTTCTAGCACCTTCACTTTAGCCTGCGACTCTTCATCTTCTTTACTGCGTAATAATGCAGCTTCTTGTAGTAGCTTTTCAAGCTTCTCTTGTATTTCAGCAATCTGTTCATCTATAGGATCTTCTTCAGATTGTGATGCCTGACTTACATCTTCATTGCCTGATAATTTACGTAACGCCTCTCTATTTTGATCTTCCAGGCTTTTTTCTTTTTCTTCTTCGGATATATCTACTTGGTCACTTTGATCTGCTGCTTTGTGAATAGTCGCTTTTTCGGTTACTTCATCAGCTACCACCTTTAAAGTTTGTTTTTGCGGGTAAGTTTCTAAAGGTTTGGAGGTTATGTGAACTGACATTTTATCCATTTTAATATTCCTTGTTCCGTCAATTATTGGCGACCAGTAGTTAACTATAAATATAATGCTTTACCAAAAGCCAATTGTAATAGCCCTTGTTTGATTCTTTATTAGATTACACTTTACTCACAAGCTTGCCCATTGTTGTTTTAAACCAACAAGGTGAACAATACCAAAAGATAAACAAATAATAGAACTCCAAACCCAAAACTCAGGCGAACGCCCCATAGGGTTATTTATTAGAAAGAGTCCAGTAATCCCACGAGCTAAATAAATAAAAGTTATTAACACAAGAGCTAGTCGGATGAATGGAAGTTTAAAAATAACACCTGCGGCTGAAAATGCATACAATGACCAAGTTGATAGAATCAGAACAATTACACTAGTAATAAGAGTTGGTTTAATACTTCCTTGCTCAGAAAGTAATGCCATTTTCTCTCCTGCACCGAAGAACCGATACCAAGAACCTCCAAAATAGATACAACCTAAATGCAAAGTTGCTACAACAGCACTTAATGTACCTGCAATTATTAGAAACACATTCATAGAGCGATAAACCCCCCGTGAGACATAACGAACCTGTAAATTAGCTGGTTTATTTATCTTGATAAACAAACCATAGCCGGGTTTTTATCTGGGTACAATCGATTGTCGAATGTTTACGCGTGATATCAAAGCTCGCATTAAACTAGACAGCCACTCCAATTGTAAATTAATCTGGCCTAATGGTGTAGTGGTCAATAAAATTTGGCCACAGTTTTAGAATCTTGATATCTAACCTCAGATTCATTTGGCGCTAAACCAGCATTATAATGATGCGGCCTAACGTTGTTGTAATATCCGTTGATATAATCACTAACGCTATATTTAGCATCTATAAA
>NZ_JADYXN010000149.1:0-719 GCF_015864285.1 Pseudoalteromonas sp. NZS100_1
AGCCAAGCTTCGCTCGACCAAATTCAAGTAAAGCGCACTATTAGTCCTAAAGGCGGGTCTCGTAACAAAGTTGATGAGTTAATGGCAATGTATTTACCACTAAAGAATCAATTGCGTAAACCTAAAATACAAAAGTTATAATTAAGTATAATCGCAATTATAATAATTGAAGATGGAAAGTGCAGTTTTAAGTCTAAACTGCGTTTGTATCTGATTAAATATAAAATATTGCTAGCGCAATTTTAATGCGCTAAACATTATAAAATTATTTAAAATAATGGTTTTAAAGATGGGGTCTTTTTTGAGTCTTCAGAGCTAGTAAGTAATTCTAATAGATCAAGGTAGTGAAATTGTGCACTACGGCTATCACCTGTTATCCACGAAAACCAAGATGAATCATCTTCAATTTTTATACATGCATGAGCAGTATTTTGAGCACTGCTAGCTTGCTCTTGGTTATGGCAATTATTTACAGAGCTTAATTCTTGCTTTGTAGTTGGAGCAAAGCTAAATGCTCCAATAAATAATAATGCCGACGCAATTAATATCCCAGCTTTAAATGCACGCATAAATAAATCCAATAATTTGTTACTTTTTTAAGCATAACAAATATCGGTTAAATAACAAACTTAAATTTAGCTGAATATACTGAATAATTATAAAAAATAATGACTTAACTATTAAATAATTAACTTTAAAACTAATAATATTTCGCTCTG
>NZ_JADYXN010000150.1:0-684 GCF_015864285.1 Pseudoalteromonas sp. NZS100_1
GGGCCTTGGAGACCTTGCGACCGATCAACGGCCAGGCCTGTTCAGTGAAGGCTTCGCGGCCGATCGAGATGATGCTCCCCGGCGTCGGGAAACGTTCGATCAGCGCCAGGAACCAGTCAGACCGGCTGTTGCCGGCGAAACGCTCGATCTCCGGGAAATACAGCGGCAGGTAGTGGGTCAGGATCCTATGCCAGGCCTGGGTCTTCGCCTTTGATATGGCTTCATGCGTCTTCGACATCTCCTGCAGATCGTTGATACCGGCTGCCAGCGGATCGACATAGCGCTGGGTCGCACCGATCCTCAACATATGCAGGATCACTTGCGCGTCCTTGGAATCGTTCTTGTCCCAGCCATTGTGCAGCGCTTCGCGCGTCCGGGCCAAGGCGACCGACGAGATCAGGCGCAACTCAAACCCGGCGGACAGCAATCGATGCGCCAGCGTGCGGTGATAGTTGCCAGTCGCTTCGAAACCGACAATCACGGGCTTGCCAATGATCGTCAGATCGTCGGCCAGGCGATCATAATCCGCCTTCGTCGCCATCACTGTCATGCGGCGCCGGCGGCCGCCCTCCGGTCGTTCAAGCAGAACTTCCTGGCGGTGCTTGGACATATCGATGGCTACCAGCACGGCGTCGGCGGGAGTAGAACTGCGCTTGGTCATGATCGGTCAGTCTCCAAAGGGTT
>NZ_JADYXN010000151.1:0-711 GCF_015864285.1 Pseudoalteromonas sp. NZS100_1
GGCGAGCATGCGGTTGCGCGCCTCGATCCGGTCCATGCCGATGCTGTCGGCGAAGCTGATCGCGGCGTTGAGGCCCATCAAGGTCGGGATGCAGGAGGAGCCGATCTGCATGTAGCGATCCGCCATCCGCGTCGGATCGTCATAGCCGCCGGTCGCGATCGTGTTCCAGACCCGGTCCATCACGCTCTTGTCGCGTAGGTAGAGGAAGCCGGTGCCTTTGGTCGCGAACAGCCATTTGTGCATCGACCCGGTATAGAGGTCGCAGCCGATATCGTTGAGGTCGACCTTCATCATGCCCGGCGCATGGGCGCCGTCGAAGGCGGAGATGATCCCCTTCGACCGGGCGAGCGCGGCGATCTCCTTGGCCGGCAGCACCACGCCGGTCGAGGTGCTGATATGGCTGACGAAGATGATCCGCGTTTTCGGCGTGATCGCGTCGCTGATGCGGTTAAGGATTTCGGCCGCGTTCTTCGGCGGCTTGGGCATGGCGAATTTCTTGATCACCACGCCATAGCGGCGCGACCGCAGCATCCAGGGCATTTCGCCCGATCCATGTTCCTCATCGGATATCAGCACCTCGTCGCCCGGCTTCATGTCGAAGCCATTGGCGATATAGCTGTTCGCCTCGGTACAGTTGCGCAGGATCGCCATCTGCTCGACCTTCGCGCCCATGAAGTCGGCAAAGGGCTTGCGATACTGGTCCCAGGCGCC
>NZ_JADYXN010000152.1:0-708 GCF_015864285.1 Pseudoalteromonas sp. NZS100_1
ATCAACGGCTTTGGCGACGCGGACGGAATCGAGAAGGAACGGCTCGGCCTTGAAACCCTCTCGGGCGCCAAGGCGCTCTACAGCGGCCATGACCTGACCAAGGTCGACCAGATCGAGGCGATGATGCAGGAAGCGGCCGATGCCTTCGGCGGCGTCGACATCCTCATCAACAATGCCGGCATGCAGCATGTCGCCCCGGTCGAGGAATTCCCGCTCGACAAATGGGATCTCATCATCGCGCTGAACCTCAACGCCGCCTTCCACACCACGCGCCTTGCCATTCCTTACATGAAGGACAAGAAGTGGGGCCGGATCATCCAGACCGCGTCGGCCCATTCGCTGGTCGCCTCGCCCTTCAAGAGCGCCTATGTAACCGCCAAGCATGGCCTCAACGGCTTCACCAAGACGGTCGCGCTGGAAGTCGCCACCTTCGGCATCACCGCCAACTGCATCTCGCCCGGCTATGTCTGGACTCCGCTCGTGGAAAACCAGATTCCCGACACGATGAAGGCGCGGAACATGACCCGCGAGCAGGTGATGAACGACGTGCTGCTCGCCGGCCAGCCGACCAAGCGATTCGTCACCGCCGAACAGGTCGCCGCCACTGCCCTCTATCTCTGCAGCGACGCCGCCGCCCAGGTCACCGGCGCCAATCTCTCGATCGACGGCGGATGGACCGCCCAATAAGCACCATCGCCCGGTCGATAT
>NZ_JADYXN010000153.1:0-331 GCF_015864285.1 Pseudoalteromonas sp. NZS100_1
TCGCCGGTGCGCAGGTTGGTGAACGCCGAAAGAAAGCCAGTTTCCTGCGCCACCTCATGTAGCAGTTCGGTGATACGGATGCGTGGCATCATCGCATCGAGCCGGTCGGCCAGGGCTTCGGCGTCGGGCGTTGCGATCGTGCGAACGGGGGATATCTGGAGGCGGCCGTCGCGGTATCGCACACCCTCCAGAGCGTCGCGCTTCAGGCTCCGGGCGAATTTCTTCAGCCGCCAGTCCAGTTCGCGGCCCCGCTGTTCGAGCCATTCGCCGGCTGTGGGTGGCAGACCAAGAGCCGACACGATCGGCTTGGCCTTCGGTTCGCTTAGCAGGT
>NZ_JADYXN010000153.1:385-708 GCF_015864285.1 Pseudoalteromonas sp. NZS100_1
GCTGTCAAACTGGCGGTATCCCGTCGATCGTTCCACCCAGACATCACCGGATCGCAGCTTGTTGCGCAGATGCGCGATAGTCGCGATTTCCCAGAGCCGCCGATTGATCTTGCCGTCATCGCCCATGACGATTTTCTGCCATTCCTTGCGGAAGGGCATCGGAGCGTCGGCAGGCAGATCGCGCTTGCCCGACCTATTGAGGTCGCGCAGCATCTCGATAGCGGCAATCGTTTTCGCGCTGCCCTTTCCGGCCCTGAACTGTAGCGCTTCAAGCAGATCAGGGGCGAACTTGCGCAACGTCGCATAGCGGTCGGCCGCGACCC
>NZ_JADYXN010000154.1:0-705 GCF_015864285.1 Pseudoalteromonas sp. NZS100_1
CAGGGGCGATCCACGGCCATCACAAGGCGGAAATTTGCACTTCGTAAACCAGCCTCAACAACCATGGTGGCGGGTCAGGAAGTCGAGCAGCGCCTCCACCCGTGCCGGCCGCAGCCGCGAGGGCGGCGTCACCAGATGCAGGCCGAAGGGCGGCGGCCGCCAGTCGAGCAATATCTCCTCCAGCTCGCCCGACCGGATCGCATCGCCGACGATGAAATCGGGCAGACGGGCGATGCCGACGCCCAGCCGCAGCGCGGGCATCATCGCCTCGCCGCTGTTGACGGTAATGCGCGGGCGGACCTGCACCGTCACATTCTGCTGCCCCGGCCCGGTGAAGCGCCAGACATCGGGCGCGGTGACGTTGGAATAGCAGAGGCAGTCATGGCTGCCGAGGTCGGACGGATGGGTCGGGCGGCCGCGCTCGGCCAGATAGGCGGGCGAGGCGACGACATGCATATGGACGTCCGCCAGCCGGCGCGCGCGCAGCGAACTGTCAGGCATGTCGGCGATGCGGATGGTGGCATCAAGACCCAGTTCGACGATGTCGATCTTGGCATCGGACAGATGCAGGTCGACATCGACCAGCGGGTTTTCCTTGGTGAACTGCGCGATCAGCGGCGCGATCCGCAGCAGGCCGAAATTCATCGGCGCGCCCAGGCGCACCGTGCTTGCAACATAATTCATTCTGGAAAAACGCTCCCCCCA
>NZ_JADYXN010000155.1:0-343 GCF_015864285.1 Pseudoalteromonas sp. NZS100_1
GTTCGCGGTCGGCGCCTGGAGCGCGGGTGGGGTCGATCTCGCCGCGCGCGCCGCGCCGGTCGTCAGCGACAAGAGCAATATCCAGCAGATCGGCGAGCTGCTCTACACGCGCTACATCTTCCTGTTCGAGGCGGCGGGTATCGTCCTGCTGGTCGCGATGATCGGCGCCATCGTGCTGACCCATCGTGCCCGTGGCGGCGTCCGTGGTCAGAATGTTGCCAAGCAGAACCGCCGTCGTCCGCAGGACGCCGTGCGCAACATCAATCAGCCCGTGGGGCAGGGGGTGGAGCTGTGATCGGCCTTCAACATTATATGGTGGTCAGCGCCATCCTCTTCGTGATGG
>NZ_JADYXN010000155.1:353-704 GCF_015864285.1 Pseudoalteromonas sp. NZS100_1
AGGATGCGACGCGGCTGGTCGATCCGGGCGTCGGGCAGGGGATGGAATTGTGATTTCGGTCGGCCATTATCTCGCCGTTTCGGCGGTGCTCTTCACGCTCGGCGTTCTCGGCATCTTCATCAACCGCAAGAATGTCATCATCATCCTGATGGCGATCGAGCTGATCCTCCTCAGCGTGAACATCAACCTCGTCGCCTTCAGCGCCTTCCTGGGCGATCTGGTGGGCCAGGTCTTCTCGATGTTCGTGCTGACCGTCGCGGCGGGTGAAGCGGCCATCGGCCTCGCCATCCTCGTCATTTACTTCCGTGGTCGCGGCACCATCGCCGTCGACGATGTCAACCGGATGAAGGG
>NZ_JADYXN010000156.1:0-700 GCF_015864285.1 Pseudoalteromonas sp. NZS100_1
TCGGTCGAGAACCGATTTCGCTACAATCCCGACGTGAAAAGCCTGCCGGCGATGGTGCCCGCGGTCATTCCGCTGCTGTTGCTGATGTTGCCCGCCATGCTCGCGGCCCTGGCCGTGGTGCGCGAGAAGGAGACGGGCGCGATCATCAATCTCTATGTGACACCCGTCACCCGCGCGGAGTTCCTGCTGGGCAAGCAACTGCCCTATGTCGCGCTCGCCATGGTCAATTTCATCGTCATGGTGCTGGTCTCGGCCATCCTCTTCGATGTTCTTCCCAATGGCAGCATCGTGGCCATGATGACGTCGGCTTTCCTCTTCTCGCTGATCGCGACGGGCATGGGTCTGCTTGCCTCCGCCATAACGCGCACCCAGATCGCGGCGATGTTCCTCGCCATGGTCGGCACCCTGATCCCGGCGGTGACCTATGGCGGCATGATAGATCCCGTATCGTCGCTCGAAGGGGTAGGGCGGGCGATCGGCGAGATCTATCCCGCAAGCCATATGTTCACGATCACGCGCGGCGTGTTCAACAAGGCGCTGGGCTTTGGCGACCTCGTCCACTCCTTCTGGCCGCTCCTGGTCTCGGGACCGGTCATCGTCGGTCTGGCGATCGCGCTCCTTAAAAAGCAGGAAAGCTGACATGCGCCAGAAGCTCTCCAACATCTACCGTCTGGGCGTGAAGGAATTGTGGAGCCTGTGG
>NZ_JADYXN010000157.1:0-699 GCF_015864285.1 Pseudoalteromonas sp. NZS100_1
CACCGTCGTTCGTCGCGGTGTCGTGCGTCGTGCCAAGCTCTATTATCTGCGTGGCCGCACCGGCAAGCGCGCTCGTATCGCCGAGCGCCGCGATACCCGCACCGAAGGTTGATCCTTCAAAACTGTCCTTGACAGTTGTAAAAATGAAACAGGCGGTGGCCCCCAGGGCTGCCGCCTTTTTCTTTGTGTTACAATGATTTGACACATTGTTTTACGGCACGAATTATTGCGCTTACGAACAAATTTTTGCGGCCGCCCAAAGGGCCATTTCGCAGTCGATGCAATTATGCCAGCCTGATATTTCCAGATGTTACTGAGTGAAACGCACTGAAATTTCCGATTTCAGGAACGGATAACTGCGTCCATTCCGATCTCATCCGGCAACAAAAAGAGGGGGGTGTCGAAAGGTCTCTAAAAAAAGAAATAGGGGGCTTTTTGATGAAGTATCAGGGTCTGTTTTCATGCAGTGCGATTGCCATTGCACTGTCCTATTCCATGCCTGTTCTTGCGCAGGATGTCGCGCCCCAGGCGGCCGCAGCGGAAACGCCCGGCCAGACGATCATCGTCACCGGCACGCGGCGTACCGACCGTACCGTCGCCGAATCGCCGACGCCGATCGATGTCTATTCCGGCGAGGAACTGCAGAAGCAGGGCGTCGCCGACATGAACCAGGTGATCCAGAACCTGGTCCCGTCCTTC
>NZ_JADYXN010000158.1:0-412 GCF_015864285.1 Pseudoalteromonas sp. NZS100_1
CCACTCAGGGCGTTAGCTGGGATTAGACATCATTAGCTAACGTTCTGCAACTGTTCTCATTTCCTATTCGGAACGGTGGGGAAAATTGGACATGCCTAGACTTGTTTAGTTCGAATCCCGGCGGCCTCCGTCTCCGCCACCTTTACATTGATGATGATCCGGCCGCTCAG
Organism: Pseudoalteromonas sp. NZS100_1; assembly: GCF_015864285.1. Classification (NCBI taxonomy): domain Bacteria; kingdom Pseudomonadati; phylum Pseudomonadota; class Gammaproteobacteria; order Alteromonadales; family Pseudoalteromonadaceae; genus Pseudoalteromonas; species Pseudoalteromonas sp. NZS100_1. The sequence goes on from NZ_JADYXN010000158.1 coordinate 171, forward strand.
GCCGCAATATCGGCCTTTGACCGGCCGGTTGGCATGCGCGCATGCGCAAAGCGTCTGAAACGCCGCATTAACCGCACTTTTAAGCGCAATCGGACGCTCAGGACCGATGGACCTTGGCTTTCGTGCCAGCTATGCAATGCGCGCCAACAACAAAGGAAAGCCTATTCCATGAACAACAGCGACCTCGCCGACACCCTGGCTTCGGCCCACAACATCACCAAGGCCGATGCCCGCAAGCTGGT
>NZ_JADYXN010000158.1:458-698 GCF_015864285.1 Pseudoalteromonas sp. NZS100_1
CAACGGCTTCGGCAAGTTCAAGGTCAAGGAGTCGGCCGCCCGTGAAGGCCGCAATCCTTCGACCGGCGCGACCATCCAGATCGCTGCCTCCAAGAAGCTCGGCTTCACCCCCGCCAAGGCGGTCAAGGACAAGCTGAACGGCTGAGGAACTGGCCCGGTGCCCGCCTGATGGCGCGGCGCCGGGCTTATTCTGCCGGCGTCCTCCGGTCCCGCACGGACGGTTCGCCGCAACGCCCATTG
>NZ_JADYXN010000016.1:0-102636 GCF_015864285.1 Pseudoalteromonas sp. NZS100_1
GCTTAAGTTACAAGCCATCCTGGAAGGCTACGATTTAGCAAAATCTCTTGAGCCAGACTTGTGATCAAGAGACAGCTTTATAGCTGCTTTTTATTTTCTGTATTTTCATGCAGTTCGAGTTTTGGTGCACTCATACCTTTGAGTAACCGACCAAATATATCAGCGCCGGTAATAATGCGCTTCACATCACTCCACACTAACACCACATCGTGATCAATGGCCCCATCAAACGATTTATCTAAAGAATGACTAGCCCGTATTTTTAAAATAACTTCACTCAGGCGCATCGCCTCATCAGCAACAATAATAGGTCTGTGACAATAATGATAAGGGTCGAACGTCTCTGGTTCAAACAAGGCTGAACGTAAAAAGCCGTCAGCATCTACCACTAATAAAGGCCAACCGTCTTCATTGGTAATGATCACCCAGTTATAACCTGACTTATGTAGTTTTCGTAAAAACTCATTATCAGTCGTTAATGTAAGGTCTGGGAAAATAGGCAAATCAAGCTTAGTAGGCAAAGCAATAATAGAGTCTGGATCAATTACCTCACCCTCTTTGGTTACGCTTATTTCATCTAAGCTAAAAAAGTTAAGCGCGCCTATTCCCTCAACGTGCTGAACATCAGCCTCTTCTGCTTCTATGTGTTTGCGAATAATACCTCTGAGCTCACTTTCAGCAAAGTACGTAATCCCCTCTTTACCTAACCATGCATCGAGAATTAAAGCCGTTGGCTTAGCAACTACATAAAACAGAATCTGATAAAACTTAATTAGCGGCGAAAGTAGGCTCGCCATTTTTAGCGCATTACGCGAAAAATAAGCCTGCGGTGTTATTTCACCAATAATAGTAATTGCGATAGTTGAGAATAAAAACGAACTTGCGCCCATTAATACCGAATCAGAAAGTAGTGTAAGTAGTACGTTAATACCTACGTTGCCCCACAAAATAGTCGATAATAAAAAGTTAGAGTCGTTTCGAAGGGCCATCACTTTTATGGCCGCCTCGTTCCCTTTTGCACTTTCCATTTCGAGCTGAAGCCTACTTAGTGAAAAAAACGCTAAGTTTAAGCCCGAAAATATTGCCGATTGTGAAATACACAAAGCAATTGCACACCAAATCATGACTTCAAAGGTCATTGTATTTTCCTGTTAGTAATACCAATTCACTTAATTAAGCGAATTGGTATAAGGCTTATAAAAGCAATAAACTGCCTAAACCTAAAAAGGTAACAAACCCAACAATATCGGTAACGGTAGTTAAAATTACCGAGCCAGATAACGCAGGATCAATTTTCATTTTGTCTAAAATAGACGGAATAACAACACCAGCTAGTGACGCGGCCACTAAATTCAATAATATGGCTACCGTAATCGTAATACTGAGCATTAAATCGTTAAACCATAAGAAGGTAAGCAGGCCTATTACAAACGCCCATACCAAGCCATTTACAGCGCCAACACGTAGCTCTTTTTTAAGTAACGCATTGCGGTTTGAATCTGTAACCTGTCCGAGCGCTAAACCACGCACAATAACGGTTAATGTTTGACTACCTGCGATCCCGCCCATAGAAGCAACCACTGGCATTAATACAGCGAGTGCTACAACCTGTTCTATAGTTGCGCCAAATAAACCGATGAACCAGGACGCTAAAAAGGCAGTAGCTAAGTTAATACCTAACCATATACCACGGTTTTTAGCACTTTTTCGCACACTTGCGAACAGGTCTTCGTCTTCACGTAAACCACCGGCTTTAGCGGCTGCTTCATCAGCAATTTCTTGTCGTAATTCATAAGCAGAGGCAATGGTTAATCGCCCAAGTAATTTGTTATCAGCATTAACCACTGGCAGTGCCATTTTTTCACTGTGAATCACCACCTCTGCCGCTTCATATAAATCATCATCAGCATGGAGCGATGAAAAGTCATGATTTGCCAATGTCATTAAGTTATCAGTGTCGCTGGCTTTTATTAAATCATTTACCGCAACCTCACCTATTAAACTACCCTTGCGGCTTACTAAATAAATAACTTCACTGTATTGCGGTAAACCTTTATGTAGCAATTTTTTAGCACCACCGGCTGTTAGCTTCTCCGATACTTTTAAAAAGTCAAAACCTAACCAGTGACCAAGTTGTTCTGGCGGGTATTGCTGCGCTAATTCATATTGTTTGGTTTGCGCTTCATCGAGTTGCTTTTTTGCATACTCAACAAATCGCTCTGGTATAACTTCTTCAAGTTCCAGTAGCTCTTCTACATTAACTTCATCAAGAAGTTTAAAAGCCTCAGTGTCTTCTAGTGTTTGCAGCAACCACAAGCAACTATCTTCACTTAAATTAACAAAAATTTCGTGTTGCGTGTCTTCGTCAAGCAACTGCCAAATTTCAAGTCGTTGTTCTTTTGGTATCGCCTCAAAAAGTAATGACAGGTGCTCTGTTGAAAGCGTTAACTGCGCATCTGCTAATAATTTATTTTTGCGTTCTGTTGTATCGCATTGCAATAAATCATTTATGAGCTGTGGAAGTTGGTCTACCGGATACTCAATCATCTTAAAACCTTAAATTTAAAAGCGTACATTATTCACAGTTTACTTGAACAATAAAAAATTGCAGAAAAAACGTGAACTTATTAAGCATGCGCAGGCTATTTTTGCGCATTGTATGGGCAAACTAAATGCAGTACTAATATTTATTTTAAAAAATTAAAAAAACAGTAAAAGGAATTGTTTTTAAGGAATTAAACGACAAGTAAGTAAACCAAACGGATTACTTATAATAAAAAAAATCCCATATTAGCCAGGCTAATATGGGCAAAATCACACAATGAATAAGGTGTTTTTAAATTACGGTTTATGCTTTTAATTAAAGTCTATCGGTAATATTTCGTACTAAGTCAGAATCTACAAATTGAGTAATAAGTGCAGCGCCCCACGCATAGCCACGCTGTATTGGGTAACCTTTAAAAATCCAGCGTTTACGCACGTGATTGAAGCGATCTAAATAGTCTTGCTTTTTTTTAGGCAGAGGTTGATCGCCCAATTTATTCCATGCTTTATATACACCTGACATGTCAGAGCCTCGCATAAAGCGTTGCAACCAACGCGGAAAACGCGAGAAGCTAATGGTTGACTGAAAATCAATAAAATAAGGTTTACCGTCTGCGCCGCATAAAATATTACCCATATTACGCAAGTCTAAATGCACGATGCCTTTACGATGCATTTTTGCTACTTGGCGCTCAAGCTCGCTAAAAAAGTTAACAGGTAGTGTTTTGTCTTCATGAATTAAAGAGCGCAGTGGCATGCCTTCAATATAGTTATAAGCCACAGCTATCGGCGATAACCTACAAAAGCGATTAGCAACAGCATCAAGCTCAGCTAATCGGCTCAACCCTTTATATTCTTGATTTACAGATAGTCGCGCAAATGTTTTACGAATAAGCCACGGGCTTTGGCTAAAATCTTTAACAATCAAATCAAATTCATTATCTTTATATCGATACACAATCGCGTTAGCAAAACGTCCCTTATGGACAACACTTAAGTGATGTTGCATAAAAGTATGTTCTGGATATTGCTGCTGTAATTGTACTAACAAATTATTTTCAATCATAACAAACCTAACAAGATGATAACTTTAATTGCCTAGGCAACTATATTATCAAAGTTAGATTCTACGCACAATCAGATCAACTAATTAGCACGCTAACTTTCTGTTGAAACAGTATCACTATTTTATTGATAATCTATTTGTGGGGGGAATTTCGGGTAATGTATCTAGATTATTTATAGCTTTAAATAATAAGTCTATTATTTGATTTTTTTCTGGCTCTGAAAAACCATTTAATGCTTGAGCATAGACTTCGTTTACTACAGGCATTATTTCTGGACAAAGAGCTTTACCCTTTTCACTTAAACACAAAATAGTTGAGCGCTTATCAAGCTCACATTGCGTTTTAATAATGAGTCCTTTTTCTTCAAGTCGGTTTAGTAAGCGGCTCATAGCGCCACGATCATAAACCATATACTCACAAAGTCCTGCAAGCGTATTAACCGACTCTCTCGCAAGTAGTACTACCACAATATATTGCGCTGAGGTTAAGTCCATAGGAAGTAACTTGGCATCAACATGAATGGCTAATCTCGAGCGTAAAAAAGACACTAAACGCCCCAAGTCTTGCTCTGGCGCTAACTCTTCTCGAGTACAACGTTTAATTGATGGCATGTTTTGCATGGTTATTCCACTGTATAGGTATATTTGCATGCTGATAGACCTTAACACATACAAAAAATTCAATAATTTTTATAAAAACTAAGCGGCTAAAACTAAGCCACAAAAATAAAGCCGCTATTAGCGGCTTTTACTGTAAAGTTTTAAACTTTGTTAAATTTTAAACTGGCCAACGAGTTGTCCTAAGTTTTCACCACGCGCAGCTAAATGCTGGCCTACCGAAGAGGTAGTTTTGCTTGAAATAGTTAGTTCATTAACGATTTCTTGAATGGCAAATACATTACGGTTTATTTCTTCTGTAACGCTACTTTGCTCCAGCGCCGCTGTCGCAATTTGCGTACTCATGTCGTTAATTGATCTAACTGAGGTTGTTACCGCACCTAAACTTTCTGAAATAGCACGAGACGATTCTACTGAGCGATTACAACTATTCTGACTCGCTTGCATTGCGGCTACAGCATCCGATACTAAATTATGTAACTCACTCAACATTTCACTAATCTCTAATGTGCTAACTTGAGTACGACTTGCTAAGCTTCTTACCTCATCAGCAACAACAGCAAACCCTCGCCCTTGCTCACCTGCTCGTGCAGCTTCTATTGCAGCATTAAGTGCAAGTAAATTTGTTTGCTCGGCAATTCCACCAATTACGCTTAGTACACTATTAATCTTTTTAGATTGATCACTGAGTGAATCAACTTGTTCTGCGGCTAGGTTTATCTCGCCCATTAGGTTAGACACCTCACTGAGTGAAATATCAACACACTCTTGAGCTTTAGCAACTTCTTGCGTTGCCGCTTGGGTTGACTCTGCCACTTGGTTCGTATTTTGAGCCACCTCATGAGAAGTAGCCGACATTTCGGTAATAGCCGTCGCAACAAGGTCTGTTTCATGATTGTGATTAAGTAGCTTGTCTTCAATTAATCGTGTTTGTGTATTTATATCACTAGAGGCTGTTTTTACATCGTGTGTTACATCAACCACATTAGCAATAATGCCATGTAACTTACTTACAAACATATTAAATGCTTCGCCAAGTTGGCCTATTTCATCGTTAGTATCAATATCTAAACGTTTAGTTAAATCGCCCTCACCTTTGGCAATATCGTCAAGGCTTTGCGCCATACGCTGTATTGGTTTTACCATTGTATTTGCGGCAATTAACGCACATATAATAGTTAACACAACCCAAAATAAAGCAATTAGCAATAAGGTCACTACCTTATCATTCATGTGCTCTTGCATTGCTGTTTGATATTTAAGTAGTTCTGCGTCTATATCATCCATATATGCGCCAGTACCAATCATCCAGTTTGTACCTGGGATCATTGCTGCATAGCCCATTTTTTCAACTAAGCCTGTGGTATTTGGTTTTTGGAAATGATAGTTAAAAGCGCCACCGCCTTTTCTAGCTTGATCTAATAAGCCCACTATTATTTTTTTACCGTTAGGGTCAGTCATCCCTATTTTGTTTTGCCCTTCAATAGCATCACCTAATAATGCATGAAAAACACTAACGCCATTTGTGTCGTATATAAAAAAGTAACCACCTTGACCAAATGTTAAATCTCTTAAAGCATTTTTAGCATCTTGCTCAGAGCCATTTGCTATTTGGTAGCGCACAATTTTACTGGCAATTTCTACCTCGGTGCTTAGCAACGTTTGTTTGTCACTTATTAGTTTAGTTTGAAATGCTTCAAAATTTTGTTGCTGATTTTTATTCTCTAAATAATAAGAACTCAGCATCAAGCTAATCAAAAGTAGCATTAAGGGCAATATAGCTAATAACAACAGTTTGTTTTTCAAGCTTAAATTACTCATTATTTCTCCGGGGTATATAAATGCATATATAGCGACAATAGCCAAAAATTAAATTACGGCTGTTTACATTGTTTTATTGGGTTTAAAAGCATAGTAAATAAAAAAAATTGGTGGGAGTAAACTCATACCATGCTCAATTAGCTGATATTATAGTCACAAGGAAGGTATTTGGACACTAAAAACACTGAGACCTTCGTATTAATTAATATATAATTTGCCACTCTTTCACTAGAGATTTAAAGTTCTAGCAGCTGCATTGATCTAAACTTAATTTTATAACGTACTAAGACGATTAATCACCAGCTATGTAATGAGTTAACGCACGACTCATGTTAGTATTAATTTTAGGTTCATATAAATAATGAACATATAGATATTAAACTTCCATTAACATATAATAACCCTATATTACTAATACCAAACAACTAGAAAATCGGAACGCATCACTTTGAGCCACAGTTATAATCTAATAAAAATGAATTATTAATGAAATATATTTTATACCTTGCACTTTTAGTGTCTGCTCATGCATTCTCAGCACCTGTAAATAATAGTATCGCTTTTTACTACTCAGCGCCGATGCCATTAGCCGAAATGACTTTTTATTCTCGCGTTGTCGTCCAGCCTGAACTCGTTACCGAGCACGAGCTTAATTGGTTTAAAAAACGAAACATTGCCGTTTACGCTTATTTAAGTGTGGGTGAATCGTTCAATAAAAGTGATTCTTCACTTTCAGTTAATCCTAATTGGAACAGCCACATTGCAGATTTAACATCTACGGATTGGCAACAACAAATGCAAGACAGCGCAGCTTCTTTAAAAGCGCGTGGTTTCAGTGGTTTATTTTTAGATACGCTAGACAGCTATCAACTTTTAGATGACAAACACAGTAAATCAGATCAACAAGATGGCTTAGTCGCGATTATAAAAAACCTCTCTGGTACGTTTAATAAGCATCTTATTCTTAATCGAGGCTTTGAGTTATTACCTAAACTTACTGGTTTAGCCAATGATTTAGTTGCTGAAGGTTTATATAGTCATTACAACCCAACTAATAATAGCTACAAATTAACCACAGAGAACGATCAAGCTTGGCTAAGCGCACAATTAAAAACAGCACAAAACTTAGGTTTTAAAGTACAAGTTATTGATTATGCGCAGCCTGATAACCGCCTTGCTATGGCGCAAAAAATAAAACAAGCTGGCTTTACTCCTTGGGTAACAGATGGGCACTTACAAACATGGGGTACATCAACCATATCGCCAGTACCAAGACGCATCCTAATTCCGTTCAACAGTAATGTAAGACCACTCATTTACACTACCGTACATTTAAAGCTTGCGACCATGATTGAGTATTTGGGATATATTCCTGATTATGTTGATGTAGCTAAACGAGATTTGCCATTAGTAGATCCAAGTTTACATGCTGGTATTATTTCATGGACAAACAGCGATGCTTTTTACACCCCAACTATTACTAATTGGTTGGAAAGTAACTTAGGCGTTGTACCTGAGCTAATTATGGGTGAGCTACCGCAATCAACTAAACTATTACTTAACCTTGGTATTGAAGCGCTTAGCGTATTGCCTCCAGCCCCTTATGAACTTAATCATTTTACTACATGGCTAAAAGGCGAAGCGACAACATCGCCTGCGATAATTAAGCCCTACTTACTGAAATTAGCAACTGATGCCACCCCGCTTATCAATATAAAAGCGGCTGATGGAACTATAATAGTGCAGAGTACTAAAACAAAATATGGCGCGGTTGTTGTTGCACCTTGGCTTATAGATACCTTGCCAATGGAAGGGAGTAAATGGGTTATTGACCCACGTACACTACTCACCAAAGCAATGGGACTACCTCCGATTCTAGTGCCTGATACGACAACTGAAAGCGGTAGGCGCATGCTAACGCTGCATATAGATGGCGATGGCTTCACAAGCCCGGCACATTATGCAGGTAAACCATATTCTGCAGAAGTGATTCGCGATGAAATAATTAAGCGCTATAAACTGCCTTTGACCTCATCGGTTATTCAAGCTGATATTGAAAAAAGTGGCTTACATTCAAAACAAAGTGCCAAACTTGAAGGTATAGCGCGCAGTATTTTTAATTTGCCTTATGTAGAAATTGCTTCGCATACTTATAGCCACCCTTATTTTTGGACTGCGTTATCTGGCCTTAGAATAGTAGATAAAGATGAAGTAGATTATGGTTTTCATCTTGATGTACCTGGCTACGACAAAATAAGCTTAAAAAAAGAAATCACCGATTCAATAAAGTATATTGATGAAAACCTGACACCAAAAAACAAAAAAACAGTGATGATGTTATGGTCAGGCGATGCAACTCCCGGCCCTAAAGCGCTTGAATTGGCTCGCGATGCTGGCGTATTAAACGTCAACGGTGGTAATACAGATGTAAATGCCGATAACCCAAGCCTTACGCATGTTTCACCAATAGGTAGACCAGAGCACGATTTGCTGTATCAAATTTATGCCCCCATATTAAATGAAAACGTATATACAAACTTATGGCACGGGCCTTATTATGGTTTTAGACGCTTAACCGAAACATTTGAAATAACAGAAAAACCATATAGATTAAAACCCTACACTATTTATTTTCATTTTTACTCAGGTGAAATCCCTGCGGGACTAGACGCACTAAAACACAATATAGATTATGTTTTAGCTAGGCCAAATACACCGGTACATTTGAGCCATTACGCAAAAGTAGCAAAAGACTTTTACTTTTCTGCGCTAGCAAAAAACAGTAATAATGAATGGTTATTTAGCTCAAAATACATTCGTACTTTACGAATTCCTACTGATTTTGATATGCCTAACATTGCCCAAAGTGAAGGTGTGTCAGGCGTTACTGAAAAAGGTGACTATATACACATTATTAATAACGTAGCTCGTCTTAGCTTTGATCACAGTCAAAATAGTAAAAAACCTTATTTAGCGTCTGCAAATGTTGTTATTGATAACTGGCAAGTTAACGGACCTGTTAGCTTTAAAGCGTGGGTGCCTGCTTCGCTTGATTTAATTAATGCACGTTCTTGCGAATTTGTATCTAGCTTAGGAGAGCACTTTAAAGGTATTACACGCGCTAATGTGACGCACTTTAATCTTCCAAAGGGTCAATTTTATGGTTATCTTAACTGCAATGGAGTCGCTCGATAATGAATGCTAAAAAGCGCCCTCAGTTAATTTCTGTAAAAACAATATTAGCAATATTAGCTGTAAGTTGTTTTGCACTTTATGCATTATTTCCTCACACCTTATTTTTTGAAGATGATGAACTTTCACAAGATTATACCTTTGAAAAATCGTACCTTAATGCAGCGCTCAACACTGAGCCTAACAACGAAAAGCTACGCGCAAAATTGGTTGAACTACATATAGGGCTTAGTGAGTATTCACAAGCCACTAACGAACTTGAAAAACTACCAAGAGGTGAGCGCAAAGCAACTCTAGAAATAAAGCTGCTTTACTCATTATGGCTAGCAAGCGGGGCTAAAGTTGACGATCGCTTTGAAGATCTATCTTTAAAAATAGGTGTCCATAAGCATTGGGACGAACAAATACTAACTATTGCAAAAGCAGTTGGGTTAAACGCAAAAGTTGCTCTGTACTATCAAAAAAATAAACAACCACTACTTGCAGCTGATTACTGGTTGAGCGCTGGCGAACCAGCCAAAGCTCTCGCTATTTATAAAACAAATATAAATGCTGACATTGCAGCTAAAGCGATTGAGACTGCACTTGGCGCAAATAATCCGATACAAGCTTACGCCTGGTGGAAAACTTATGGCGACCAAGCTAATGTTAAACGCACCCTTTATTTAGCTAACTTAGCTGGCAATACAGAAGATTCAGCTCAAGCCATTGAAAGCTTATTAAAGAGCGATCCAAATAACACCGAGTACTTAACAAAAGCCATGCACCTGCGTTTAGCAAATGGGAATGCAAAAGGGGCTGAGCAATTACTCGCCAAGCTATTACTACAAACTCCAAATGACAAAGAGCTACGCTTACTAAATTGGAAAATAAAGCGCTGGCAGAACAAGCCTAAAGAAGCGCTTAAAGAGTTTAAATGGCTAATGTCGAACAGAGCTGTAACCCCAGCGATGCTTACTGACAGTGTTAATGACGCTGCGGCATTATATTTATACCAAGACGCCAACGATATATATGAATACAAAGCACAAAACCGACAATTAAAAGGCAATGGCTTTGCTAAGTGGATGCAAACAAACGAATTTATAGGCAACACAAAACAAGAACTCAGTAATATTGACCGTTTTGAACAAATAAATGGTAAGAGTGTATTATCGCAATATTGGAAAGCGAAAGTACTTCACGATTCCGGAAATTTAAAAGCACTAAGAGCTTTATGGCCTAAATATAAAGGGCCTAAAAATGAAGAAGACTTACTTTGGATAGCTCGTGCATTTTGGCTTGAGGATGACTTTAAAACAGCATTGTCTATTTTAAAAAACAAGCAACAAAGTACTAATGGAGAATTTTGGACTGCACGAGTAGATATGGCAATGCGTGTTCAAGATAAAAAAGATGAGCTTTATGCTTTTGAGCAACTAAAAGCAATCAGCACGCTAAGTGTTGGCGACACGCTTTATTACCAACAGCTGCGCTTTGAAGGACGGCCTCAAGAGCTTCTCGATTATCTATGGGAAAATGAGTCACTTACAGACCGCCAACTGATACAAATTGCATTATTAAGCACGCAAGTAAACGATGCTAAATCGGTTGCCCGTATTCACACAGAGCTTGATAAACAACGTTATAATAAAGCTCTCTACCCTGCTTGGGTTATTCTTTCAAATTGGTATCAAAATCAAAGTGATTTAAATTCGGCTTATACAACTCTAAACCGCGCCGCTAAATTAAGTGAATACGACCCCGATGTTGTACTCGCACAAGGTTGGTTAGCGCTACAAATGCACGACACTATAATGATCAGCCGTATTTTAACTCGCTATTCGGACAGCGATCCTACCTACGCGTGGACGCAATTATTAGCTAGCCTATCTATTTATGAAAAATCATATAACAGTGCTTACTTTTATTTACGAAAACTAGCTGTTGCAGATCCAAGTGACTTAACAACACTGGTTAACTTAGCCGATGTAATGAAGCAGCTTGGTTATTATGCGAATGCTGCCGAGCTAAATCACTATTTATTACAGCATTTACCTAAAGATAAATACGCATACAGAGGCCTAATGTACCGCTGGGCAGGTGCAATGGCTGTTCCTCATTTAATGCAATTAAACTCCATGGATGAGCTCGCGCCCGACACTATTGGTGAGCCTCAAGCAAACTGGTGGTTAGCACGTCGAGCTGCACAAAAGTTAGAACCTTGGCAAAAACTACAGCTTTATATGACCAACGGCGAGTTTAATAAAGCGAAACAGCTTATAGCTGAAGGTTCACTAAGCAAATTAGATGAGCTAAACGCCCTACTCTATTTAAAACAACCCTATGCCACCATGCAACGTTGGTACGAAGAACTTACTGGCGAGGCAAATGAATCGCAATTGAGTTTACTCAGAAATGCACGCGCATCCTATTTTAGAGCACTTGAAATAAACCTATCGCCAGAGGCTGGTTTAAACAGTAGCCAGTACGATGTAAACGTTTATTTTCCTTATGCTAATGGGCAATGGAAATTAAGTTTAAGTAATCAGCAAAATCTTGATAACAACGGATTACTGTTTGCGATAGAAGATAAGATGACATTTGGTCGTTGGTATTTTGATGCAAAAATAGATTCTCACCAAGGCAGCTTAGTTAGTCGCCAAGGTCTTAGCTTAGACTCTCGTTATCAATGGGATTCGCGTACTCAGGTAGGTTTAAAGCTTGAATATAATGTTGAAAACCGCCAATCAGAAGCGCTACTTAGCTATGCTCAGCTAGATAAAGCCACGGCCTATGTTAACTACAATATTGATGGTAGACAAAATGTACAGCTATCAGCAGCAGCGATGTCTTTTTCTCGAAGAAGCGATGGCAGCTCACTAATAAATGGCCAAGAATATAATGCACGTTACCAATACAGTATTTTAAAAGACCGCCCAATTTGGAACGCTTATTTTAGTGCACAGTGGCAAGACTTTGAACGTGTTAATGCATTAATAAATACAGATGCAAGTAGAAGACCGCTAAGAGTTGACCTTCAACCATTTAGACGTTTTGCACTAGGGACCTCATTTGCTTCAACAGGTTCGTTGGAGCCGCCTTATTTAGGCGCAAGCCCTTCATGGTTATTTGATATAAGTACTGGCTATCAAACACTTAACGATACAGTAGATGTATCAGTTTCAAGTGGCGCTGGTTGGTCTGTACTGGGCGATGATTTATTTAAATTACAGCTGGGTTACCAAAGTAGTAATAAAGTGGGTAACTCAGATACACAATTACAATTAGGTTATTACGTACATTTTTAATGTTAGGAGAGAGTATGTTTCGTTTAATTATACCGTGTTTGGTATTACTATTATCAGCATGTACCACCAGCAGAGTTGCTGATGATGTAGAGCTTAGCCCTTCAAAAACTGTGGCATTAATGCCACTTGTTAATCATGCTCAAACACCGCTTGCTGGTGAGCGTGCTGAAGATATTTTGGCCAGTATTTGGCAGCAAAATAAATTGCCAACTCTTATACGCGCTCCTCGCGTAAACACTAAAGAGCTTCCACCACTGGACGATCAATACCGTTTAGACAATGCTATGCAATGGTTAAGCACTCAACAAGCTGACTATGTACTAACAGGTAGCATTGAAGAGTGGCGCTATAAAGCCGGTCTTGACGGAGAACCTGTTGTAGCACTGACCTTATCACTCACAGTTAACGGGCAAACAACGCCAATTTGGACGGGAACTATTGCTAAAAGTGGCTGGGGTCGCGATAGCATTGCAGCAACAGCACAAGATGTGATTGCCGATTTAATTTCTTATATAGAGGTTAGTGAGTGAAAACACATTTCCTTAGACCAAGAGACGTTCCTGAGCTACAAATATGGGCTGAGGTATTTATATTTACCGCGCTTGCTTTAGGGCTGCCTGTATTATTTAACGCAGAGGACCCATTTTGGACTGAGGGAGGGTTTTCGTGGCCTGTACTTGGCCCACTTTTAGTTTCTCTACGTTATGGCTTTTCAAAAGGCTTTATTAGTATTTTATGTTTGCTTGTTGGTCAACTTTGTTTACTTCAAGCAAATATTTTATCACCACAAAGCGACTTCAATATTAACGCCATGATTGGCTACATTATTGTAATTATGATCACTGGCGAATTTAGGGATGTGTGGGAACGTACTAATCAACAACAAAGTATTCAGCTTGAGTACGTAACCGATCGCCTTGAAACATTTACTCGTCAGTATCACTTAATTAATTCATCTCACGATAGAATAGAGCAAATGCTTGCTGGCCACACGTTAAGTTTGCGTGAATCGCTACAAGCAGTAAGAACCTCTATCGGGCTATTAAAAGAAAGAAGGCTTGATAGCGCAGCGCAAAAAATAATCGACCTATTCGTTGAATATGGCTTATTAGAAAGAGCGGGATTATATAAAGTTGAAAACGACACTGTTTTAGAGCCACCACTTGCCTCTATTAGCCAAATGGGTCAGATAGCTGAAAATGATCCTCTTATATTAGCGATGATTGAAGAAAAAGAATTAGTATCAGTAAAAGACGCAAAAACTGCATTAGGTATAAGTAAATACCATATGGCAATCCCACTTATCGACGTAAATAATACAATTTACGGCGTTATTTTAGTTGAAAGAGTACAATTTTTTGCACTTAAAAATACCACTCTTACACTACTTGCTGTTATGGCTGGGCATATTGGCGACCTGCTGCGCCATGAAATAACAAACCCAGTAATGACGTATGAAGAGTCTCCATACTTTATTCGCCAAGTTAAACGCGCGAATAAAGAAGCAAAACGATACAACATTCCATCGCAGCTGCTAAAAATAAAAGCCAATAATATTACTGATAAATCGACTCAACTTATGAGTTATTTAAGTGAAGCACGCCGTGGTTTAGACATTTATTTGTATGATAATCAAAATCAGGTATTACTGCTATTAATGCCATTAGCTGATGAACTTGAAAAAGCAGGCTTTATTGCCCGAATGAACACGTGGTGTAAAGAGCGCACTGGTAGCACTTTAGCTGAGCTTGATATTGTTATTGAGCAACAACTTGCACTACCAATAAGCTCAGATGATATAAAGAGATTGGTTTCACTTTCATGATTATAATTATTATAGCGGCTATTTTAGGGTGTATTTGTCAGTACTTTGCACTAATAGAAGTACTGGAAACACCTAATTGGTTTTTAGCTATACTATTGCATGCTATTGCTAGCATCCTTTTTGCTATTGTTAGTTATGTGTTTATACCTAAAAAATACAAAACGACTCCTTATAGCTCTTTTTTGCTCATGTTTTTATTATTGTTTACATTACCAGTACTTGGAATTATAGGTGTTGTAGTAGCGCTTACGTTTGCTCTGTGTAAACCTCTAAAAAACGATGATATAGAAATTGAAGAGCATAAAATACCTGAGCTTCCTTTTGAAGCCAGAGCTATATCAGCAAATCCAACCTATTCTATGGGCGGGCTTAAAGCAATTTTAAAGCACGCGAGTGAACCAAATAAACGTTTAAGTGCTGTAATGGCAGCTCGTCACATGAGTGACTCACAAGCTATTCCTATTTTAAAGCTAGCACTTAAAGATTTAGAAGATGATATTCGCCTACTCGCCTACTCAACCCTTGATGGTAAAGAAACCAAACTCAACGAAAAAATCAGTTTATATCAGCAAGAAATAGCCGTTACGACTAAGCAGCCTAAATTGAGTCATTTACAAAAACAACTAGCCGAACTTTATTGGGAACTTAGCTACTTAGGTTTAGCCCAAGGTGCACTGCGAAAATACGTTTTAGAAAAAGCCGAAACACTTGCACAGCAAAGTATTGAGCACGTAAAAACACCTGCAACCTTTATATTTTTAGGCCGTATATCTTTAGCCTTAGACAAATACGAAATAGCCCATGAGTACTTACTTAAAGCAACCGAATTTGGTATGGCAAGGCGTCATGTTCTCCCTTATAAAGCCGAAGTTGCCTTTTGTATGAACAAGTTTGACGACTGTAAACGCTACTTAAAAGAACTCCCAGAACAACCTAAAGGCAGTGAATTACGTCATTTGCAGGAGTATTGGCATGAGTAATAAAAATGCAGACATTTTACTGCTTTTGGAAGGTACCTACCCTTACATACGTGGTGGTGTATCTAGCTGGGTTCATCAAATAATTGAAGGGTTACCTCATTATAACTTTGAGCTTGTTTTTATAGGTGGAGCGCCAGAGCATTATGGCGAGATTCAATATACTTTACCTAAAAACGTTACCAAGCTGCATGTTCATTATTTAGTGGAAAATGACACTTCTGAAATAAAAGCTAAGCATGGCATTAAATATAAAAAAGAGCTCTTTGATTTTTGGCAGCAACTACAAAATTATTTTAGAGATTGTAACGAGCCTATTCCGAGTGAATTGTTAAAATTTGCATTTGAAACTTTGGCTAAAAAAGACGGTATTAACGAAGCCGACTTTTTATATAGTGAATCATCGTGGCAAGTGCTCATCAATTACTATTCAACTTTTTGTGATGAATCCTCTTTTATTGACTTTTTTTGGTCATACCGCAATTTATATAAACCGCTATTTAAAATAGCCGAAATTGCACGTGGACTTCCAAAAGTTAAACTTATTCACTCAATATCTACCGGGTATGCTGGTATTTTAGGATCTGGTGCCAGTGTAATAAGCGATACTCCCTTTTTGTTGACCGAGCATGGTATTTACACCAAAGAGAGAAAAATAGATCTTATTCAAGCCAGTTGGATCAAAGAGTCTGAACAAAGCCTAGGTAAAAACTTAAATACCGAGATGGGCTTTATTCGCCGAATGTGGATCAGCTTTTTTGAGCAAATAGGCCGAACAACATACCAAGAAGCAGATAAGATCATTTCGCTATACGATGGTAACAGACAGCGCCAAATAAAAGATGGTGCAGCGCCTGAAAAAGCATTTGTTGTACCTAATGGTATTAAAACAGTGCGCTTTATTGAAGCGCTTGAGCAGCGTCCAAAACAGATACCACCGGTTGTTGGATTAATTGGACGTGTAGTTCCTATAAAAGATATTAAAACCTTTATACGTGCGATTAAAGAAGCGCAATCGATATTACCAGAGGTCGAAGGCTGGATCATCGGCCCTTATGAAGAAGATCCGCAATATTACAAAGAGTGTGAACTACTTGTAGGCAGCCTTGATTTACAAAACAGTGTTAAGTTTTTAGGTATGCAAGATATTACCAAAATTTTACCTAAGCTCGGAATTGTTGCTTTAACCTCGATTTCCGAAGCGCAGCCTTTAGTGCTTTTAGAAGCAATGGCGGCCGGTGTGCCTGTACTTGCTAGTGATGTTGGCTCGTGCCGCGAAATAATCGAAGGCGGCACCGATGAAGATAAAGCATTAGGTAAAGCTGGTGAAGTTGTCTCAATTGCTTCACCTAGCGAAACAGCACAACAAATATCAAATATGCTAACAAATGAGCAAGCTTGGCTTGAGTATCAAAAAAGTGGTTTAGACCGCGTACAAAAATTTTATGACGAGAGCCACATGTTTGCCCGTTACGATAAACTTTATAAGGATACAATGGCATGGCCGGAATAGGTTTTGAGATACGAAAAATTCTCAAAAAAAATACCCTGCTCTCAGTTTTTGAAGCATACGGCTACGCAGGGTTAATAGGCTCAGGCCCCTGGCTGCTCTCTATTGTAGCGTTAATGCTAATTGGTATTTTAAGTTTAGGAATTGTATTACCTAAAGTACTTATTATTCAGTTTTTAACGCTTGTTACCTACATGATGGCAGCCTCACTTATTTTAACGGGTGGCTTGCAGTTATTACTAACTCGGTTTATTGCCGATTTGTTTTTTCAAAAAGAAGAGGCAAAAGTACTCCCTAATTTACTTGGTGCGCAACTTGTAACAACAATAGCTGCGTTATTGGTGGGCTTAGCTGTATGGCCTATGCTCCCTATACCCGTTGTTACTAAGATTATAATTTTAGGTGCCTTTGTAAGCTTATGTAATCAGTGGCTTGGCGCTATTTTTCTATCAGGTATGAAAGAGTACCGGTTAATTTTAATAACTATGCTAAGTGGTTACGCCTTTATGGTATTGCTTGCATATTTATTAAGAGACTGGCAGCTAGACGGCTTATTTTTTGCGTTTTTTGCAGGCGAAGCACTGCTCTTTTTTAGCTTTTTATTTATGATTATTCGCCGCTACCCAGGTGAAAAACTTATAAGCTTTGACTTTTTAAGCAATAAAAAAGTGTATTACAGCCTATTCTTTTGTGGTCTGTTTTATAACATTGGTGTATGGGCTGATAAAATCATTTTTTGGTATTCTCCAAGCACATCAATTCAAATTATTGGTACATTAAGAGCCAGCCCAATTTATGACTTACCTATATTTTTGGCTTATTTGTCTATTATCCCCGGTATGGCGGTATTTTTAGTAAAAATGGAAACAGACTTTGTAGAAGAGTACGACCGTTTTTACACCGCTATTCGTGGTGGCTCATCTCTTGAAGAGATCTACATATTAAAAGACAGTATGATCCAAACTGCGCGTGCCGGTTTATACGATATATTTAAAATTCAGGGTATTACCGTTGCCTGCTTATTATTATGGGGTGAGCAAATACTTACCTTTATTGGCATTGATCCAAACTATAAAACGCTTTTATTTATTGATGTAGTAGGTGTAGGCGTACAAGTTATATTTTTATCTATTTTAAATATTTTGTTTTATTTAGATAAACGCTCAACAGTGCTATTTTTAGCGGGGTTATTTTTGGTAATAAACGTTGTTTTAACTTTGTTATCAATTGCTTTTGGACCGCAGTTTTATGGCTATGGCTTTGCATTAGCAACCATTATTACCTCGGTAGTAGGATTATTTTGGCTTTCAAAACAATTTGAAGATTTAGAATACGAAACGTTTATGCTGCAATAGCATAATATAAAAACTTAGCATAAAGGCTGTAAGCTACAGCCTTTATCGTTACGTTAAAAACTCTAATAAACCGCGCTCAAACCGACTAAGATACTTTGTTTTACGGGGTAATTTAAAATTGTCGCGCCAATGAGTTTGTTCTGATTCATTTTTCTTACAAAGCTCAATAACATCAGGATGAATATAAGAATTACGCGCTATTGTTGGCGTATTCCCAAGCTTTGAAGACACTTCATCAAGCATTTTTTTTAATGTAATAGCGCCTTTTGCTTCATACACTTCTTTAAAAGCAATCACACTTGCTCGCCATGTTCTAAAGTGTTTTGCGCTAAATTCTTCACCCATTATATTTTGAATATACTGATTGATTTCAGTAGAGGTAACGTTAGAGCGCTCCCCCTCTTCTATATATTGAAACAAGTGTTGCCCGGGTAAGTCCTGAAGCTCCTTAATAACACTACTCAATGCTTTATCCGTTATATTTACTTCCCTTTCTTTGCCTGACTTTGCACGGTATTTTAATCTAATATTTTTTCCTGTTAATTTTGCATGCCTTGATCTTAGGGTTGTCGCACCAAAACTTTTATTTTGTTTTACATTACGTTCATTCCCCACCCGTAAAGCACCTAAATCCATTAATCTAACAATGGCTGCTAAAGTACGTTCATAATCGAGCTCATCACCTTGCAATGCTTCCTTTAATTGAGCCCTAAGTAACGGCAGCTTATGTCCAAACACACTACAAGCTTGATACTTTTTAGCATCTTGTTGTTGTGTAAATAATGGATGATATCGGTACTGCTTTCGTCCTTTACTGTCGTAACCTGTTGCTAAAATATGCCCATTTTCTTCAGGGCAAAACCATACACTTTTATAAGCAGGCGGGAACGCGAGTGAATTTAAGCGCTCAATAACGGCCTTCTCTTTAATTATTTTTCCTATTGGGTCAAAATACTGCCAATGTTTGTTTTTTTTCTTTCGGGTAATTCCGGGCAAACTATCATCAACGTAAATCAATTCCATCATTCCTCCTCAAGCATTTAAAAGAGATATTGTTAACTCGCTTAAGCTTATATTTCAAAGCATAGAATGTACCACTTTAAAATAACCTTAAACTGAACGACTTTATTGATATATAATCAAAAATTGAGCAAAAACAAAAATACGATATATATAATGGTTATTATAACTACGCTTATATTCTCCCTTAATTGGGCATGCTGTTTAAAAGGAGCATTCAATGGCTTTTGATTATGGATCGATTGATCTTGGACTAAAAAACCCCTTCAAACTTGAAGGTAAAGTAACAGCTGTAAGAGGACTCATTGAGTCTATAGCGGGTATTAGTTTACTTGTTATTGCTGCGGGATCAGTAAAAGAAGATACAACCGCTGGATGGATTTTAATGGTGTTTGGCATGCTTATTTTAGCATTCGGCATTCGCTCACTTTCAAGTGGTATTTATGCAACTCTTAAGTATTTTGTAGGCAGAAACCACCCTACTTCACTTGCTTATAACTACAGCAAATCACAAGCATCAACCGCCCAAGAAGAACAAAAAGAAGTAGCCTACACCGCGCAATCACTCGAAGAAATGCTGGTTGGTCGTAAAAACAGTACGTTTAAAGAGCCTAATGGTTTTTTATCACGTTTACTTCACAGCTTAATCCCTAAGTTATTATTCCTACCTTATCCTATTCGTAATGTTGCTCAGCGCTTATTTGGCTCATGGGTAAGTACCCTTGTTGCACTTATTGCTTATGGCCTTGTAGCATTTGTATCTTTATCGGGTTTTACCGGTGAAGCAGGCGAATTAGCATTTCCTGTTTATAGTGCCATATTAATGTTCTACGTGCTTTTTTCGTGGCGCTCTACGGGTAAACCTATTTCTAGAAACGCTGAAAAAAATATTGAAGCACTTGGTACTGGTGCACTCGCTAAAATTATTTCTTTATCTTTTATTCTACCAATCGCTATTGGCCTTTCTATGTCATGGCTGATGAAAGAACAACACATTAGCAAACAAGAAATAGATGGCTGGATTGAGCAACTACCTAGTCTTCATGCTGGCATGTACTTAATTGCGATTATTGTATTAGCCACTCTGAGCTGCGCAATTGCTTTTATTATGATTAAAGCGCGTTTAAATGCAGTTACCCCTTCTGCTGAAGTATCAGAACTACGTGAAAACTGGCAAGAGTCTGTTCATCCAGACGAAATTTTTATAAACCTAGACAATCTAGTAATGGCTAACCGTCGTTATAAAGAAGTACCTAACAGAGTTTATCGCGAATTAGATCCTAAGCTTCAAGAACAAATTGAAGGTAAAGGCGGTTTTAAAGGTGAAATGATCCAAGAGATTCAACCTAAACTGCACTCAATAGACTTAGGTAAAAACTTTACGCTAGCAAGGTTACTTGCTTTAGTAAGTGGTAACTTGCTTTATATTATAGCCTTAGCGTTTACTGTGTTTTTAGCGTATTCGTTTATTAATATTTATCATTACGTTGACGCTGCAAATATTAGTAGCTTTAAACAAGCATTTAATAACCAACATGTTATTCAATTTAGTGAGCTATTAATGACAAGCTTTCACTTATTGCTAATAAGTATACTTATTAAAGCATTTGCGCAATTGCTTACAAATACAGCTCATCTATTTTTTGCTGAAATGCAATTTGAATCACTACTAGTGTACTTTAAATGCGAAGGCACATTTACTGAGTCTAAAATATCAACAGGTACTGGTATTCATGATAGTACCCGCTCAGAAAATACTTTAGTACGCAGTAGCATAACGCCTTGGATTATTGTTTCTCGTGTTATTTCTACTACGTTTGCAGCAACAGGTATGAAAAATCTTGAACATCCTCGCCATATTATGGAAATGCATAAAGACGAAGGACAATTACAAGCAATCAAAAAAGACGTTATCGCGTTCTTGAAAGACCGTGAATCTATCGCCTCAATCACCAGTGAGCGTGATTTAGGTAATGCTTCACAAATACATCAATTAAATCAGCAAACGCGTGCTATACCTACTCAGCAAGCGATAGCTAAAGATGACGAAGAAGCTGCCGGGTATTTAAGACAAGAAGAAAGCTTATCTCCCGAGCCAAAGGGTTAATTAACTTAAACTCTGGATTATTAGTATTAATGCCACCTTGTAAATTAGGTGGCATTTTTTTATCCTTTATTAACCTCTATTCAATACCTTTTAACTTTACTACCTCTTTTATACTCAACAACATGATTAATATTGGATTAGTCCACAAAGCCCTTGCTTTATGTGCCAAAACACAAATAATGAAGTATTAATCACAGGGTAAGAATGAGGACAATGAGCTATATACTAACCACCCAATGTGCTGACGACGTAGGCTTAATAGCTAAAATCACAGGGCTTTGTCATAAAAATAATTTAAATATTACGCGTAACAACGAGTTTGTAGATAAAGACGCACAGCGATTTTTTATGCGCACAGAGCTTACAGGCGAGCCACAAAGCGACTTTTTAGATCAACTACGCGCACTGTTGCCACAAGGCGCTAAACTTGCCCTACATTGCGGTGCAAAAACTAAAGTAGTTTTACTTGCAACTAAAGAAGCCCATTGTTTAGGTGGTATGTTGCTAAAGCAATTTGAACAAACTCTTAATATTGAAGTATTAGCAGTTATTGCTAACTACGCTGATTTAGAGCCTTTAGCAAAAGGGTTTGATGTGCCGTTTCATGTTGTATCGCACGAAGGACTAACTCGTAGCGAGCACGATCAAAAAGTAGGTGATTTAATTGCCAGCTACAACCCTGATATTATTGGTCTTGCCAAATACATGCGTATTTTAAGCCCTGAATTTGTGGGTCGCTTTGAAGGCAAAATAATTAATATTCATCATTCATTTTTACCCGCATTTATAGGTGCTAAACCTTATCATCAAGCATTTGAGCGCGGCGTAAAAATCATTGGTGCTACCGCTCACTTTGTGAATAATGAGCTTGATGAAGGACCTATCATTCTTCAAGACGTAACAAGCGTAACGCACGCTAATACTGCAGAAATGATGGCTAAAATGGGTAAAGATGTAGAGAAAACAGTGTTTTGTAAAGCACTCCAACTTGCATCAGAGCATAAGCTATTTATTAATGGTAATAAAACTGTAGTGTTTTCTTAGCATTGTACCAATTCGCTTAATTAAGTAGTTTATTTTGAGGTAATAAAACAGTGTTGATAACAAGGTATGCATTTTGTTATTAACCTGAATTCTGATTAACTATTCTACACATAAAAATATGCCAGCATTGTTGCTGGCATTTTTTTGCTCATAATTAAGCAAGTGACTTTTTAAATGTAAATTATGCCTGCTCTATTGGCTCGAGTTTTAATTTCGCGGCAATTAAAACGGCTTGGGTACGATTGTACACGCCGAGTTTTCTAAATATGGCTGTAATGTGTGCTTTTACTGTTGCTTCTGATATGTGCAGTTCATAAGCAATTTGCTTATTAAGTAAACCTTCGTGCAGATATTGCAGCACTCGGTATTGTTGAGGTGTTAATGAGGCAACTTGCGCTGCTATTTCTCGGTCTTCACCTTCAATTTCAGCTACTTTGTTTTTTAACTCTTTTGGTAGCCATGTATCGCCTTCAAGTATTTGGTTAATTGCACTGGCAATATCATCAGACGATGACGATTTAGGAATAAAACCCATAGCGCCGTAACCCATTACTTTAGAAACTATATTAGCGTCTTCACTACCCGAAACAACGGCAATAGGTAAGCTTGGGTATTCTTCTCTAATACGAATAAGACCATATAAATCACCATTACCTGGCATGTGAAGGTCTAGCAGTAATATATCAAGATCCTCTTGCTCGCTTAACACTTGCAGTGTGCTGTCAAAATCGGATGATTCAAAAACCTCTAAACCTTCAAATTTTGCGCTCAATGCGCCCTTTAGTGCTTCACGAAATAACGGATGGTCGTCCGCTATTAAAAACTGACTCATGGTTCACTCCTAATAAATTCGGCTGCCAGTTAGGTATAAAACCCTTACTGACAGCCGATATACTACGTTTAGAATCAACTTGTAATCAAGTTTTTAACGCACATTTAACGATTTAATCTGTTCTCGATTAGTTCATCGACTACAGATGGATCTGCAAGCGTTGACGTATCACCGAGTTGTTGGTGCTCATTTGCAGCGATTTTACGTAAAATACGACGCATAATCTTGCCTGAGCGCGTTTTAGGTAAACCTGGAGACCATTGAATCATATCTGGTGATGCTATTGGGCTAAGCTCTTTACGAACCCAGTTACGTACCTCTTTGGTTAACTCATCGCTTACTGTTACACCTTCATTTGGCGTAATATAAACATAAATACCTTGGCCTTTAATATCATGCGGGTAACCTACAACAGCGGCTTCTGCTACTGCTGGATGTGATACAAGAGCACTTTCAATCTCCGCAGTACCTAAGCGATGACCTGATACGTTAAGTACATCGTCCACACGTCCTGTGATCCAGTAATAACCGTCTTCATCACGACGACACCCATCACCAGTAAAGTAAACACCTGGGTAGGCGCTAAAATAAGTTTGTTCAAAACGTTCATGGTCGCCATAAACAGTTCGCGCTTGCGATGGCCAACTATCTAAAATAACTAAATTACCATCTACGGCACCTTCGAGTGTATTACCTTCAGCATCAAATAATGCTGGCGCAATACCAAAAAATGGATGGGTTGCAGAGCCAGGCTTTGTATCAGTTGCACCCGGTAAAGGCGTAATCATTATGCCACCGGTTTCTGTTTGCCACCACGTATCAACAATCGGACAATTAGATTTACCAATACTCTCGTAATACCACGTCCATGCTTCTGGATTAATTGGCTCACCAACCGAGCCTAAAATACGTAAACTATCGCGATTTGACGAAGCAGTTGGCTCATCACCTTTCGCCATTAGCGCACGAATTGCTGTAGGCGCAGTATATAAAATAGTTACACCGTGTTTATCAACAATTTCGCCCATACGTCCTGCAGTTGGATAAGTTGGTACACCTTCAAATAATACTTGTGTACAACCGTTTACTAATGGCCCGTATGCAATGTAACTGTGGCCTGTGATCCAACCTACATCGGCACTACACCAATACACATCGTCTTCTTTTAAATCAAATACGTATTCATGTGTCATTGATGAGTAAACTAAGTAGCCACCAGTAGTATGCACAACACCCTTCGGCTGACCTGTTGAACCTGATGTATATAAAATAAACAATGGATCTTCAGCGTTCATTGGCTCTGGTTCACACTTTGCTGGTAAATCAGCAACTAGGTCATGCCACCATATATCGTGCTCATTCCAATCAACTTCACCGCCGGTTAATTGGTGCACAATAACATGCTCAATTGAGGTTACAGTTTCTTGCGCTACCGCTTCATCTACATTTGCTTTTAATGGAACACAATTACCTGCTCTGCGCCCTTCATCCGAAGTAA
Source organism: Pseudoalteromonas sp. NZS100_1 (assembly GCF_015864285.1). NCBI lineage: Bacteria > Pseudomonadati > Pseudomonadota > Gammaproteobacteria > Alteromonadales > Pseudoalteromonadaceae > Pseudoalteromonas > Pseudoalteromonas sp. NZS100_1. The sequence goes on from NZ_JADYXN010000016.1 coordinate 24,700, forward strand.
TAACAATTTTGGCACCCGAATCTCGAATACGATCTGCAATCGCAGAAGGTGAAAAGCCACCAAATACAACCGAATGAATAGCACCAATACGTGCACAAGCCTGCATTGCATAAACAGCTTGAGGCGTCATAGGCATATAAATCGCTACACGATCACCTTTTTGAACACCTAGCTTTTTTAAACCATTGGCAAACTTAGCCACTTCATCATGCAATTGTTGATAAGTAATATTCTCACTTTGAGATGGGCTGTCACCTTCCCAAATAAGCGCCGTTTTGTCTGCTTTGGTTTTTAAGTGACGATCGATACAATTGTACGAAGCATTAAGGTAGCCATCCTCATACCATTTAATATTTATATGTCCTTTGTCGAATGATGTGTTTTTAACTTTTGTATAAGGGGTAGACCAATCAAGACGTTTGCCATGCTCACGCCAAAAACTTTCTGGGTCATCAATAGATTGCTTGTAAAGCGTATTATATTTATTTTTATCTACAAGAGTCGCATCTTTAATATGCGCCGGAACTGGATAGATACTTTGTGACATCTTCGTCTCCATTAAATTACTTGCCTTAGGCTCTTATCAAGGATTACTCAGCAGTACTTTATTAAGTATTAGACCTTAGTTGTATTCCTCACCAATTTGCTCATTTGTAGTTTATAATCCTTCTGCTTTCAATTTTTTTACATAAATAATACAACGCGTTAAATGTAAGTGAATACAAACTTATCAACTCTAAAACCTTAGTCTTATAGACCAATAGGTAATTGAGTAAATATTGCGCATATTCAACAGTGTTCGGTACTGTAATAAACGTATTTACTGCAGTACTTAATAAAAGCTTTATTTAACGAATGAAAACAATATGTGTATTGAAAAGCTAAATTAACACCCTTTTTATTCGTAAGTAATACTCGTAGCAAGTAATACAACCTTACATGAAAAAAAAAGTAACAGACAACAAGTAGCCTATAAAGGACACCACAATGAAATTTATCCCATTAAAAACATTGGCAGCAAGCGCTGTACTATGTGCACTATCAAGTACTGCATACGCGGCAACTGCTGCAAAAATTGGTGATACCGAATTTACTTACGGTGGATACATCAAGCTAGACACAATGTGGAGTGATTACTCCGCAGGTGCACCGGCTGGTACAAACGTTGGCCGTGATTTTTACGTACCAAGCACGCTAACCGTTGGTGACGACAATAGCTCTGATGCAGTATTTGATATGCATGCACGCGAGTCACGCTTTAATTTTGGTACATCAACTTTAATGGATAACGGCAAAACCGTTAAGACTAAAATTGAGATTGATTTTTTAGCCTCGGCTGCTGGCGGTAATGAGCGAGTTTCAAACTCTTACGCACCACGTATTCGCCACGCGTTTGTTACTTACGATGGTTGGTTATTTGGTCAAACGTGGTCTAACTTTCAAAACGTGGGTGCCCTTGCTGAAACGCTTGATTTTGTAGGGCCTGCTGAAGGCACTGTGTTTGTGCGTCAATCGCAAATTAAATATACCACTGGCGCATGGTCTTTCTCATTAGAAAACCCAGAAAGTACAATTTCTACGACTAGCGGTATGGTAGTCACTGATGATGCATCATTACCCGATTTTACAGCTCGTTACACACACAAAGCTGATTGGGGTAACATTGTTGTTGCCGCGCTTGCTCGCCAACTTACTTATAAAGTAGGCAGTGTTGATGCCGATGAAACATCTTTTGGTATTAGTGCATCGGGTAAAATAAACCTTGGTGAAGACAACCTTAAATTTATGCTTACTCAAGGCAAAGGCTTAGGCCGTTACGTAGGCTTAAACGTAGCTCACGGTGCAGTACTTAATGGCGATGAACTAGATGCGATTGACTCAACTTCTGGTTTTGTTGCTTACCAGCACAAGTGGACAAGCAAATGGCGCTCAACGTTCTTATACTCATTCTTTAGCGCTGATAACAACACTGATTTATTAGCTATTTCTGGCGATCCGACAGAATCAAGCCAAAGCTACAGCGCAAATATTCTATACTCACCCGTTAAACGTTTAACGTTTGGTGCTGAACTAAAGCATGCTGAACGTGAAACTGAAAGTGGCGTAGATGGCGATCTAGATCGCTTACAGTTCTCTGTTAAATACTCTTTTTAATAACTAAAAAGCTAACTACTTTAAAAAAGCGGCCTAGGCCGCTTTTTTATAAGGGATATTAAGTTCTATATAATTCATCAATTCGTACCCATAATCTCTTTATGTGACGCTAAAATCCAACAAAATAGAATAATAATAGGTAAAAACACACAACCTAATTGCAAATCGATATCATTTAGATTAAGTTACGCACTTCTTTTTGAACTAACTGGAAAAACTTATGTCGTCCCCTCAAGTTTTGCGTTTATCTAAATTAAGCTTTGCTACTTCTTTAATTCTATCTGGTTATGCACTTGCTGATGAAGCAACTGTAAAAGATGAACCTCTCGAAAAAATTGCGGTATATGGTCAACATCACAAAAACTACATAACAGAAGAAGCGCAATCAGCTACCAAACTAGGTCTAACAATTAAAGAAACACCACAGTCAATCTCGGTAGTATCACGCGCATTAATGGACGACTTTTCACTAGACGATATAAACTCAGTACTTGAAAGCACCCCCGGCGTAACAGTAGAGCAAATAGAAACAGATCGTACTTACTTTAAAGCTCGTGGCTTTGAAATTACTAACTTTCAAGTTGATGGCTTAGGTATTCCACAAAGCTCTGGATCTATTCAAGGCAGTCTTGATACTTCAATTTATGACCGTGTAGAAATAGTTCGTGGCGCTAATGGCTTAATGACCGGTGCCGGTAATCCTTCTGCAACTGTAAATATGGTTTTAAAAAAGCCAACTTACACAACACAAGCAAATGCATCAGCCTCGTATGGCTCATGGAATAAAAAACGTTTAGATTTAGATGTATCTACGCCAATAAATGAAGAACACGCCGTACGTGCTGTATTTACAAAGCAAAAAGCTGATTCATACCTAGATCGCTACGAAACAGATAAAACAATTATTTATTTAGCCTACGAAGGCAAATTAACAGACAGCACATTATTAAGCGTTAACTACGTTAACCAACAAAAAGATGCTAATAGCCCACTTTGGGGGGCACTACCTCTTTATTACACCGACGGCTCACCAACTAACTATGACGAATCAACCAGTACTGCTGCTGATTGGTCTTACTGGGATAACAGTGCAGAGCAAGTATATGTAACGCTTGAACAAAACTTATCAGCAACATGGGTGGCTAGAGCACGCTATGCTCACATCGAAAACAAGCAAAACTCAGAGCTGTTCTACGTATACGGTACCCCTGATAGAGATACTGAACTTGGTTTAACAGGTTATGCTAGCCGTTATGATTACGAAGATAAGCATGACTTATTTGATTTATACGCCAGTGGTAAGTTTGATTTATTTAATCAAGAGCACGACCTATCATTTGGTGTTAGCCAAGCTAAAATGGATTACAACGAGCAGTCTCTTTACGATTACACTACAGGCAATGGTTTTCCAGATATGCCATCACTTAAAACGTGGGATGGTGTAGTACCAGAGGCAACACTTGTTGATGGCGTAAATGGTAGTGATATTACTAACGAGCAAAAATCAGCTTACATATCTACTCGCATTAAATTAAGTGAGCCTTTAAGTGTGCTCGCTGGCGTGCGTTATACCGATTGGGAAACAAAAGGCACAGCCTATGGCGTTGCTCAAACTCGAAGTGACTCTGAGCTAATACCGTACATTGGTACAGTGTACGACTTTAACGAATCTCTATCGGCTTATGCAAGCTATACAGAAACATTTGTACCGCAAAAAGAACTAGACATAAATGCCAATCAACTACCTGCTGTTACTGGCAAAAGTAGCGAAATAGGTGTCAAAGCACAGCTTCTAGACGACCAGTTATTTGTAACGTTTGCTTATTTTGATGCAAAACAAGATGGCCTTGCTGTTGCTATAGCTAACTCATTACCAAGTGATACGCGTTATTATGCAGCTGATGGCATTAGTAGTAATGGTTTTGAAGTAGAGTTAAGTGGTAAATTTACAGATGATTTAAGTGCAAGTATTAGCTTTAGTAATTTAAATATTGATGGTGATGATTTAGTAAAAGATTACACACCAGAAAACCAACTTAAAGTGGCCGCAACCTACCAAGTGCCTTTAGTTGATGGCTTATCATTTGGTGCAAACTATCGCTGGCAGGATTCAACTAGCCGAGTTCAAGTTAAAGATGCTAATGGTATTGCAAGTGTTACTACCAACCAAGATGCATACGGGTTACTTGATTTAATGGCCACTTACAAAATTACAGATAACGTAGGAGTCACTTTCAACGTTAATAACACCACAGGTGAAAAATATTTGCACAGCCTATACTGGGAACAAGGTTACTACGGTGCACCGCGTAACTACGCTCTATCTGTAAATTGGCAGTTATAAATATATTTGATTAATTAAAGGCTGTAGATTTTTGCGGTTAAATTAAAAAACGACACATTTTTAATGTGTCGTTTTTATTTTTATCTAACCTAAACTCTGGTTAAGAGATTTACTAACGTATTGAATCATAGTGGTATTTAAATTTATTTTCTCTAGCCAGAGATTTTCAGTGGAAACAAGGCGAATTTACGCGTCAATAGCTGGCCTATTGTAAGTAAATTCAACGCAGTTAGCGCTGAAAATAGCTGCTCGAGATAGATTTATTATCCAGAGCTCAGGTTATCTACTTTAAGTTTTTAATAACAAAAAAACGCTAATCATTACTGATTAACGCTTTTTAAAGCTCGGGTCAAATCAAGCTTAAAAACTCATTTTGAGGCTGTTAAAGATCAGCGTCATCGCCCAACTTATCTTCACCATCATCTGGTTCAATAGTTGCTTTTAATAAAAGCATTTCGCGTAACTTGCCTTCAATCTCATCTGCAATTTCTGGGTTTTCTTTCAAAAACTTAATTGAGTTAGATTTACCTTGGCCAACCTTGTTGCCACAGTAACTATACCAAGCACCTGCTTTTTCAACAATTTTATGCTTAACGCCTAGGTCAATTAGCTCGCCTTGCTTAGAAATACCTTCACCATACATGATGATAAATTCAGCTTGTTTAAACGGCGGCGCTACTTTGTTTTTAACAATTTTAACGCGAGTTTCGTTACCAACAACTTCATCGCCTTCTTTAACAGAACCAATACGACGAATATCAATACGTACCGATGCGTAAAACTTAAGTGCATTACCACCCGTTGTTGTTTCTGGGTTACCAAACATAACACCAATTTTCATACGGATTTGGTTAATGAAAATACACAACGTGTTAGAGCGTTTAATGTTACCAGTAAGCTTGCGTAATGCTTGCGACATTAAACGTGCTTGTAAGCCCATGTGCGAATCGCCCATATCGCCTTCAATTTCAGCTTTTGGTGTTAGTGCAGCAACCGAGTCAATTACAACAACATCTACTGCGCTTGAGCGTACTAACATGTCACAAATTTCTAGTGCTTGCTCACCTGTATCTGGTTGAGATACAAATAATTCATCTATATTTACACCCAATTTTTGGGCATATACTGGATCTAGAGCATGCTCAGCATCAATAAAGGCACATGTTTTGCCTTCTTTTTGTGCTTCTGCGATAACTTGTAAAGTAAGCGTTGTTTTACCAGATGACTCAGGTCCGTATACTTCAACAATACGTCCCATAGGTAAACCACCTATGCCTAAAGCAATATCAATACCTAATGAGCCTGTAGATACAGATTCAATGTTTAACGCTTTGTTATCACCCAATTTCATAATTGAGCCTTTACCAAATTGACGTTCAATTTGTGATAGTGCTGCGTCCAACGCTTTTTGTTTGTTATCGTTCATTTTATTCTCCAAATCCAGCTAATGGAATCAAGTATACTGTATGAAATCACAGTATCAAGCTAATTTTTTTATTTTATCTCATCTATTACACTTTTCAATGCAAATACAATAGCTTGCAGTCTAACTTGAGCCCTATCGCCAGAGAATACTTGTTTAAAGGTCAGTACTTTGTCATTAATTTGTATGCCAAACCACACAAGTCCCACAGGTTTGCCATCAGTTGCCCCGCCAGGTCCTGCAATACCCGATACAGCTATAGATATATTTGCATTTGTTGCTTTAATAGCACCTAATGCCATTTCACGCACTGTTTGTTCGCTCACAGCACCGTACTTTGCTAATGTGCTTGCACTTACATTTAGCAAATCTTGCTTTGCTTGGTTGCTGTAAGTCACAAATGCGCGGTCAATATAAGCAGAGCTTCCGGGCGTATCTGTAAGGGCATAACTCACTCCGCCACCAGTACATGACTCAGCACTAGTGATCCATAAGCATTTATCCGTTAAAATAGCGCCTAATTGCGCAGCAAGTGTTTTAATCTCTTGATGTAATTCCATATTCAGCCTTTGGGTAAATACATGTCGTTTGATCTTTATGCACCACACACTATAAAACAACAAACCCCTATGATGCAGCAGTATCTAAAAATAAAATCAGAGCATCGCGATATTTTATTGTTTTATCGTATGGGCGATTTTTACGAACTCTTTTTTGATGACGCTAAACGCGCCGCTCAATTACTCGATATTTCGCAAACTCATCGCGGTAAAGCCGGTGGCGATCCTATCCCTATGGCGGGCGTACCTTATCATGCAGTAGAAAACTACCTAGCACGCCTAGTCCAAATGGGTGAATCAGTCGCTATTTGTGAACAAGTGGGTGACCCTGCAACTAGTAAAGGCCCTGTCGATCGTAAAGTTGTTCGTATAGTTACACCTGGTACAATTTCTGATGAAGCGCTTTTACAAGAACGACAAGACAATCTTCTTACTAGCGTTTGGCAAAGTAAAAAAGGTCTGTACGGTATCGCGTACCTTGATATTAACTCTGGTCGCTTTAACGTTGTAGAGGTTAACACCGACGAAGCCTTTAACTCAACTATTCAGCGCTTAGCTCCGGCAGAACTTCTGTATAGCGAAAGCTTTGAAAACTTTCATTTAATTGAGCATATAAAAGGTGCCCGCCGCCGCCCAGAGTGGGAGTTCGACTTAGATACGGCTCAGCACTTATTATGCGATCAGTTTGGTACTAAAGATTTAGTTGGTTTTGGTGTTGATAAAGCCCACAGCGCGCTTGTTGCTGCCGGTTGTTTAATGCAATACGTAAAAGATACACAACGTATTGCACTGCCACATATTCGTGCAATTACGCTTGAGCACAACGAACACGCTGTTATTTTAGATGCCGCAACCCGTAAAAATTTAGAACTTACCGTTAATTTATCAGGTGGGTTTGAAAATACACTTGCCCAGGTACTTGATAAAACAGCAACACCTATGGGCTCTCGTTTACTTAAGCGCCGTATTCATACACCTGTACGTAATAAAGACGAGCTAAATTCACGCTTAAATGCAATTAGCGCTATTTTAGATGTACAACTGTGCGGTGAATTACACGAATCATTAAAAGAGATTGGTGATGTAGAGCGTGTTATTGCACGCTTAGCTTTATGTACTGCTCGCCCGCGCGATTTAACTCGCCTTCGCAGCGCATTACAAGCACTTGCGCCACTACACACTTTGTTAGGCGATGCTAACGATCCTCGTATAGCGGGTATTATCAAGCACTCGCCTGAGCTCCCTGATTTACAAGAGTTATTAGAACGTGCAGTGATAGAAAATCCACCGGTACTTATTCGTGACGGTGGCGTTATTGCCCCTGGTTACAACAGCGAACTAGATGAGTGGCGTAACTTAAGTAAAGGTGCAACCGATGTACTTGAACAACTAGAGTTACGTGAACGCGAACGCACGGGTATTAGTACGCTTAAAATTGGTTATAACCGAGTACATGGCTTTTTTATTGAAGTAAGCCGCGCCAATGCCCACTTAGTGCCAGCCGACTACATTCGTCGCCAAACGCTCAAAAATAACGAACGCTATATTATTCCTGAGCTTAAAGAGCACGAAGATAAAGTACTTGGTAGCCAATCAAAAGCCTTAGCGCTTGAAAAGCAACTATACGAAGAGCTGTTCAGATTTATCGCTCCACATATTGAACAGCTGCAAATGATGACAGCAGCACTGGCCGATTTAGACGTGTTAAATAACTTGGCCGAACGTGCATTTGCACTCAATTATGCAAAACCAGAACTGTGCGATAACGACAATATAAGCATTAAGCAAGGTCGTCACCCTGTTGTTGAACAAGTAATGAAAGAACCGTTTATTGCTAACCCTGTTGAATTAAACAGCCAACGTAAAATGTTGATTATTACAGGTCCAAACATGGGCGGTAAATCAACCTATATGCGCCAAACAGCACTTATTGTACTAATGGCTCACATTGGCAGTTATGTACCTGCAGACAGCGCTAAAATAGGTAATATTGATCGCATATTTACACGTATTGGTGCTAGCGATGATTTAGCATCAGGTCGCTCAACCTTCATGGTAGAAATGACCGAAACAGCGACTATTTTAAATAATGCCACGGCGCAGTCTTTGGTATTAATGGATGAAATTGGTCGTGGTACAAGTACCTATGATGGGCTCTCGCTTGCGTATGCAACAGCCGATCATTTAGCGTCAAAAATATCAGCTAAAACATTGTTTGCAACGCACTACTTTGAGTTAACAGAACTTGCTGAACAAACAACAGGTCTGGTAAACGTGCACCTTGATGCAATAGAGCATAACGATACAATCGCCTTTATGCATACAGTTCTCGACGGCGCTGCAAGTAAAAGCTTTGGCTTACAAGTAGCTGCCCTTGCAGGAGTTCCTAAAGCTGTGATTGCACAAGCAAAGCAAAAACTTAAGTTGCTTGAAAATCATCAAAGCGTTACTGCACCAAATACAGAGCAACAAGCCTTTACTTTTAATAACGAAATTGCACAAAGTGCCCCTTCTGAAGTAGAAGAACAATTAAGCGCAATTGACCCTGATAATTTATCGCCACGCCAAGCGCACGATTTATTATATAAACTAAAAGCATTGTTGTAATTTATATCATCTAATTTACAAGCATAAAAAAAGCCGAAGAATAAATTCTTCGGCTTTTTAACACACATAGTCTTTTAAACTATTTAACCAGTTACGAAAACTGATTAAACAAGCTATCTGTACTTAAACCTTCTTGTTGCAAAATGTCTTTTAAGCGACGTAATGCTTCTACCTGAATTTGTCTTACACGTTCACGTGTTAAGCCTATTTCGCGGCCTACATCTTCAAGTGTAGATGGCTCGTAGCCAAGCAATCCAAATCGACGTGCTAACACTTCGCGTTGTTTAGGGTTCAATTCACCTAACCAATCTACAATGTGCTTATTAATATCATTGTTTTGTACTTCGCCTTCAGGGCCAGCACTTTTTTCATCAGGAATGATATCAAGTAAAACACTGTCGTTTTCACCACCAATCGGCATGTCTACTGATGCAATTCTTTCGTTTAAACGTAGCATTTTAGTTACGTCTTCAACGGGTCTATCTAGGCAAGCTGCAATTTCGTCAGCTGTTGGCTCATGGTCAAGTTTTTGAGTTAATTCTCGAGCTGTACGTAAATAAACATTAAGTTCTTTAACTACATGAATAGGTAAGCGAATGGTGCGAGTTTGATTCATAATGGCACGTTCAATTGTTTGACGTATCCACCATGTAGCGTAAGTTGAAAATCTAAAGCCACGCTCAGGGTCAAATTTTTCAACTGCGCGGATTAAACCTAAGTTCCCTTCTTCAATTAAATCGAGTAAAGCCAGGCCGCGGTTGTTGTAACGGCGTGCTATTTTAACAACTAAACGTAGGTTACTTTCAATCATACGTTTGCGTGAGGCTTCACAACCTCTAAGTGATTTACGAGAAAAAAACACTTCTTCTTCTGCACTAAGCAAAGGAGAAAAACCAATTTCGCCTAAATAAAGTTGGGTTGCATCAAGATTTTTAGTGACTTCTTCTTTAGCAAAAATTTCATCATCTTCTACTTTATCTAGTAGAGTTGTGCTTTCATCAGCAGCGATGTCATCGAATTTTTCGTCAGTCGTAGTGTGTGTGTCAAGTTTTGCTGCGCTAGCCATAAGCCTTCTCCCGAGCAATTATCAATACCTAAAAATTAGGGTAGGTATTTAGCAGGATTGACAGCTTGCCCTCGGTAGCGAATTTCAAAACGAAGCGCGGTGACCGGAGACTCTGAATTACCAATTTCTGCTATTTTTTGTCCTGCCTTAACCTTCTGCTTTTCTTTAACAAGTAATTTCGAGTTATGTGCATAAGCACTTAGGTAATCATCATTATGTTTCAATATGATTAAACTACCGTATCCTCGAAGAGCGTTACCCGCGTATACCACTGTTCCTTGTGCCGCAGCTAAGACTGAAGCCCCTTTGCGATTAGTAATCTGTAAACCTTTATAACCGTTTTCCTTATTAGAAAAGCGTTTGGTAATTTTGCCCTTTGCAGGCCAAGACCATTTAACTTTACTGCTCGACAAACGTTTAGTATTACTAACTTTGTTACTGGCTTGTTTCTGAACATACTCTCGTTGTTTTGGGGGATCAAGCTCTTTCTTTAATATTATGTTATTTTTTTGTGTGTTTTTTATAGACTTTTTACTCAAGTTCGTATATTTTTCATCCCTTTTAATTTTTTCAGGCTTAGGGATTAAGGAGATATTTTGCCCAGGAAAAATGGTGTAAGGTGATGGAATTGAGTTGTTTTTTGCTAGTAACCTAAAATCCTGCCCGGCACTAAAAGCGATAGAATAAAGCGTATCTCCTCTTTGCACTTTATAACTACTTCCATTAATGTTAATAGTATGACCTAAATCATTAACATTATTATTTAGGCTGCTAACAGGTGCTGGAATATGGCGAGAAGAACAACCAAAGAGAAAAATACTAATAAATATAGTCACATACAGTAAAAACTGTTTATTCATTGTATTTTTCTCCCAAATTAGACAATTGATATTTTTAACGCTTAACGCAATAAAAAGTACGCTAGTACAATTAATACCACTAATCCCCAACCAAGTATTTCAATATACTGACGTAATTTTGCTTCCATTTTAGCCCCGCCCCACTTCATTAAAGCTGAAACTAAAAAGAAACGTGCACCGCGCCCAATAGCTGATGCGAGTAAAAATGGCAAAAATGCCATTTGCAAAACACCTGCGCCAATTGTAAATACTTTATATGGTATCGGCGAAAAACCAGCTAAAAACACAACCCAAACACCGTAATCTTTAAACCAATTTAACGCGATATCAAACTTTTCTTGCCAGTGCATTTGTGCAATTAATGGCTCAACAACAGGTTCGAATAACCAAAAACCGAGTAAGTAGCCAATTATGCCACCAAAAACCGACGCTATTGTGGCAAAGCTTGCAAAGCGCCATGCTTTTTTAGGTTGCGCAAGCGACATAGGTGCAAGCATTACATCGGGTGGTATTGGAAAAAAAACTGACTCTGCAAAGCTCATTGCAGCTAAATAACGTTCCGCATGACGGTGTTTTGCCCACACTAGGGCCATATCGTATAACTTGGTAAACAACTTCAAAATGAATTCCTATTCAATATCGCCAGGTACTAGCGGCACAAATCTAACGGGAGCAATAACATGCTCTTTATAATTATCGCCTTTGCGGATAACCATTATTAATTTTTGATCACTCTCACCAATTGGGGCTAATAACACGCCGCCATCGGCTAACTGATCAAGTAAGTCTTGCGGTACTTTAGAGGCCGCAGCAGTCACTATAATACCATCAAACGGTGCTTGTGATTGCCAGCCTTGCCAACCATCGCCATGCTTCATGGTTACATTATATAAATCGAGTTGCTGCAACCTGCGTTTTGCCTGCCACTGAAGTGTTTTAATACGCTCTACCGAGTAAACCTTAGTAAACGTTTTAGCTAATATTGCAGTTTGATAGCCAGAGCCAGTGCCAATTTCTAATACTTTATCGCGTACACCAGCTAAGCGGAGCAACTCTGTCATGCGCGCTACTATATAAGGCTGAGAAATAGTTTGCCCTTGCCCAATAGGTAACGCTGTATTTTCATAGGCTTTATGTTTTAGCACATCATCTATAAAAATATGGCGAGGAATGTCAGCTATAGCACTGAGTACTTGTGTATCTTCAACGCCTTCACGCTTTAGTAAGTCAGATAACGCTTTTGCACTGCGTGTATAATTAGCGAGCACGATTAATCTCCAAATCGGCTAACCAGTCTCCTACGGCTTTTAAGCTATCTTTTGCTGTCATATCAACACTCAATGGCGTCACCGATGCATAGCCATTGTTAATAGCGTGAAAATCGGTCCCCTCTCCTGCATCGCTTTCAGTCCCTAGCGATCCATACCAATAAATATCACGACCCCAAGGATCGGTTTGTTTGGTCATGGTTTCGGCTTTGTGGCGAGCGCCTAGGCGTGTTACTTGCACCCCTTTTAATTCACTTAATGGAATATCTGGCACATTAATATTTATTATTTGATCTTTTGGCAGCGGGTGCGAAGCCAAGCCTTTAATAATATTTACGGTAACCGCGGCGGCTGTTTCAAAATGCTCGCCCTTATGTGAGCAAAGCGATACCGCAATTGCAGGTAAGCCTAAATGGCGACCTTCAGTTGCAGCGGCAACGGTACCAGAATAAAGCGTATCGTCGCCTAAATTGGCACCATGGTTAATGCCTGCAACAACTAGATCTGGTTTTTCACCAGCTAACTGGTTTACACCTAAATGTACGCAATCAGTAGGCGTGCCATTAACCGACATAAAACCATTTTCGAGCGTTGTAGCTCGCAGCGGGTTCATTAATGTTAAAGAATTACTAGCGCCACTACAGTTGCGGTCAGGTGCAACCAGAGTTACATCAGCAATTTGTATAAGCGCCTGATATAAAACTGCAATGCCTTTAGCATTTACGCCATCGTCGTTACTTAACAGTATCTTCATTTATGCCATTATCCTTTTCTTTGCGCTCTCGTGGGCTTGCATCTGTGTAATCCACCAGCTCACGTAATAATGCGGTTGCAAAACACCCTTTAGGCAAACCAAAACTCAGTTTTAAACTGGTTTCATCTATGGTCTCAACCGTTAAGTTTTGCGGAATTAAACGCAGCATTCTGCGCTCATTTTTAAGACCTAGCTCACCTAAACCATCACACCATGCTTGATATGGTTCGAGCCATACTTTCTCTTGCTCGGTTAAGCCTTTTTCACTTTTACCTACCATAGGTGCCGACATCATAATATCGCCAGTGGCTAGTCGTTCTATGTTTTCGTCGTTAATTGCATCTTCAAAAAATGCGTTACTGCCGCTAAGCATAAATACTTCACGGTGCATTGTTTTAGCTAAACCATGCTCTTTAACACGCAGGCTTACTAACTGATTAAACACATGTGAGCGTGCTGCTGAAATAATGATACCGCGTAACTTTTTATCGCGAATACGCTCACCAGCAAACATTTTTTCTGCCATTACTAAGTTATGACCGCCATGCCCAAAACGTTGTTCGCCAAAGTAATTTGGCACACCTGCGCGCACGGCATTAATACGGCATAGAATATCAAGGGGCTTGGTTACATTACGCAGCGTAATAGTAAATTTATTCCCCTTGTGGCAACCCGTACGTAATTTACGGTCGTGGCGCTGTTGCGACACAATAAAAATACTCTCGCTATTTAAATCACTAAAATCGATAGGCTTTTTAATCGGTACTTTTACGCTAAACCACTGCGAGCACACACCGTGGCGATCTTTCATACCTGCGTAGCTTACGTCTCGTGGTGACACACCCGCACGTTGTGCAATTAGCTTTGCAACGTATTGCGTATTTTCGCCTTTTTTAACCACCTGCAAACACACGTGTTCGCCACTGCCGGTAAATTCTATACCTAGGTCTTCATCAACCATAAAATCTTCAGCGGTGGTTTTAAAATCAGCTTTAGAAAGCGGTGCACCGTATAAATAATTTAAATCGCTCATGCGCTTTTTGTACTCGTAAACTCTTTACTCATAATAACCACAGCATGGCTCGAAATACCTTCCCTGCGCCCTTCAAAGCCTAGCTTTTCGGTAGTAGTGGCTTTAACGTTAATTTGCGAAAGGTCACAATTTAAATCGCTGGCTAAATTAGCGCGCATAGCTTGAATGTGTGGCAGCATTTTAGGCGCCTGTGCAACAATAGTTACATCGCCATTGCCAAGTACATAACCTTGCTCTTTAGCTAAGCCAACTACATGGCGAAGTAAAATACGGCTGTCGATATTTTCATACTCGCTTGCCGTATCGGGGAAGTGCTTGCCAATATCGCCCATTGCAAGCGAGCCTAAAATAGCATCGCATAATGCATGAATAGCCACATCGCCATCTGAGTGCGCTAAAAAGCCCTGTGGATAATCAATTTTTTCACCACAAATAGTCAAAGGGCCTTCGCCACCAAATTTATGTACGTCAAAACCATGGCCAATTCGAATCATAATGCACTCTCGTTTTGTTGTTTATGTAGTAAAAACCCAGCCAGGTCTAAATCCTCTGGCGTGGTTATTTTAATATTATCGCTGCGACCCGCTACAAGCTTTACTGGTTTGCCTGCCCATTCAATTGCGCTGGCTTCATCGGTAATAGTTACTCCACTCGCTAATGCGTTTTGAAGTGCACTTTTAAGCTCGTCATATTTAAAAAACTGCGGGGTAAGTGCTTGCCATAAGTCATCGCGAGGTACAGTTTGTTCGCTGTACTCGTGTCCGCGTTTTATGGTGTCTTTTACTTTACTCGCTAAAATACCGCCTTCATCAGCGCGTATACATTCATCAATTAAACGCTCTATATCACTAATATTAACTAATGGGCGCGCAGCATCATGTACTAATACCCACGTAGGCGGGTTAGGTGCTAAAAAAAGTAAGCTATTGAGTACTGAATCTGCTCGCTCTTTTCCACCACTGGCTCGCACAATGCGATTATCAAGCAGTGGGAGTTCGTCAAAATAGGGGTCGCTGTCGCTGAGGGCAACAACAATAGAGCTTAATTGGGGTAATTGAGAAAGTTTAGCTAAGGTATGCTCTAAAATAGTTTTACCAGCTAATTGTATGTATTGCTTAGGCGCATTGTGCTGCATTCTACTGCCAACACCCGCTGCAGGAACAATTGCAGCAATAGTCTGTTTATTTGTCATATTGTTTGCCCGGTAAAACACGAATAAATGTTTCGTCCGGTTTAATCATTCCCAATTCGTTGCGTGCACGCTCTTCAATGCCTTCTTGGCCAAGCTTTAAATCTTCAATATCTGCTTTAAGCACTTTATTTCGTTTAATGAGCTTTTCGTTGGTTTGTTGATGCGATGCAACAGCACCTTTTAGCCGTGTGTAGTCTTGTAAACCATTATGACCAAACCATAATCTGTATTGTACAAACAGTGCTAAGCACAGTAAGCCAACTTGAAAAATACGCATTTAACACTCCTTATTTTAAATTCCAAATACCTTAACTTTCATACGCTAAGGGGCGCTTTAGATTGCGCCAATTAATACTACCCGCTAAAAGCATTTCACGTAGTGATAAAACCCGTGGCATACAACGCTTCGAAAATTGCCACTGGTGCCCACAACATGCCCCCGTTAAACTCACTTTACTTGGCTTTATTAGCTGAGCATTTTGTTGCTCGAGCCCATTACCTAAAAAATCAAACCAACCGAGCTCATTGCAATGCAGCTTATTTTCACCTAACTGATCAATGCTATCTATTCTAAGGCGCACCTGATCGTAACCATGCAATATAACGGGCACTATAAGCCCCACTTTGGCATACGTTTGATAAAAAAGTTCATTAGCGTGAACATTCACATCGGGTGGAGTCGGTTTTTGCTTTTCAAGCCACGTCCCGTTTTGCGCATCCAGCGTAAAAGGCGTGTCGCCATTAGCTACTAACGTTGCCGCTCGCTCAATATAATAAGGTAGGCTTTTTAACTGGCGGCGCAATTTCTCGGCATTAGGCTCTGCAACTAATCGCTGAACCTCACGCTGATAAAACGCATTACACAATTGTGCATACAACACTTTTTGTGCATCAGTTTGCCAAATTTCAACTTGCTGCTGAGCACCAAGTGACTGATTTTTAGCGACCAATAGCTATACTCAAAAATATTCAGGTAAATGTTTTATAACACAGTATTGAGTATTTTTTAAGCGCAGCGCACTATTTAAGCGCTTGGCTTTTCACCTAATTTTGCTTTACCTGATTCTAAAAATTGCACAACCGTATTACGCTTTTTACCGATCAATAAACTGCCATCGGCTAAAAACATAAAGTTTTGCCAATTGCGTTTAAATACATCAAACGTCGTTTCGATAATATTATCGCGCGCCATACAAAAATAAACCGTGGTATTAGCTTCCCAATCTAAAAAAGTTAAGATTGCTTCTGGTGGTTGCGCATCACCATTTTCCCATGCATCTTGCCAATCTACTTCTTGGCTAAAGCTTTTTTCTTGTCCGCACCAATCGGTGTCTTCAAAAAAATCTGGGTGGTCAAACTCACGGCTCACCATGGTTGTCCAAAGTACGGCTGCACGCTCATCGCCCATAGGCTTTATTTTTGCTGCGTCTTCATCAGATACAGGTAAGTCTTTATGACGAAAAACCCATGCTTTTTTGTAATCATCTAGCGAAATATAGTTCATAGTGTTGGCAAATTAGTTAACATTAAAAGTGCAAAGCCAAATTATACAAGAGATCAAAACATGACTACAGCAATAAAACCACTTTCCCTCAAACCAGGTATGTACCAACACTACAAAGGGCCGCAATACAAAGTTATTCACGTTGCCACCCATAGCGAAACCGAGGAACAACTTGTGATTTACCAAGCACTCTATGGTGAATTTGGAATCTGGGCGCGCCCACTTAGTATGTTTTTAGAAACTATTGAAAAAGACGGTGAGGTCATACCGCGTTTTGCCTACCTTGGACCTGCCGTTTAACTATGGCATTATAACAAAATAACTTACTCCTCAGACCAGACAAGGGTACACCGTGCAATTTAATTCTACTGACAATTACATCGCAAGCAGCTCGCTAAAACAGGCAGTAAATGCCGCCATTATGCTCGAAAAACCACTTTTAATTAAAGGCGAACCCGGCACAGGTAAAACCATGCTGGCTGAGGAGTTAGCTAAAAGTTTAGATACAGTACTTATTCAGTGGCACATTAAATCGACTACTAAAGCGCAGCAAGGCTTGTACGAGTACGATGCGGTTTCGCGCCTGCGCGACAGCCAATTAGGTGACGAGCGTGTACACAATATTGGTAACTACATTGTTAAAGGTAAGCTTTGGCAAGCATTTACTCATGCAGAACTACACGGTAAACGCCCAGTACTATTAATTGATGAAATAGATAAAGCCGACATAGAGTTTCCAAACGACTTATTACTTGAGCTTGATAAAATGGAGTTTCATGTTTACGAAACTAATGAGCGCATTGTAGCCAAAGAGCGCCCTATTGTGATCATTACCTCTAATAATGAAAAAGAATTGCCGGATGCATTTTTACGCCGCTGCTTTTTTCACTATATTGATTTTCCTAGCAGCGATGAAATGCAGCAGATTATTGACGTGCACTACCCTAACGTTAAACAAGATTTAGTACGCCAAGCACTCGAAGTGTTTTTTAACCTACGCGATGCAAACGGCCTTAAAAAGAAGCCATCCACTAGCGAATTACTCGACTGGCTTAAACTGCTTATGGCAGAAGACATAGACGCTAAAACACTGCACGACAAAGCTAAAAAAGGCGGATTAATGCCCATGTTTGGCGCACTGCTTAAAAACGAGCAGGACATAAGCCTAATCGAAAAATTAGCCTTTATGAGCCGCCGTTAAGATGTTGATTGCGTTTTTCTTCAAACTGCGTGAATACCGCTTACCTGTAAGCCTGCGCGAGCTACTCGATTTAATAAATGCCTTAAAAAAAGGCGTTATATTTGCCGACGTAGACGCCTTTTACCATTTAGCACGCACCATAATGGTAAAAGACGAAACCCACTTTGACCGATTTGACAAAGCCTTTAGCGACTATTTTAGTGGTATTGCTGACCTCGATTTACTCGAGAGCTTAAAGCAACAGCACAACTTACCTGAAGACTGGCTACGTAAAGAATTCGAAAAAAAACTAAGCGATGAAGAAAAAGCCCAACTTAAAGCTATGGGCGGACTCGACGAGCTTATGAAAACCCTAAAAGAGCGTTTAGAAGAGCAACAAAAACGCCACGCTGGCGGCAATAAATGGGTGGGCACTGGCGGCACATCACCTTTTGGTGCATACGGCTATAACCCAGAAGGTGTGCGTATAGGGCAAGACGGCAACCGTAACCGCCAAGCGGTAAAAGTGTGGGATAAACGAGAATACAAAAACCTCGACACCGACAGAGAAATTAGTTCGCGCACAGTTAAACTCGCCCTTAAAAAGTTACGAAAGTTTGCCCGCACTGGCGCAAGCGACACGCTTGATTTAAACGAGACTATTCGCGCTACTGCAAAACAAGGCGGCATGCTTGATGTAAAAATGGCACCCGAGCGCCATAATGCCGTAAAAGTGTTGATGCTATTTGATATTGGCGGCTCAATGGATGACTACATTCATACCTGCGAAGAGCTATTTAGCGCCGCCCACAGTGAGTTTAAGCACTTAGAGTTTTACTACTTTCATAACTGTTTATACGAGCACGTTTGGCAAGACAATGCGCGGCGCCACTCAAACGTAATAGACACCATGACGCTGATTAATAAATTTACCAGCGACTATAAAGTAATATTTGTTGGCGATGCCACTATGGGCCCTTACGAAATAGCTTATGCGGGCGGCTCGGTAGAACACTACAATGAAGAGCCCGGCAGTGCCTGGTTATCAAGAATCACAAAACACTTTGATAAAGTCGCCTGGCTCAACCCACAACCCGTTGAACACTGGCCATACTATCAATCGATTAGCTTTATAAAAGAGTTAATGAACAATCGCATGTATGCACTGAGCTTAGATGGAATAAGCAGAGCGATAAAAGAACTGAGTTAAATTTATATTTAAAAAGGAGTTTAATATGTCGAATACTTTTTCCACTTCAAAAAATACAACTTTCTATGAGTTACTTGTCAGTATTAAAGTTGGTAATGACGAATTTAAAAATATTCCTTGTAAAATTTATGCTTCCAATGACTATAGCGAAAGGCCTTTTGCTGTAATGAACCTTCTTGAAGTAAATAGTTTTAGTATTGCTGAGCATTTAGAAGGCGAGTATAGCTTTGACCAATTTCAAACTTATAAGATTAAAGCAAAAACAATTGTAAGAGTAAATTCAGATTCATTATTACCTCAAATAAGCGACTTCAAGCACCCAGTAACATTTGAACTGTATGAACTAGAAATCATAAATTTAATAGAACAAAAGATAAAACATGACTACCAAAGTTATATATTTATGATAAGTAATAATACCCACCTTTCCCCTATAGTAATTTCAAATACGAATAATGATGGAAGTGTAAGTATAAAAAAAAGTAAGCTAAAAGAGTTTGTACTTACCGACAAATTTAGAATGATTTTTGACTCAAAGTTTAAATTTATTAATTGTAATAACGGTAATTTACTTAGAAAAAGTTATTTAGTAGCTTTGTCTGATGTTGATTTGAAAGCTAGCAATTTAGAAACAATAAAAAATACTCTACTACAATCACTCGATGAAATATTACTACTTAGCTCTTTCTTCTCTAGGCAAAGAACTATTTGTTACGGTTTGGAAGTAACATCTAAATACCTTCAATTAAAGTATTATCGGGGGAATATTACCAAACCTGATACTGAGAATAGTTTAATGGCTTATTCAGGTATAATACATAACCAAGACTTTGAGGAATTTGTACAGGAAGCATATACTCAGCTCCAAACTTCCGATTCAAAGCAGAACATTATATCGGCATTACATGCCACGTTACCCACAGAATATCCGTCTATTGAAAGTCGATTCCTATATCTTTTCTCTAGCTTTGAAGCTCTTGTAACATCAACTAAAAGTAATTTGAATTTATCTAGAAGTAAATTTCGCCCATTAAAGAAAATACTTACTAACGAAATAGATAAGTTTTTTCCAGAGCAGGATAATCAGAAAAAAATCCACATAAAAAATAAAATACTTGAACTAAATAAAATATCTTTTAATGATGCTTTAACTCAATTTATACAAGAAAACTCTATTTTAATAAATGACCTTTGGCCAATTACACAAAATGAGACTACTCCAGTCGACTATCCCTTATCAAAAATTAGGAATAAATTGGCTCATGGTGAGTCACTACCAATAGAGGCTATACAGCCACTAACTTTAGCCATTGAGCACCTTGAGAAAATACTGCAAAGAACTCTAGTCATACTGTTAAAGTGTGATTTAGAGTTAACAAGTTTGACTAGAGTTAATATTAATATCAGAAATCCCGAGTTTTATTCATTTAATGAAGCAGAGAAAAAACTAACATGTATATGGAAATAGATATTACTTATCTTTGAAATAACGAAATAGTGCCTTTCTTTTTCATTTTATTAGGCCGATCTAAATAATAAGCACTCCAACATAGTAAGTCATTAAATAAACGAACGACTAACTCTGTCATCTAAGTTAGATCCGTGATGGCTTGCCAATTAATTCTACTGCACCATTGTTCCCAATTTTCGATCGCTCTTGCTGATGTATGTAGGATTTTTCTCGAATATTTACTATTTCACTAGGTGAGATAGCAAGGTCGTTGATATCATTTACCGTATGAGAACGTAACGTAGGCTCTCCTTGTGAATGCGTTTTCGCATCATCAAGTGCTGTAGTTAATTCTGAAAATAAATCACGTTTGCTCATTACATCATCTCCTAAAACTCTTTATATTGCTTTTTTGTTCTTCTGTAAATGGTGAACGCATACAACTCAAAGCGCTTTACTCATAAACAAGCTGTACGGGTCTAGCTCATAATCACCAAACGGTTCGCATTTTTTAAAACCAAATTGAGCATAAAGCTTTTGTGCGGGTAAAAATGCCTCTGCGGTGCCGGTTTCTAGACTTAGCTTTTTATAACCACGCAGTGTGAATTGCTCAATTATATGGGTGAGCAATTTAGCTGCTATGCCTTGGCGTAAATAGCGGCTTGATGTGCGCATTGACTTAATTTCGCCATGCGTTGTATTTAGTGCTTTTAAAGCACCAACACCCGCTAAATTATTATCAATCCATAAGCTATAAAAGGTTATATTGGGCTGAGTAAGTTTAGTTACATCCAGTGCATGTACGCTCTCCGCAGGTGAGTGTTTTAGCATATCGTTATGATGCCCTTGTAGTAGCTTTATAACGTGTGGGTTTGAAAGTTCACCTGTTCTAATATCCATTTATACCTCGTTTAATCCTAGAATTTAATGCTTGAGGGCTTTAGGGCTTTAATTAAAACCCTAAAGTAAGGGGTTATATTTAGGCTGCTAGCTCCCACACTATAAACGCTACTGCAAAACCTACTAAATACACTAGTCCTAACCACGTTAAGCTACGTAATAACACGCTGTGTTTTATTGCTAAATCAAACTAGACATCCACCTTAATTAAACAAACAAAGCTATCTCAATTAAGATAGGTGTTGTCTTAATTTTTTTACCTCGCGAGTAGTAAAAAAAAAACCAAAAACGCGGCTTAAAGCCGCGCCTACAAATATAACCCCAATCCTGTAGGCGCGAGTTTACCTCGCGAACATGCTTAATAAAACATACTTAACAACAAAATTTAGGGTGGGTGTTTTGTTGGTGTCTTGTTTATTTTTGTTTTATGAGCGACCTGATAAAAAGCGGATCGTTACCCAAATCAGAGGGCGAGTATTTTTTTGTTCGCACTACTGAATAACTTATTTACACGTGGTTTTCAATTGTGAGTAAGGGTAATCTTTACCAAATTGAACTTTTGATTAAAACCGTTATAATTCACGCACTTTTGATTAAAGCTGTTGTAATTCATCCATTATGAAAAATATTTTTATTGTTATTTCACTCATTTTAGCCGTTTTTTTTGGCTACAACTATTTCACTTCCAACTCGACAAAAGTTGTATTAGATAGCGCATCCGAAACTTCAACACAAAAACTTGCTAACAATTGGGATGATATCACTCTTCCAAAAGAGATTGAAAATCATTCAAATATTGAAGCTTGTGATACAACAGAGGCAAACATTTGTTTTGGCTCAGGAAGTATATTTTACAAAGAAACCAAAGATGTGACTGTAGCAAGCTTAGTATCAACTGCAGAAACATCGCGTTACGGTGTCCAGGTTAAAAAAACAGGTGAGCTGTTTGTGTTTTCTATAGAGAATGACATTTCTGACGACGAACTGGATTTTGGTAATATTGCTTGTTACAAATATGAGGGTAGTGAAGAAGGCTTTACCGAAACGCGTGAATTAAAATTAGATATTTACGGTACAAAAGTAACAGGGACAAAGTTAGGTTACTCCCAATCAGTTGAATACAGCGTTGGGTATGAAGGTATTGTTGAAGGAGTACTAAACAGCCTTGGAGGAAATACTGTAAATGCTATCACTACACTTACTATTGCAGATGGAGCGGAGATCCGCCAAGAAGAAATATACATTTTAGGTGAAAACTCAATGACTGAAATGCGATATCGTTTAGTCGATGATTTTAAAAATAGTATTTTACGTATCGATAAGAGTATAAAAAAATCCGCAGAAGGTCAGATTTTCCCTATTGAGTATAAATATAACAAAGTAGAGTGCCCGTTATAGGGCTTCGATCTTTAATTAGGCTGCCAACTTCCAAATTATAAAAGCTAAAGCAAAACCAACCAAGTACACTAAGCCTAACCAAGTTAAACTACGTAATAGCACGCTGTGCTTAATAGCTGGCTCTGAGCGTACAAGACTAAAGTTAAGCCATGCAAAAATAGGCGTTGTAACAAATGAAAGCGTCATCGCAAAGGTAAGCATGGGGCCAAGGGCTGATTTAAAAAATAAAATAACCGCCATACCGGCAAGAGCTTGTAGTATTAGCCAAATATTTAAGCTGTGTTTCGATTGCTTAAAGCCAAGTAACTTATGCGATTCGTTTAAAGTACGCGCGTAACCATCTAGTACAGTTAATGTGGTGCCAAACATACATAAAAATGCGATTGCTGATACCAGCGGCCTTGCCCACTCGCCTATTGTTAATGCGTACATATCAATAAGCTGTTTGGCAAACGCGACACCACCGAGTTCTATACTGCTGGTTTGCCCGTATTGCACTAATACGCCTAAGCTAAAAAATACCAAGGCTAAGCCGGCTGTAAGCCAGTAACCTACGTTAAAATCGAACAGGCCTTGGCTTTTAGTGACGGTTTGCTGCGCTTGTTTTTCTTTTAGCCATAAAGAACTTAATGCAGATATTTCGATAGGCGCTGGCATCCACCCCATTAAAGCCACCATAAAACTCAGCATTGCAAGTTCGTACGGTGAAGGCCCTACATAGTCAGCAGGTGCCATTGGACCGTTACTAAATGCTATAGCAAGAGCAATTAATGTTGCAAGTGTAAGCAGCCCCATAATGCCTTTGGCAACGTTATCGAGCGCTTTAAAGTGCCCAAGTAGTAATATAACTAAACATACCCCTAGCAGCATCCAACAAAGTAAGGTTACTTCAATAACAATAGGTAGAGCGTAATGCAGTAAGCTTGCGGTAAGCAGTAATACGCCGGCGGTATTAACAACGGCGGCTACAATGTTTAAACCAATAAAGCTATAAAAGTAAAACGGACCTTTACTTTTATACCCCTCTACTAGGCTATTTTTAGTAGCGAGAGTGTATTCCATACCAAAGCGAAAAAACGGGTACTTTAAAACATTAACAACGAGGATAAGCCAAAATAATTGCCAGCCAAATATTGCCCCAGCTTGTGTAGAGGCAACTAAGTGAGAACCTCCAATAGCGGCTGTTGCCATGAGAATCCCAGGGCCAAGCGCGTTCAGGCTTGATTTCCATTTCGATACTGCTTGGTTCATTTACTGCTCAAAAATAGTGTGTGTGAGCCTCTAACTTACAGAAATTACAGGCAATAAAAAAGAGCCAGGCGGCTCTTTTTTACAATACTTTGTGACTAATTTTTATTTAAGATCCATCTCTTGGATGATCTCGTGTGCGATTTCAGGTGTCGTGCTTACAGGCTTTTCGTGTAAGTTTGCTTTTATTTGCCCTTTTCGATGTTTTAGTGCCGCATCGAGTTTTTTAGCTGCGCTTGCAATAGCTGGGTACATAACTTCGTTTTCCCCTTTTACCGATATGCGCGTGCCTTCGTAATTTGTGCTAATTTCAGCTTGGATCTTATGATGCTCTTTAGACAAAATAATATCGAGCGCAATAAGCGATGGGAAATGGCTCTCGATTTTTGAAAATTTTTCGTTGATGTGCTCTCTAATAGAGTCAGTAACTTCAACATGGTGACCAGAAAGATTAATTTTCATAGGGTATCCTTTTATTTGTTACCTATAATTAGTATTGGGGGCTATTTAGATTAACACAAGGAAAAAAGAGAGATATTTGAGGGTTATTTACGGCTTTTGGTGATTTAAATCATGTGTTGCGCAAAGTTTATGCAAAGCCCACATTGCATGGGCTTTCAGACGTCTACTTAATTTAAGCTCTGATTGATTAATCTGTGTACGAACAACAGTAATCAGCAAAGTCAGATACTTTTACTTTAAAGCTTACGTTTGCATCTACATTAAACGATTCACCTGCATTAAATGTTTTCCATTCGCTCGCGCCTGGTAATAAAATATCCCATTGGCCAGCTAAAAGCTCCATGCATTCTTTTTGGTTTGTATCAAAAACAAACTCACCTGGTTGCATAAAGCCTAACGTTTTCGCTTCGCCATCACCTAAAATAACGGTACGGCTTGATACTTTTCCGTCAAAATATACATTGGCTTTTTTTACTACACTTACGTTATCGAACTTTGGCATTTTTAGCTCCTGCTATTAATTTAAGATTTTTATTTATAAATTTTATCGCACTACCTTGCCTGATAGGTAAATAGCTTGCAAGAGAAGCGTATTGAAAGTTACTCACTTAAAGTATTCAAAGCAGCCCTTTGGGTAATATTAAATAAATTAGAAGCTGCCTTCCCACGTGAGCAAACTCTTCGCCTACCACTCAAAGCTAAACTCCCTGTAGACGCCCAGCTTGCTGGCGTTTTAAAGCAACGCTTTTACAGTTATTCAAACAAAAAAGCCCGCCCTGTTTTAAACAGAGCGGGCTTTTAAATATTAAAGCAATCGATTAAAAAAGCTCGTTTGCTTTGCTTACAATGTTTGCCACTGTAAAACCAAAGTGCTCAAACAGTTCGCCTGCAGGTGCTGACTCACCAAAGGTAGTCATACCTACTACTGCGCCGTTTAAACCAACGTACTTGTACCAGTAGTCAGCAATACCAGCTTCTACTGCTACGCGGCGTGAAACTGATGCCGGTAATACGCTTTCTTTGTATGCTGCGCTTTGCGTTTCAAAGGCATCAGTACAAGGCATAGATACAACACGTACCTTTTTACCTTGGCTGCGTAGTTCGCTTGCTGAATCTTGTGCTAGTTGCACTTCAGAGCCCGTCGCAATAAAGATAATCTCTGGATTGCCGTCACAGCTAAGGATGTAACCACCCTTTTTAACGTCACTTAATTGCTGTGCGTCACGCGCTTGTTGCTCAAGACCTTGGCGAGTAAAGATTAACGATGTAGGACCGTCTTTACGCTCAATAGCTTGTTGCCATGCAATTGCCGACTCAACTTGGTCACACGGGCGCCAGTTGTATAAGTTAGGCGTTAAACGCATGCTTGCAATTTGCTCTACTGGTTGGTGAGTTGGACCATCTTCACCTAAACCAATTGAATCGTGCGTGTATACAAAAATGCTTGGTTGCTTCATTAATGCAGCCATACGTACGGCATTTTTTGCATATTCAACAAACATTAAGAACGTAGCACCGTAAGGAATAAAGCCTTTATGAAGGGCAATACCATTCATAATTGCTGACATACCAAACTCACGCACACCGTAATAAATGTAGTTACCGCTTGCATCATCGCGTGTTAAACCTTTAGAGCCATCCCAAATTGTTAAGTTTGAGCCAGCTAAATCGGCTGAGCCACCCATAAATTCTGGTAATAACGGACCAAACGCATTTAATGCATTTTGCGACGCTTTACGAGACGCTGGGTTTGCTGGGTTTGCTTGTAATTGCTCAATATACGCTTGAGATTTTTCAGCCCAATCGCCAGGCAGTTCGTTATTAATACGACGCTTATATTCAGCTGCAAGCTCTGGGTATGCTTTTGCGTATGCTGCAAATTTTTCGTCCCAGCTTGATTCAAGCTGTTGACCTTTTTCTTTGCTATCCCATTGTGCGTAAATATCATCAGGAATTTCGAACGCATCGCCAGTCCAACCTAAGAATTCGCGAGACGCTTTAATTTCGTCATCACCTAGTGGTGCACCGTGACAATCGTGGCTACCAGATTTATTAGGTGAGCCGTAACCAATAATTGTTTTACAACAAATTAGTGAAGGTTTATCGGTAACGCTTTTTGCTTCGCTAATTGCAGCACTTATAGCATCGCTGTCGTGACCATCAACACCACTAATTACATGCCAACCGTAGGCTTTAAAACGAGCTGGCGTGTCATCTGTAAACCAACCTTCTACTTCACCATCGATAGAAATGCCGTTGTCATCCCAAAATGCAACAAGTTTACCAAGGCCTAATGTGCCAGCAAGTGAACCCGCTTCATGAGAAATACCTTCCATTAGGCAACCGTCGCCCATAAATGCATAGGTAAAGTGATCAACAATATCGTGACCTTCACGGTTAAACTGTGCAGCTAGCGCCTTTTCAGCAATTGCCATACCTACGGCATTTGTGATCCCTTGACCTAATGGACCCGTAGTAGTTTCGATTCCTGGTGCATAACCGTATTCAGGGTGACCTGGTGTTTTAGAATGCATTTGACGGAAGTTTTTAATTTCGTCCAATGGTAAATCGTAACCACTTAGGTGCAATAGAGAATAGATAAGCATTGAACCGTGGCCGTTTGAAAGAATAAATCTGTCACGGTCAGCCCACTCTGGATTTGTTGGGTTATGCTTTAGATAATCGCGCCATAGTACTTCTGCGATATCGGCCATGCCCATAGGGGCTCCAGGGTGACCAGATTTGGCCTTTTGTACTGCGTCCATTGACAAGACGCGAATAGCATTTGCAAGTTCTTTGCGAGATGGCATGAATTCTCCTACCTTTATGTGTATTTGCGCGGGTATTTATGTAATCGTTTATGCTCATAAGTCACTTAAGAGCTTTTATGGCACCATTCTTACTTATTGTGGGGGCTGTGTGCAATTAAAAACCCCATAAAAATGAGGCATTATGAATATTTTTTAAGACCAAAAAGTTATTATACATTTTATTTAGACGTCTAGGCGTAAAAACACTATGCAAGGTGTTTTGTTTTCGATAAAATACGCCCCTTAATTTTTTAGCGCTAATACCGACGTTTGTGAAGCGCAATATTTGTGAGCAGAATTACAATGGCAAAACATTTATTTACTTCTGAATCAGTTTCTGAAGGTCATCCGGATAAAATCGCCGATCAAATCTCTGATGCGGTACTTGATGCTATCCTAGAGCAAGACTCTCATGCCCGTGTTGCATGCGAAACTTACGTAAAAACCGGTATGGTTATGGTTGGTGGTGAAATCACTACTAGCGCATGGGTTGATATCGAAGAAATTACACGTAAAACAATTCGTGACATTGGCTACACAAATTCAGACATGGGTTTCGATGCAGACTCGTGTGCAATTTTAAACACTATTGGTAAACAGTCTCCTGACATTAACCAAGGTGTTGACCGTACTAGCCCAGAAGAACAAGGCGCTGGCGACCAAGGCTTAATGTTTGGTTACGCATGTAACGAGACAGAAGTACTAATGCCTGCTCCAATTACTTACTCACACCGTTTAGTTCAGCGCCAAGCTGAGGTTCGTAAAAGCGGCGAGCTTAACTGGTTACGCCCAGATGCAAAATCTCAAGTTACTTTTGCATACGAAAATGGCAAACCAGTAGGTATTGATGCTGTAGTACTTTCTACTCAGCACAGCGAAGATATTTCACAAAAAGATTTAGTAGAAGCGGTGATGGAAACAATCATCAAGCCGGTACTTCCTGCAGAACTTATTACAAGTGCAACTAAGTTTTTCATTAACCCAACAGGTCGCTTTGTAATTGGCGGACCAATGGGCGATTGTGGTTTAACTGGTCGTAAAATCATTGTAGATACATACGGTGGTATGGCTCGTCACGGTGGTGGTGCATTCTCTGGTAAAGATCCATCAAAAGTTGACCGTAGTGCTGCATACGCTGCACGTTACGTTGCTAAAAACATTGTTGCTGCTGGTCTTGCTGACAAGTGTGAGCTGCAAGTTTCTTACGCAATTGGTGTTGCAGAGCCTACTTCTATCAGCGTTGAAACGTTTGGTACAAGCAAGCTAGAAGAAAGCCGTTTAATCGAGCTTATTCGTGAACATTTTGACCTGCGCCCTTACGGCTTAATTCAAATGCTTGATTTAGAGCGCCCTATCTACCTTCCTACAGCGGCTTACGGCCACTTTGGTCGTGACGAATTCCCATGGGAACGTACAGATAAAGCAGACGCACTTCGCGCAGCTGCTGGCCTTTAAGCCAAAATTGTTGTAGTAAATTAAAAACGGCCCTTTTAAGGGCCGTTTTTGCATCTAAAACTTATTCGCTATATTGTTTGTAGCGCGTCTACAAAATAACTATTAAATCGACCTCGAATTCTTTTGTACTTTAGGTATATACTCATTTCATTATAAAAGCTTTAGGGACAGTTAAATGGCCGATAACTTTCGCGTTATATTTGCAGGACTTGCCGATAGCGTTGACATAAAAACAGCATGTACAAATTTAGCTGCAAAATTAAAAACTTCAGACGAAAAAGTAGCTCTTTTTTTTAAAGGTAAGCCACTGTTTGCACCAAGCGATAAAGACAAAGCGTTAAAACAGGCTAAATTACTAGCAAGCTTAGGCATTAAAAGTAAGCTTCAAGCTGTTTCAAACATCATTCAAAATGGCTCAAACCCTGCTGCAAATAACAACCAACGTGACGAACGTATTTTTGATGCACTCGATTACATCACTAGCAGCTTAATTCGCCTTGAAGAAAAGTTAGACGAGTTAGAGCAACGACTTCCTGACACTCAATTAAAAGCACCAGACGAAAATATTGACGAATGGCAAGATGACGACCTAATGCTAGATGATGACTTAGCGCCTCCTAAAAAACGCAGTAACTTACTTTTATATTCATTGATTGCAACTGCCACCATTTTGCTAATCGTACTGGCTGTTTTTTTAATTTTTCCCGATTTATTCTCTTTTTAAGAATGGCTAATTAATTTAATGAGCAATAAACGCGCAAAAACAAGAGCTAAAATTCGTAACACCCGTAATAATTTGTCAAATAATCAGCAAATAATTGCTGCTCAATCGCTAAAAATGAATTTTATTCAACATTTAAAAAGCGAAAAAACAACGAATTCAAAGCATATTGC
The DNA here is from genome assembly GCF_015864285.1 of Pseudoalteromonas sp. NZS100_1. Lineage (NCBI taxonomy): Bacteria > Pseudomonadati > Pseudomonadota > Gammaproteobacteria > Alteromonadales > Pseudoalteromonadaceae > Pseudoalteromonas > Pseudoalteromonas sp. NZS100_1. Next base: position 54,472 of record NZ_JADYXN010000016.1, read on the forward strand.
CATTTATTTAAGTAATGATGGAGAGCTAGACACCTCATTGTTAATTAAAGAATTATGGAGTTTAAACCATGCTGTTTACCTCCCTATAATACACCCATTTAATGGCGCTAATTTACTATTTCAGCGCTATGAGAAAAACTCACCCATGAGAGCAAATCGCTATGGTATCTTGGAGCCTAAGCTGAACTGCTCTCAAATATGCCCATTACCAGTGCTTGATTACCTCCTTATGCCATTAGTTGCATTTGACAAACAAGGTAATCGCCTAGGAATGGGAGGTGGGTTTTACGACAGAACATTGGCACGTTTACATGAACAAAATTGGCAAAAACCGCAACTAATTGGCCTTGCACATGAATGCCAAAAAGTTGATGTTCTACCAATCGAGTCGTGGGACGTACCACTTAAAACCATTATCACCCCAGATAAAACATACTGTTGGTAACATTTAATTTTGGTTACTAACCGCATATTTCTGACATACATGAGCACAAAGCAATGACACAAGACGAATTAAAAAAAGCAGCTGCTTGGGCAGCACTCGAGTTTGTAAAAGAAAACACCATTGTAGGCGTAGGTACAGGTTCTACTGTTAACCATTTTATTGATGCTCTTGGCTCAGTAAAAGACACTATTGTAGGCGCTGTATCTAGCTCAGAAGCTTCAACTGCGCGCCTACAAGCGTTAGGTATTGAAGTATTTGAGCTTAATAATGTTGCTGCTTTAGATGTATACGTTGATGGCGCTGACGAAATAAATGCTCAAAACGAAATGATTAAAGGTGGCGGTGCAGCCCTCACTCGCGAAAAAATAGTAGCCGCTGTAGCTAAACAATTTGTGTGCATTGTAGATGACACCAAATTAGTAAAAACATTAGGCGATTTTCCGCTTCCGGTAGAAGTTATTCCAATGGCTCGCAGCTACGTTGCACGAGAATTATTAAAGCTTGGTGGTGACCCCGTTTATCGCCAAGGCGTAGTTACCGATAACGGTAACGTTATATTAGATGTATTTAACTTAAAAATTACCAATGCTAAACAACTTGAAGCACAAATAAATTCAATTGTTGGCGTAGTTACCAACGGCCTATTTGCAATGCGTGGTGCTGATAAAGTGATTATCGGTACTAAAAATGGGCCACAAATTAAATAGGATGAGGTTATGAGTAAGGTATCGTTAGCAAAAGACAAAATTAAAATTCTCTTGCTTGAAGGTGTTCACCAAAGCGCTGTTGAAACGCTAAAACGTAACGGTTACAGCAATATCGACTACGTTAAAACATCCTTACCTGAGGACGAATTAAAAGAGCGCATTAAAGATGTTCACTTTGTAGGACTTCGTTCTCGTACTCATATTAACCAAGCCGTATTAGACTCAGCTGACAAGCTAGTTGCTGTTGGGTGTTTTTGTATTGGTACAAACCAAGTTGATTTAGATGCAGCACGCGAACGCGGTATTGCTGTATTTAACGCACCATTTTCTAATACTCGTTCAGTTGCTGAACTTGTACTTGGTGAAATCCTACTTTTATTACGCGGTATTCCAGAGCGTAATGCAGCGGCTCATCGTGGTGGCTGGTTAAAAACAGCAAATGGTTCGTTTGAAGCACGTGGTAAAACATTAGGTATTATTGGCTACGGTCACATTGGTACTCAGCTAGGTATTATGGCTGAAAATATCGGTATGAATGTGGAGTTTTACGATATCGAAGATAAATTATCACTCGGTAATGCAAAACAAGTTCACAACCTAACTCAGCTGTTACAACGCTCTGATATTATTAGTTTACACGTACCAGAAACACCGCAAACTAAAAATCTTATTGGTAGTGCAGAACTTGCTGTTATGAAGCAGGGATCTATTTTGATCAACGCTTCACGCGGAACTGTTGTTGATATTGATGCACTTGCAGAAGCACTAACAGAGAAAAAACTAAGTGGTGCAGCAATCGATGTGTTCCCTACTGAGCCAAAATCTAACGATGAAGAATTTGTATCGCCACTGCGCCAATTCGACAATGTTATTTTAACGCCGCACATTGGTGGTTCTACACAAGAAGCGCAAGAAAACATTGGTATTGAAGTAGCGGGTAAACTGGCTAAATACTCAGATAATGGCTCAACTATTACAGCTGTTAACTTTCCTGAGGTATCACTACCAGAGCTTGCTAATCGTAGCCGTTTATTACACGTGCACCACAACCGCCCTGGTGTACTAACGCAAATTAACCAAGCGTTTGCACAGCACGGTATTAACATTGCTGCGCAATACCTACAAACAGACGCATCTATTGGTTATGTAGTTATTGATGTAGATACAGATCAATCTGAAGTAGCACTTAAAGAACTAAGCGCTGTTGAGGGTACAATTAGAGCACGTATTCTGCATTAGTAATTTAATCAGCTATTCTAATATCAAAAAGGGTCACTTCATTAAGTGACCCTTTTTTGTATTTAGATTACATATACTTTCTTAAGTATTTTTTGAATACCGGATCTGTTGCTGCCAACTCTTTTTGCTCAGCTAATATCTCTTTTAAAATAGCACCTGAAGTAAGCGGGTTAGCTAGTACCACCCTAAATACAACTGTTGGTTGATTGTCGTATTTAGAAGGCGTTAAACGAGTACGTGATACAAATGAGCGACCAGACTCTCGCTGACGTTTTTGCATACTGGCAGTAAAACGGTTCAGTGAAGCAAAAATATCTAACCGAGTTGCTGCATCAGCATCGGCTATTGCTTGTTTAATTTGCTTAGGTACATAACGATACGTTAATAAGCACAACTCAGGCTCCGAAATAAGCTCAAAGTCTTCATCAGCCTTAATTAAATCAGCAAAGTAATGTGCTTTTTTGATGCTTCGATCAATCAGCATTTCGTAACCTTTACGACCAATAACACGTAAGCAAGCATGTACTAACATTGCCATACCAGGTCGGCTGCCTTCTAGCGTGTGGCTACCTAAGTCTTTTGAACCTTTACGTAATATGTACTCAGCGTGATGCTCTATTGCATCAGTTGCAGCGGGATCTTTAAATAAAACTAAGCCCGCTCCCATTGGTACATACATTTGTTTATGTGCGTCGATGGTAATTGAATCTGCTCTCTCAATCCCTTTAAGTAAAGGGCGATGCGTGTTCGATAAAAGGGTCGCTCCTCCCCATGCAGCATCTACATGAAAATGGCAGTTAATGTCTTGTGCTAAGTCGGCCATTTCATCAAGTGGGTCAATATTACCGGTTTCGGTTGTACCCGCTACCCCAATAATCGCCATTACTTTAATGCCTTGCGATTCAAGCTCACGTGCTTTTTCGCGCATAGCTCCTACATCAACTTTATTATTTTCGCAGGTTTTAATACCAATTAAGTTATCGCGGCCAATACCGAGTAAATCAACCGATTTACCTAATGAGTAATGTCCGCGTTCTGATATTAATACTGCTAAACCTTTATAGCCGTAATGCAGCATACCGGCAATTAGGCCTTGTGCGCCGATACCTCTAAAATCGCCATCGGGTTTTAATAAGCGGTTTCGAGCAATCCAAAGCGCAGTAATATTAGCAACCGTTCCACCAGAGCAAAATGCACCTAATGAGGTTTTAGCACTGTGCATCCATTTAGAATAAAATGAATCTTCTTGCCCATAAGCTAAATGATGCATCATTCCAAGCACTTGACGCTCAAGAGGCGTAAACGCTTTAGACGTTTCTATTTTTACTAGATTTTGATTTAGCCCTACCATCAATTTTGACAGCGGTAATAAGAAATGCGGCAAGGCAGAGGTCATGTGACCAATAAAGCTAGGCGCAGCTGTATGCACAGAATGTGCAACAAGTTGCTCCATTATGTCTTGGGCATAAGCAGATACAAACGTTGGATCCTCTGGGATCACTGCCGACTGAAAATCTTTTTCGATTTCATGTAATGGTTTTTCAATTGCCGCTATATTTTCGTTTAGAAAACCTGCTAAATTACTCGAAATTTCAAGCTCGATTTTGCTTAAAGTTGAGTCTGGCGCTTCAGGTACAGTAAATATACGCTTAAGGCTTTCTTTAGAGGCGACGGCACAACGCTTTTGATCCATCTCAATACCTAGTGTGTGTAGCTAAAACACGCGCTTACCCATCAAAAACGCCTAATTATTAGGACATTTAGAGCAATCGTGTTTCTTTAAAAATTGCGCTAACTTTACTGCAATATAACTAAAATGTCTCGTTTAAACCTATAAAAGCAATCAAAGCGATGACAAAAAAATGATAATTTAATTAAAACTCTACCAAACCTAATTATTTATTGGGCATTTACTTATTTTGGGTATAATAAATTTGATAACAAAAAAGGGACACATATGCCAGAAGGAAGAGTCAAAGTTAGTTGGATAGTGGCAGGCTTTAGCTTGTTTTTAATAAGCTTACTTACCTATGTTTACTACACTTACCAAACCACGCGTGCTGAAATAATGCAGTCGGTTGATAATCGCTTACTTAATGCAGCCACCAGCGTAAAACATATTTTAGGTGAAAATTACTTAAGTGCGGTTAATCAAGGCGACAACATAAGTTTTTCTTACTATCAAGATAAAAGTAAACAGCTCTCTGAGTTTGCTCAAGCACTTGATATTGCTTATGTGTATTCAATGATTTTAAAAGACGGAAAGGTTCTTTTTAGCTCATCAAGCTACACGCAAGACGATCAGAATAATGGCAAAGTAACTCAATTTTTAGATCTCTATCCTGAAGCTACCGATGCCAATATAAGTGCTTTTTACTCAACCGAGCCTGTATTTGAAATATCGAGCGATCAGTGGGGCCACTTTAAAACTATTTTTATTCCTTACGTTGACCCTATTAACGGCAATACCTATTTAACGGGTGCCGATATAACTATTTACAATTTAAACGAGAAACTTAAAGAAAGCGTATCAAAAGCAGCTGCAATGGCTAGCTTCTTCTTTTTTATCGCGATACTTGTTGCCGCCATATATATTTATTTACTAAAGCGCTCGTTAGCAACTGACTCAAGTACTGGCTTTTCAAATCATATCGCGCTTGAATACTACATTAAAAAGAGCAATGCCCATCACATGCAATTAGCCGTTATTTGGGTTAATGAAATAGAAGATATAAACAGCTTTTATGGTACTGAAGTGGGTGACAAAGTAATGAAAAACTTACTTACTCACTTTAAATTCAGAAGCTCTGCGCATTGCTATATATACAGATTAGCAACCAACAAGATAGTATTGCTCGCCCCTAAAGAAATGGGTAATGACGAATTTACTGACCTAGTAAAAACTTATAACTTTAATACACCAGTGTTAACCGACCCTTTTATTTATATAACCCTTTGTGCAGGTATTGCCAGTGGTAATAAATCGCTATTACTTGAAAACGCACATATAGCGGCCTTACAAGCTAAGCAAGGTAGACACAACGTCGTTAACTACTCAAAAGCACTACACGATGTAAAAACGCAATATCAATACAATGTTGAAATGGCTAAAGAAGTACGTGAAGCGTTTGATAACAACCGTATTGTGCCTTACTTTCAACCTATTATTGATACTAATACCAATAAAGTTGTTCAGTACGAATGTTTAGCTCGAATGGTAACAGCGCAAGGGGAAGTGTTAAAACCTGATGCATTTTTAAATGTAGTGACTCGCTCAAGAATGGACGGCTTACTTACCCGTACTATATTTTCACAATGTGTTAGCCGCTTTAGAAAAACCGATATTTGCTGGAGTTTAAATATAACAGCACAAGATATGCTCGATCCTAATTTGAGCGAGTTTATTGCTGATGAACTAAAGCGTTACCCGCACCCAAGCAACATCACGTTAGAGCTTTTAGAAACCCAAGCTATTGCCAACTTTTCTGAAGTAAAAGCATTTATTGGTATGGTTAAAACAAAAGGCGTTAAGGTTATTATTGATGACTTTGGTAGTGGTTACTCAAATATATCAAATGTACTTAAGCTAGAAGTGGATGGTATTAAACTTGATGGCGCACTAATAAAGCAAATAGTGAATGACAAAGACATTTACTTGTTTATTGAACACATAGCCAGTTTTGCTAATCAGCTTGGTTTGCAACTAATGGCCGAGTCGGTAGAAAATGCAACCATAGTAACCGCGCTTAAAAAAGCGAATGTGGTACTAATGCAAGGCAACTATTTTGCCCATCCAGTACCACATGTTAATACGGTTATAAAAGAAGAATTAGCACTTTAACTTACTTTAACTAGGTAGGTTAATAACGAGTCGGTGGCTTTGCTGGCCACTGGCCCAGTATTTACGCTCAAAAGGCGTTATTGCGTCGTCTGACTCATAAAGAGTGACATCGCAAGGGTTGCCAGTTAATTCAAGCGCCCTTGCGAACTCTTTCACGTAAATATCCCAATTGCTGCGCACTTCTAATTGCCCACCTAACTTAACGATAAACGGAAAAATAGCTGCTCCATGCCAGCGCCTACGAATATGCTTAGATTTAGGCCACGGGTTTGGATACAACAAATAATGGTGCGTAGGTTGCCAATTAGCAGCAACCGCTAAGCGCCAAAAGTCGTTTAAGTCTGCTTGAACTAAGATGTACTGCCCACTGTCGGTTTGCTTATACTCAACATCGTGCTTATCTAATCGATGCGACGATTTATCAATACCTATAACAAGGGCATCTGGATGGCGCTTAGCTAAGTTAGCTGAGCTCTCACCCACGCCACAGCACGAGTCTAAAATAAGCGGGCCATTAAAGGCTTGTACTTTAGCATTAACCTCGTCAAACGCAGCTTGAGTATGCGCTGCAATTGGCTTTTTAAACTCAGCATCTAAGTGCTTATTTACTATTTCATCAAGCTTTTCGTGAATACCCGCTTGATTAGATACAATACTACGTGAATTTGCATCACTCATTAGTGTCTTAGCCCCACACCTTTTTTAATCAATGTAAGCGCTAATGTAAATAACGCTGTTATAAATACTAAAATAACCCCAAGAGCCACGCTTAAATCAACATCCGACACGCCTAAAAAGCCATAACGGAACGCGTTAACCATATAAATAATTGGGTTTACTTGTGATACATTTTGCCAAAATTCAGGCAATAGGGTAATTGAATAAAATACACCACCTAAATAAGTTAATGGCGTTAAAATGAAGGTGGGGATAATGCTTATATCGTCAAAGCTATTTGCATAAATCGCATTAATCAGACCACCTAAAGCAAATACAGCGGAAGTTAAAATAACCGTCGCCATTATTACAAAAATATTATGTATTTGAATATCTACAAACAACAACGATACACAAGTAACAATAAAGCCCACCATAATGCCACGTGTCATGCCGCCCCCCATATAACCCAGTACAATTATGTAGTTAGGTACAGGTGCAACTAAAAGCTCTTCAATGCTTTTTTGAAACTTTGTTGAGTAAAAACTAGAGGCTACATTGGAATAAGAGTTAGTAATAACCGACATCATTATAAGGCCAGGTACAATAAACTCCATATAACTAAAGCCGCCCATATCGCCAATTCGTGAACCAATTAAATTACCAAAAATAACAAAGTATAGGCTCATCGTAATCGCTGGCGGTACTAGGGTTTGCACCCAAATACGTAAAAAACGAATACACTCTTTGATCCACAAACTCTTTAAGGCTACGCCATATTTAAACATTTATTCGCCCCGCCCTTGCTCTAGTAATCCAACAAATAACTCTTCTAATCTGTTTGCTTTATTTCGCATACTCAATACAGTATTACCTTGAGTTGTTAATGCACTAAAAACCGCATTTAATCCTTGAGATTTAGCGACTTCTACTTCAACAGTGTGATCGTCCGCCATGGTAAATTTATAACCTTCAAGCGTTACAGGGTTTGCTGGCATTTTTAAATCTAAAATAAAGGTTTCTTTATCAAGCTTTGCAAGCAGTGCTTTAATGGTCGTGTTTTCAACAATTCGACCAGAATCAATAATAGCGATGTTTTTACACAGTAACTCTGCTTCTTCAAGGTAATGCGTAGTTAAAATAATAGTTACGCCTTGCTCATTTATTTGGCGTAAAAAATCCCACATTGAACGGCGAAGTTCTATGTCTACACCCGCAGTTGGCTCATCAAGTATAAGCAACTTAGGTTCGTGCATAAGGGCACGCGCAATCATTAATCGGCGTTTCATACCGCCTGAAAGCGTACGTGCTTGTTTGTCTTTTTTCTCAAGTAAGCCAAGTTGCGCTAAGTATTTATCAGCACGTTTATGGGCTTCGCCACGTGGCACACCATAATAACCGGCTTGGTTAACAAGTATTTGGCTAAGCGTTTCAAATTGGCTAAAATTAAACTCTTGCGGCACTAAGCCTAAATGCGCTTTTGCAGCTTCTAAGTCAGTATCAATATTACAACCGAATACTTCTACTTTGCCTTTTGTTTTATTAACAAGTGACGAAATAACACCAATGGTGGTTGATTTACCTGCTCCGTTTGGACCAAGTAAAGCAAAAAAGTCGCCCTCTTTAACTTGCAAATCAACGCCTTTAATAGCCTCAACACCATTTTTATAAACCTTGGTAAGGCCTTCTATATTTAAAGCAATATTTTGCTTATTCATTACTTACCCTCACCATAACCCCAACGTTTTGTTAGGTTATGTTCAATATTTAAATGATCTAAAATTCTCGCCACCATAAAATCAACTAAGTCTTCAATACTTTGTGGGTTATGATAAAAGCCAGGCGCTGCTGGCATTATGGTCACACCTAAACGAGATAACTTAAGCATGTTTTCTAAATGAATTTCGTTAAACGGTGTTTCGCGCGGCACTAAAATTAACTGTCCGCGTTCTTTAATTACCACATCAGCGGCGCGCTCTAATAAGTTATCTGACGCCCCTACTGCAATTGCAGAAACCGATCCTGTACTACACGGGCATACCACCATTTTTTTAGGCGCCGCAGAGCCCGAAGCCACAGGGCTAAACCAGTTATCTTTACCGTATACTTTTAACTGCCCAGATTTAGCATTAAACAGCGTACTTAACTGCTCAGTGGCTTTGTCTTCATTACCAGAGAGCTTAATATTTGATTCTGTATCAAGCACCACTCGCGCTGCACTTGAGATAAGTACGTAAACTTGAAATTGCTGCTCAAGCAACACTTCAAGTAACCTTAAACCATAAGGCGCACCTGATGCACCGCTAAAAGCGAGCGTAATTCTATCTTTAAATTGCACACTATTCTCCGCTGTATTTATCAGCTAAACCATCAACAAGGTGTTGATGAAGGCCATTAAAACCGCCATTGCTCATAATTAAAATATGCTGATTAGGCTCAATATTTTCAAGCACCGTATCAATAATTGTTTGCGTGCTGCTAAAGCACTGCATGCCTGCTTTATCTGCTTGCTCTTTTAGCGACCAATTTAGATTCTCTGGTTCAAAAAGTAGTACGTCGTCAGCATCACGCAGTGAATCTAATAATGTATATTGGTGCACGCCCATTTTCATAGTGTTTGAGCGCGGCTCTAAAATAGCGATAATTTTTTCATCACCTACTTTTGCGCGCAGTCCTGCAAGCGTAGTTTTAATTGCTGTTGGGTGATGCGCAAAATCGTCATACACCTTAATATTATTAATATCAGCCTTTAGCTCCATACGCCTTTTAGGGCTAATAAATTCTCCTAAGGCATCAATACTATGATCAACAGCTATACCCACATGGCGCGCTGCTGCGATAGTCATAATTGCATTTTTAACGTTATGCTCGCCTATTGCTTGCCAGCAAACAGTACCCTGCTTTTCGTTATTTAAAAGTACATTAAACTCACTACCATCGGCTTTTATTAATTCATAGCCCCAGTCATCACCGAGTGTTTCGCTTTCGCTCCAAAGCCCTTGTGCTATTACGTCATTAAGCGCTACGTCTTGCTTTGGCCAAATTACCTTGCCGCTTTGAGGTAATGTACGCATTAAGTGATGAAATTGTTTTTTTATTGCGTTCAAATCTTCGAAAATATCAGCGTGATCGAATTCAAGATTATTTAAAATAAGTGTACGTGGAAGGTAATGGACAAACTTACTGCGCTTATCAAAAAAAGCAGTGTCGTATTCATCGGCTTCAATAACAAAAAATGGCGTTTCACCCACTTTTGCCGATACACCAAAATTTTGGACTATGCCGCCAATTAAAAACCCTGGTTTTAAACCTGCATACTCTAAAACCCACGCAAGCATACTTGCTGTGGTTGTTTTTCCATGCGTACCCGCTACAGCAAGTACCCACGATTTTTGTAATAAATTATGTTTAAGCCATTCAGGGCCTGAGGTGTAAGGCAGACCTTTATCAAGCACATATTCAACACACGGGTTACCACGGCTCATTGCATTACCGACAACTACCATATCTGGTTTTGGCTCTAATTGAGATACGTCGTAGCCTTGAGTCAGTTCAATGCCAAGCTCTTCAAGTTGCGTACTCATTGGTGGGTAAACGTTTTGATCAGAACCCGTTACTTTATGACCTAATGATTTAGCAATGGCTGCAATACCACCCATAAACGTGCCACAAATGCCCAAAATATGTATATGCATATACTTTCCTTAAATCGTATGCTCACTTTACAGCTATGCAAAGTTTAATGGCGCTATAATGCCAAAATTCGTGCTTAGTTACTATGTACGTCTGCACAATTCACTCGTGCCAAAAACACGTTAATTAGTTTTTTAAACGCTAAAAATCAAAAAATAGGCACGTTCACCTACCCTGTATTGCTTTTAATCAATTATTATCAATGTTATAAACCAGCTTGCTGTATAACTTTAAAACTTAAAAAGGACTTAATATGAAAAAACTATTCTTTATAGCCTGTATTTTACTTAGTCAAAAAAGCTTTGCTTTGGAATTTGCTAAGTACCCAATAGAACTAAGTTCGGGCGAAGGCGTTAATGTTGTTATTGCCCCAACAACAGATAAAAAACAAGCTTTAGTAAAAGTAACAGGCATAAACCATGATATTGATGGGATTGTATTTTTAACCGAATTAAAACCTCATGGTAGTAATAAAGCTTACAAATATACTTACGATGGTACACAAAGAAGTTTAGTAAGTGTTGAGGAAGGCTACCGCTGTTGCTCTTACAATCTTTATATTCCAGACACTCGTGATGGAATTTACTTATCAAAAAAAGAAGAGTCAAACCCTGCCATTGTTGAAGACTTAAAAGCGCAATACGATCAACAGTTAAATAAAGGTACTCAAGCTAAACTAGCGAAGTTTAATCGTGAAAAGCATTTAGGGTATCAACAAAAAAATATAGCTGCCGCTAATAGCGAAATAGATAAGCAATGCGGATTAAAAATAAATACCAATGTTGATTGGGAAAGCATTGATGATGAAAACCTAAAAGAATATCCAGTGGGTTCATTTTGTGCACAAGTTGCAAACGAAATGGCATACATGTGCGAAAAAGACCAAAGTTTTAAAAACGACATAGCTCAGTTCAATGCTATCGAATGTAAATTTACTAATGAGCTAAAACTACGTAAAAATGGTAATACACTTATATTTAAAACAGCGCCAAAAGCCGCTAACCAACGCCGCTTTATTGAAGCTTATTTATTAAATTTATAAGCTGAGTTTAAAACCAAAAAAGCACCTAAAGGTGCTTTTTTTGGTTTTACTAATTAAGTTTGTTTATAGCGTTAAAAATACAATCAAACCTACACCGAGTAATAAACGATATATTACAAATGGCAACATACCCATTCGCTCTATTACTTTTAAAAACATAAATATACATGCATAAGCCGATAAGAACGATAGCACCACACCAAGCAATAATGTATTCCAATCAACTACATGGTCACCCAGTGCAAGCTCTGCAATATAATAAAGCCCCATCATAGAAATAATCGGAATCGCTAGTAAAAACGAAAAACGCGCTGCGCTTTGCTTATTCATACCCAACATTAAACCAGCGGTCATCGTGATACCTGATCGAGAAGTACCCGGGATCATTGCAACAGCTTGTGCAAAACCAATGATAAGTGCCGTTTTCCAATTGAGCTGATAAATAGTTTTAATTTGTTTCCCTTTTGCATCCGCGTACCAAAGCAACAAACCAAATACAATGGTGGTAGTAGCAATTACCCAAGCGCTTCGCAAATATAACTCAATAAAGTCTTTTAAAAGTAAACCTAAAATAGCGGCAGGCACTGTACCTAGTATAATCCACCAGCCTAATTTACTGTCATCGGTAGTGCCTTGCTTACCAAAAGATTTAAACCATGCGCTTAGTATATCTACTACTTCTTTACGAAAATAAATAACAACGGCTATTAAAGTACCAACATGTACTGCTACGTCAAACGCAAGCCCTTGATCTTCCCAGCCTAAAATTTGCGATGGGAGAATTAAATGCGCAGAACTCGATATTGGTAAAAACTCAGTAAATCCCTGTATGAGGGCTAAAATAATTATTTCGATAATACTCATAGGTTAGAAAACTCCACCTTCCATAGCTTTTGTTGAGGGTTATTATATTCATTCCATAACTGCGCAATCGTTTGCTTAGCTACAGGATGATAAAAATCTGGGGCAACCTCACTCAGAGGTTGTAATACAAATGCATTTTTAGTTATTTCATCACGAGGTAATTGCGCTGGGGAATCGCAAGTTACATCATCATAAAACAGTAAATCTAAATCGAGCGTTCGTGGACTAAATTTTTTGTCGTTCGCTGTACGCCCATTATCACGCTCTATTTGTTTTAATAAAGCGCATACATCAGCAAGCGACATATCAGTTGTAGCGCCAACTACTGAATTATAAAAATTATTGCCAGCAAACCCAACTGCTTCACTTTCAAAAACAGACGAGTGCACAATGTGCTCAAAGTGCTGCTTAAGTGCAATTAATGCACATTGTATATAATGCGCTTTATTTATATTTGACCCTAGGCTGATATAAATTTGAGCCATTTAGTCAGTTGCCTTAACACGTGTAATTTCAACACCCACAGTTTGTGCTTGTGCTACTGCTGCTGGTTTACTTACTCTTATAGTAACTTGTGGCGTATTAAACTCGCTTAAAATAATCTCAGCCAACTGCTCAACCAAAGTCTCTAGCAACTCAACAGGTTTTGCAGTGCAGTGCTTAATAACGCGTTCGCTTACTTTTGAGTAATCCAGTGCTAAATTAATATCGTCATTTTCGGCTGCAGGCTTAATATCACTAAGCATTTCAATATCAAAATAAAGGCTCTGTTTACTTTCTTTTTCAAAGTCGTACACTCCAATAATAGTGTCGACGTGCAATTGAGATATAAAAACCTTATCCATTGATACTCCAAATAACAACAAACGACTAAGCAACTATACAAAGCATCAATAAAATTAATACTGTATATGGTTTAGCCAGTGTTTAAATATGTGAAAATAACTTCTACAATAGCAAAATAACCAAACTAGCTATTAAATAGCCTGTTAATAATTTTCACGATAAATTTTGCTGCCAATAATAGCTTAAAAGTACTATCAATTGGTATAGCAATTAAAAAATAAGGAAGCGTGTGTTAGCCACTTTAATGTTTGTTTTAGCTTATTTACTTGGGTCGATTTCGTCGGCTATTTTAGTGTCGCGGTTGTTCAAACTCCCTGACCCTCGTAATAGTGGTTCTAACAACCCAGGGGCTACAAATGTTTATAGATTAGGCGGAGCATTTCCGGCTTGCTTGGTTTTAGTGTTTGATATTTTAAAAGGCACTATTCCGGTATGGGGGGCTTATTTTTTAGAAGTTGAACCTTTAGAGCTTGGTTTAGTCGCAGTAGCTGCTTGTTTAGGCCATATGTACCCACTGTTTTTTAGCTTCAAAGGCGGTAAAGCCGTAGCAACGGCATTTGGCTCATTATTACCTATTGGCTTATCACTGGCTGGTTTACTTGTGTGCACTTGGTTAGTTATAGTGGCAATAACACGCTATTCATCACTGGCAGCGCTTGTAGCTGTATCTTTAGCGCCCTTATATACATGGCTAATAAAACCACTTTATACTCTTCCCGTTACTTTTATCACGTTGTTAATTATATTTCGTCACCGTACTAATATTATTCGATTATTTAGTGGGGAAGAACCAAAAGTAGGCGCTAAAAAAGCACCCACTGATGAAAACGAAAACAGTTAATGTAAGAGTAATACCAATTTTATTAAAAACATAATCATTCTAGCGTATTAAATAACTCACTAACTACGTTAAAAATTATTTATATAGAACAACTATGTATCATAATTTTAGCCTTGTTATTGAGCTATTTTCTTATCGCTATAATAGATCACTAATTTAATGCAATTGGTATAATTAAATAGGCTCAAGGCTATCTATTGGCCAGCGAGGTTTTGTTTTCATATCAAGACTTGCAAACTGACCTGCTTTTAATCGTTGCATTCCTGCATAAGCAATCATTGCACCGTTGTCGGTACAAAATTCAGTACGCGGATAAAAAACTTCGCCTTTCATACCTTTCATTACGCGTTCAAGCTGCAGTCGAAGCTGTGTATTTGCACTTACGCCACCGGCGATTACTAAACGCTTAATACCTGTTTGTTTAAGCGCTCGCTTGCACTTAATAACCAGCGTATCAATAACCGCTGTTTGAAATGCATGCGCTATATCAGCTTTAGTTTGATCGTCGTCGTCATTTTCACGAATAGTGATTGATGCTGCAGTTTTTAAACCACTAAAACTAAAATCAAGACCTGGTTTGTCGGTCATCGGGCGAGGAAAAATAAAGCGCTTAGCAACGCCTTGTTCGGCCATTTTAGCTAAGCGCGGGCCACCTGGGTAGTCAAGACCAAGTAACTTAGCGGTTTTATCAAATGCTTCGCCTGCGGCATCATCAACTGACTCACCTAGTACTTCGTATTGTCCAATACCCGCTACTTTAACCATCATGGTATGACCACCCGATACAAGCAATGCAATAAACGGAAACTCAGGAATATTTTCTTCAAGCATCGGAGCAAGTAAATGCCCTTCCATATGATGAACAGCAACAGCTGGAATATCCCAACCGTATGCTAATGAACGACCAATAGAAGTACCTACCAATAATGCTCCAACTAAACCTGGGCCTGCAGTATAAGCAATACCGTCTAAATCTTCTGGGCCGCAACCCGCTTGTGCAAATGCAGCATCAATAAGTGGTAGCGTTTTACGAACATGATCGCGCGATGCAAGTTCCGGTACTACACCGCCATAATCAGCGTGTACTTTTACCTGGCTGTATAATTGATGAGCTAACAAGCCTTTTTCGTCATCGTATATTGCAATACCTGTTTCATCGCATGACGATTCAATGCCTAAAATTCGCACTGTACTTCTCCTGCCTTTAAAATTTCACTTCGCTGTTTTTATAACGTAAGGCCAATATTTGTTTGGCCATCTTCTAGGGCAAACTTTTTAAGTGCCTTCACGCTATCAGAGGTAATACGCCCCATATTTTCTACAAAATCAATTAGCTCACCTAATACTTCAATTTCGTATTGCATTAATGGATGTTCTCTAACTGCTGTGTTATCAGCAACCTCACCTTCAACCGTCATTTGATATTCAATAAAGCGGGCCACTGTTGCTTGAGATATTTTACTGACACTAATGAACTCTTGCTCATCTTGCGCCATTAAACCATGCATTAAGCTAAGTAAAGACGTTGCAGCATCAATAGCAGGGTAAGTACCAAACATATCAAAATCAGCAAGTTCAGGAACATTCGGTTCTATTTTTTCAACTTGTTTTTCGAGATCTATTTTACTTTTAGGCAGTAATATTTTTTCCCAACAAACATTAAGCGAATTACGAAGTAAGGTTTCATCACCAAACCCCGTTGCTTCGCTAAATAAACCGTAATTTGGCAGCATTCGCTCTATTAAAGCACTTGCCAAAACAGCTTTTTGTAAATAGTTAAGCTCTCTAATACGCTGAAAATTATTTGCTTTAGTCATTCTTTAACGTCTCACACGACCAACAAAAATCAAATGTTGATCCATTATGCTCATTACAGTTAGGGCATACCCAATCTGGAGCGGATTGTTTTACTTGTTGATAGTTTACCAATATTTGGCGCGCATGGCGCTCTTTTATCGCATAAACCTGCACACTAACTTGTGCTTGATCAAATGGAATTTCTCCCAATGCGCCTTGGAGCATCTCACCTTTTATTTTGCATTCAATGCCACTGGTTTGTATTAAACCTTTAATAATATTAGCTTCAAGGGTATTTTCGGCTTTATAAATTGTAACCCATTGAAAAGAGCTATCAGTTGAATTTTTATTATTAATATTTTGCAATATTCACCTCATTTATTTTGTGTTAACAATATCCTACGCTAAATTATTAGCATGCTGCACTTTTAAGGAATAAACATGACACTTACAACCCCGGGCTTACTTTTTCCAGCCATATCGCTGCTATTATTAGCCTATACAAACCGATTTTTAGTTTTAGCGCAATTAATTAGGGAGTTAAATGCGCGCGAAGGTGAATCTATTCGACCTGTTGTAGTCGCTCAAATCACTAACTTACGTAAACGAATAAACTTAATCAGAACAATGCAGGTATACGGCGTAGCCTCTTTTTTACTGTGTACATTTTCGATGTTTGCTTTATTTATTGAATTTAATACCACAGGGATTATTTTATTTGGCATTAGCTTAGCTTGCTTAAGTTTATCGTTATTAACGTCTTTATTCGAAATACATATTTCCTGTGATGCGATTGAAATAGAACTACAAAGCATTGAAAATAAACCATTAAGCAGCCGAATAAATAGAAATTTTGTAAAATAAACTCTCATAGATAAAACACCCTATTATTTGTCATAATCATGTTATATGTGCGCCCTATCTTGGGGCGTACTTTTTTATTAATTAGAACAATTAAACTCCAACCTCCTAACTAACCCACTGAGTTAAAATAACTTTGCCTAGATAGTTAATTGCAAAAATATAGACAAAACACAATAAACAACTAGTTATCAATTAAAAAAGTAATACTATTTGGTCGCTTTCCTCTTTAATTAATACTAAAAGGGGGGTATCCTGCTGGAAACACGTATGAACTTGCAACCGTATTTCAATATAGAATTTTACTAAACTTTAGAATAAAAATTAATATATTTGATATCCGTGGTATCTGCGACTTACTTATAAAAAGGGACTATAAAGTGAGATTTGAACAATTAGAGCAATTTGTAGCACTTGGTGTATTACGTCACTTTAGACAAGCAGCTGAACAAACCCAAATTAGTACTTCAGCGCTAACGCGCAGCATTCAAACACTTGAAAATGAAATGGGATATGAGTTAGTAAAACGCTCAACTCGTTCTGTTAAATTAACGCCTGAAGGCGAACTTTTCCTTGAATATGCTAAAACGACTCTATCGGAACTTGAGCTAACGAAAAAACGGATTTTTCAATCAGTAAACGGTAATGCTAATGAAAAACTTGTTATTGGCTATACCAATAAGGCAAGCAGCATAGTACCTATTTCTTGTGGACAGTTTTTAGCTCAATATCCTCATATAAAAATTGAAATGCAGTTACAAGATCAACAAGAGCTAACACGCAGACTCCAACAAGGTGAAATAGACATAAGTGTATACTCTCAAGCTATTAATAGTATTGGCAGTGACATTCACTTACCTGATCAGCTTGTATTATTTGTTTCAAAAAATCACCCTCTTGCACATAAAAACGATATAAGTAAGCAAAATCTTGATAGCTACCCTATGTTTGGCTGCTTCTCTCAATCTAAACAAGTGCAAACTATGCTTAATGAAGCAATTGATTCTTTAAATAAATCATCAAGTATTAAAGTGGGTAGCATTGAGCAAGTAATGGCTGGTGTAGTTAAATCAGATCACTTTGCTATAGCAAGCATTGAGCATGCAAACACAATCGCAGAGAACTCTGAACTCGTGCAACTAAAAACAAATAAAGATTTAAATCACGAACAACTCGTTGTACAAACAAGCCAACAAACATCTATTACCGAACATGTAGAGCACTTGCTGTCGCTTATAAAAAAAGCGGGAGCTGCATTTAACTAACCCTTCTTTTTGAAAAAGTGCGGCACAATAAACAGTAGCTTTAAATCGCTTTTCGGCTACACTGTCGCACCTTTTTTAAACAGCTGATGTGAATGAACACACTTTTTGGTCCTGATGTCTATTTAGATGATATAGAACGCCAAGGATACACCGTAATTCATAACGCGCTTATTGCCGATTTAGTTAACGATTTAGTTGCAGATTGTCACCGTATAAACCCCCACTTTAGCCTTGCCGGTATTGGTCGATTAAATAACTTACAAATAGATAAAACTATTCGTACTGACAAAACCTATTGGTTTGACGGCAGCTCTCAAGCACAGCTTACGTATCAAGCAATAATGCAAAGTATAAAAACCACGTTAAATCGTAGCTTTTTTATGGGGCTATTTGATTACGAATGCCATTATGCAAAATATACACAGGGTG
This sequence comes from Pseudoalteromonas sp. NZS100_1, assembly GCF_015864285.1. NCBI lineage: Bacteria > Pseudomonadati > Pseudomonadota > Gammaproteobacteria > Alteromonadales > Pseudoalteromonadaceae > Pseudoalteromonas > Pseudoalteromonas sp. NZS100_1. The sequence goes on from NZ_JADYXN010000016.1 coordinate 72,999, forward strand.
ATTTTTATAAAAAACACTTAGATGCATTTAAAGGTCGATCTAATCGTGTATTTACAACGGTGCTTTATTTAAATACGCCAGAGCAAGGTGGCGAACTTGTTATATATAAACCTAAAAGTAAAGAAGTAGAAATAACCATTAAACCAACTGCTGGCACATTGGTTATGTTTGAAAGCGAACGTTTTGCTCATGAAGTGCTTCCTGCAGTTGACGAACGCTATTCTATTGCTGGATGGTTTAGAAAAAACGCCTCTATTAGCGGCATTATTGATCCACCCCGATAGCTCTAAATAGCGAATTTTAACAGCCTTTATTAAGGCTTTAAAATGCTATTGGGTATGAAAGTAATAACCCCATAAAGATAGCCAAGCCCACATAATGATTATTTAAAAACGCTTTAAAGCAGGCATCTCTTTCACGTTTATGAATAAGCGTTTGTTGATATGCCAATAAACCAGCTGCTACACTCAAACCAACGCCAAACGCGACACTTAAATGATTACTTATACCAATAAACGCAACCAGAGCTATAAATACAGCATTAAGTAAAAAGATTATGTGGCGGTCGAATTTACCAAATAAAATAGCGGTTGATTTTACCCCTATTTTTAAATCGTCATCTCTATCAACCATCGCATACATAGTGTCATAAGCGACTGTCCAGCAAATATTGGCTATAAATAATAACCATGCCTGCTGCGGTAATGCATTTATTGAAGCCATATACGCCATTGGAATAGCCCAACCAAATGCAGCCCCTAAAACAACTTGTGGTAATTGTGTATAGCGTTTCATAAAAGGGTAGCAAAAGGCTAAAGCCAAAGCCCCAAAAGAAAGCAAAAGAGTATTAACGCTAAGCATTAATACTAAAATAAACGCAATAACTATGAGCAGTAAAAATAGGCTAAGTGCTTCACCACTACTAACCCGCCCTGAAGCTAGCGGCCGCTGAGCTGTGCGTTTTACAGAGCCGTCTATTTTCCTATCTGCAAAATCATTAATTACACACCCTGCACTTCGCATAACAACAACGCCCAGCGTAAATATAATAAAGTTGAGTAAGCTCGGCATCCCACTATTAGCAAGCCATAAAGCCCAGTATGTTGGCCAAAGTAATAACAAGGTACCAATGGGCTTATCTATACGCATTAGCTGTATATAGTAAGAAATATGTTTTGGCTTTAAAACGGCTAATTTCATGAGTATAAATATGCTCCTGGTAAAAACACTTCACACACTAAAAATTTATATTCTTTGAGTGCAAATACACTTCGACGGCCTAGTAAGTTTTTTTCGGGTAGGTTTAATTTTGCAACTAATTGCTGAACGGGGTGCTTGGCATCAAAATGAGCAATTTCTATATCCGTTCGTTTTAGTGCTGGGTCTTGAAAAATCACATCACCAAGAGGTCGTTCACCCATATTGTGCAAAGGATTGCTCGAATCATTTTTAGGAAGCCAGCTCTGTGCGTATACCACAGGTTTGTTATCGCACAATAAGAGTACTTCTCTATTAATCGCTGTTTTAGCGCTACAGTTTAGTAATAACTTTTGCTCTAGACTTAAAGTAAATAACTGTTCGCTCAATACTCTTACACTAAAAATTTGTGATTTACTTTTTAATTTAGCAGTTAAAGAATTAGGTTCAAAAAGCCATTCTTGCTCTAGAGGAGATAAATCACTTACATATGAAGTGGACTGCCAATTAGCAGATATAGACAGAGGATAAGTAATCACAATAGCTCAACAAAATAAAAAACAACGAGATGATACCATTGCCAAAGCTTTTGAAAAAGTGATGTTTTATAACCATAAATAATTGCTTGGCGCTGTTTATTACCCACTATTAAGTATAAACTATTTGTAACAAGTTTTAAGAAACGCTTTAAATATGAAAAAAATAGTATACGCAGGTCTTTTTACGTTCTTTGTAAGCGTCATAAGCTTTACAGCTCGTGCTGAATCTACAGTTGGTTATTTTGGTTTTGAGCCCGATATAATCACCAACTACATTGGCGCATCAAGTAAAAAAATGGGCTATGTGCGTGTAACTATTGATTTAATGCTTAATGACACTTCAAATATTGCAGTAGTAGAGCACCACACGCCATTACTACGTGATGCCCTAGTAGAAATTTTATCTAAAGAGCCTGAAGAAAAAATAAAATCCCTTACTGGCCGTGAAGAAATACGCGCAAAGTGCGCCGAAAAACTAAAAAGCCTCTTAAAAGAAGAAACAGGACAAGAGATCATCCGTGAAGTCTTGTTCACTAAGTATTTATATCATTAGTATTTAACGTTTTGCGTTAAATACTTTGGCGGTGTAGGCAAAAGCCATACCGCTAACTAATCCACCTAAGTGCGCCCAATTAGCCATACCTACAAACAATACATCTGCAAAACCAAGCACTAACCAAATCAACATAAAACCAACAATAGCCGTACTAACCAGTGCTGGTTTGTTCGGATTTAAAAAGCTATGAATCCAACAAAAACCAAGTAACCCATATACTACGCCACTCAAACCGCCAAAGTTAGGACCAACCATTAGGTATTGCGCCCAATTACTAATAAGTGCAGTCACTAAAAACAAACCTATTAAGCTGAGTTTTCCGCATTGCTTTTCGATATTGTCGCCAAGCGACATCCACCAAATTAAATTAAACACAATATGCATCGCGCTAAAATGCACAAGCGCAGGTGTTAACCAACTGAGCGGTTGTGATGGATTAAATTGCAGAGCTGTATAAATTTCATCAAATCCACCCAATAAAAAAGCGACATAAATAACAATACTTAATATGCTAACAGTTTGGTTAAGCCAGCTAAGCGCTTTAAATCGCGCCATAAGATTAAGTGATTGCCCTTGATATTTAAGCGGCGATTGCGTGCTGCCTACATCCCAAGATGCTTGCTGGTATTTTTCATGATTGGGGTTTTGTGTAAATTCAGTCCATAGCGGCTGAACTTGATGAAAGTCCTCTTCAGTCACGCTAATGATGACATTACTACCATCTGCTGAGTGTATCTTTGCATCTAGGCCTTGGCTTTTTAAATAATCTATAAAGCCCTGTGCGGCGCGTGGGTTATTTAAACTGCCAAGCTCTATCATCGCTCTACCTTCTCGCTGTAAGCCGCTTCCCAAGCAGTGAAGCCACCATCCATGCTGTAAACATCTTCAAAGCCTTGTTCAACTAAATAACTAGCTGCGCCCTGAGAGCTCATACCGTGGTAACACACAATAATAATTGGCTGATCGAATTCTTTTTCCATCATAAATTGTGCAATATTACCGTTAGAAAGTGCTTCTGAGCCTGGAATACGACCAGCTTGATACGAATTTGGATCGCGAATATCTGCAATTACAACGTCTTCTTTATCTAGAAGTTCTAACGTTTGCGCTATAGAAATGTGTTTAAATGCCATTGAAGTCTCTTTAATTAATAGTATAAAAAAGGCGGCTAAAGCCGCCCTTCTTGTAATTTAGTTAGGAACTAATCCCAGTTTAAAATTACTTTACCTGACTGACCTGAAATCATCATATCAAAGCCAGCTTGGAAGTCATCCACAGAATACTGATGTGTAATAATTGGGTTCAAATCAAGACCAGATTGAATCAAGCTTGCCATTTTGTACCACGTTTCGAACATTTCGCGACCGTAAATACCTTTAATCACTAAACCTTTAAAAATAACTTGGTTCCAATCAACTGCCATATCAGATGGTGGAATACCTAGCATGGCAATTTTACCGCCGTGGTTCATGTTATTAAGCATTGAATTAAAAGCGCTTGGCACACCTGACATCTCAAGACCAATATCAAAGCCCTCTGTCATACCTAAGTCTTTTATTACATCTTCAAGCTTTTCGCTTGCCACGTTTACAGCACGTGATGCACCCATTTTGCGGGCTAAATCTAGGCGGTATTCATTTACGTCGGTAATAACGACGTGGCGAGCACCAACGTGTTTTGCAACCGCTGCTGCCATAATACCAATTGGGCCTGCACCAGTAATAAGTACATCTTCGCCAACTAAGTCAAACGATAATGCGGTATGAACTGCATTGCCAAACGGGTCAAAAATAGAAGCCAGTTCGTCAGAAATGTTATCTGGAATTTTAAATGCATTAAATGCAGGAATAACTAAATACTCTGCAAATGCACCTTCACGGTTTACACCTACGCCTGTTGTATTTCGGCATAAATGTACACGCCCAGCACGACAGTTACGACAGTGCCCACATGTAATATGACCTTCACCCGATACGCGGTCGCCTACTTTAAAGCCACGAACTTCCTGGCCCATATCAACGACTTCACCAACATACTCGTGACCAACAACCATTGGAGTAGGAATAGTTTTGCTTGCCCATTCATCCCATTTGTAAATATGTACGTCGGTACCACAAATAGCTGTTTTACGAATTTTAATCAGTAAGTCGTTATGACCGACTTCTGGCTTTGGCGCATCTGTCATCCAAATGCCCGGTTCTGCTTTTAATTTAGATAATGCTTTCATAATTCACACTCAACTAAAAAACCGAAGCAAGGCTTCGGTTTAAAATAAAATTAAATAACGCCCATTTCTTTACCAATGCGGGTAAATGCATCAATAGCAATATCGAGTTGCTCAATGCTATGCGCCGCTGAAATTTGTGTACGAATGCGGGCTTGCCCTTTTGGTACTACAGGGAATGAAAAACCAGTTACGTAAATACCTTCAACAAGTAACTTATCAGCCATTAACGAGGCTACTTTTGCATCTCCCAGCATTACTGGGATGATTGCATGATCTTTACCTGCACACGTAAAACCAACAGCTTCCATTTGCTCACGGAAATATTTAGCATTTGACCAAAGTTTAGCGCGAAGCTCGCCGCCATTTTCTAGCATTTCAAGTACTTTAATTGATGCAGTAACAATTGAAGGTGCTAATGAGTTTGAGAATAAGTATGGGCGTGAGCGCTGACGTAACCATTCAACAATTTCTTTTTTACCTGATGTATAACCACCTGAAGCACCGCCTAGCGCTTTACCTAATGTACCGGTGATAATATCTACACGGTCTAATACATTACAGTACTCTGGTGTACCTTTACCGTTTTCGCCAACAAAGCCGACTGCGTGAGAGTCATCAACCATTACAAGTGCATCGTATTTATCAGCTAGGTCGCACACAGCTTCTAAATTACAAATAACGCCGTCCATAGAAAACACGCCATCGGTAGCAATTAGTTTAGTTTTAGCGCCAGCTTCATCTGCTGCAATAAGTTGCTTTTCAAGATCAGCCATGTCGTTATTTGCATAACGAAAACGCTTAGCTTTACACAAACGTACACCATCAATAATTGATGCATGGTTTAACGAATCAGAAATAATAGCATCTTCTGCGCCTAAAATAGTTTCAAACAAACCAGTGTTTGCATCAAAACACGAAGAATATAGAATGGTGTCTTCAGTTTCCAAAAACTCACTGATTTTTTTCTCTAGTGTTTTATGAATATCTTGCGTACCACAAATAAAACGAACAGACGCAACACCAAAACCATGATTATTTAAACCGTTTTGCGCAGCTTCAATTAGCTCTGGGCTATTAGCTAGACCTAAGTAGTTATTAGCACAAAAGTTGATTACTTTACCTGATGCAACTTCGATTTGAGCTTGCTGCTGAGATTTAATAATACGTTCGCTTTTATACAAACCTTCGGTTTTTACGTCTTCAATTTGCTGTTGTAGCTGGCTAAAAAAAGCAGATGCTCTCATCTGTGTTCTCCATTTATTTGAACGGGTAAACAACCACATTTAAGCGACTGTTTATTATGGGGGGTATTGTAAAAGTTTAATGGGAAAAATGCACGGTTTGTAGTTCGTCGCAAACGCCCTAAACTGGAAGGAATTCCTGCCAGTTTACAGGCTAATCTGTTTAGTTTATTTATGTCTTTAAAAGTGCAGGTAAACTGTTTATAGAATCGATAATTAAATCAGCCTCTTGCTTGGCACTTTCATCAAAGCTTTGACCTGAACGCACTAAAACGCGGGTAGTGATCCCTGCTTTTTTCGCAGCCTGCATATCACTGAGTTTATCGCCCACCATAATACTGCAAGCAGGGTCGATGTTATGCTCTTGTATGCCTTGCAATAACATCCCTGGCGCAGGCTTTCTGCAACTGCACTCTTTCAAATATTCAGGGTGCGCTTTTTTAGGGTGATGAGGGCAAAAGTACACATCGGCAACTTCAATACTGTGATCGCTAAATTGGGTTTTCATCCAATCAGTTAGTGCTAAAAAATCAGTTTCGGTGTAATAACCTCGGCCAATTCCAGATTGATTAGTGACGATTATGATTTTATAGCCCGCATCATAAAATGCTTTACAAGTACTAAAAACACCTTCAATAAATTCAAATTTATCGCTTTGATACACATAACCATGATCAACATTTACTACGCCATCTCGGTCTAAAAAAAGTGCTTTATTTTTTTTTTGTACATTCATTACAAAGACTCTTTTTGTACAACATGATCAAACATCGCTTTTACGTCATCAACTGTAATTTGGCTCATTAAATCATCGCCTTTTACGCGCGTACCCCACGGCACTTGCTCAGCCGTTTTACCAGTTTGCTTAAGCAAATTTTGATGATAAACCTCTACCACGTAGTCTTGGTATAAGTAAGGACCTGTGCGTGCTGGGTTTGAATGTGCGTATAAACCAATAACCGGCGTACCAACCGTTACCGCCATATGTGCAGGACCCGTATCGGGCGCAAGCACTAAGCTGCCACGCTTTAACACGCACAACAACTCTTTGAGTTTCGTTTTACCCACTAAATTTAAAATAGGTGTTTTACTATACTCAACAATACTATTTGCTAGGTTAATTTCAAGTTCTGTTGGCCCCCCCGTCAATACCACCTTAAAGCCTTGCTCATTTGCATAATCAGCCAATGCTGCATAACGATCAGCGAGCCAATTGCGCTGTGCTTTACTTGCTGCTGGCGATATTACTAACAGTTTATTAGTTAGGTACTTTGGTGTTAGTAACTCATCTGCAATCGCTTGGTCTTGCTCTGTATATGGCATGTTCCAACTCGGTTTATAATCAGCAACACCAATGGCTTTTGCAAAACCTTTAAAGCCTTCAAGCACATGCGCCTGAGCTTGTGGCTCTATTCGTTTATTAATAAACAAGCTGTGCAATTCTTTTGAACGCGCCCAATCAAATCCTATTTTTACTTTTGCAGGAATACAATGCGCTACAAATCCAGCCCTTAATGCAACTTGCATGTTAAGTAGTACATCAAACTGTTGATCTTTAAAGCGTTGCTTTAAGCTTTTAAGTGCGGCTTTTCCTTGCTTTTTATCAAATACCACCAGCTCAACACCAGGTAAGTCAGCAAGTAACATGGCTTCTATTTTGCCAATAACCCAGGTGATTTTTGCATTAGGGTGTGCTTTTTGAATGGCTTGTACAGCACTCACACCATGACATACGTCGCCAATGGCTGAGAGTCTTAATATACAAATAGATGAATAGTTAGGAGCTTGAGTCACACATTCCCTTAGGTATTAAATACAAAAGCCGATCTTAAATTATAATCACGCTATTGCAAGCACTTATCCTCAGCTTTAAAACGCGCTAATATAGGCATATTATTTAGCAATTACGCAGAGCTATGTTTAAACAACACGTGCAAGGCAATCACACTGTATTAAGCCACCCTAAATACACGAGCCAAATTACTCTCGATTGGTTTGATGCAAATTATTGGCAACAACGAAATAAAATTGTGGGCGCTAAAAAGGGCCGAGCAACTGCGTGGTTTTTTAAACAAGACGAATTAACAGCCGTACTTAGGCATTATTGGCGCGGTGGCTTAGTGGGTAAATTGCTAAGCGATCAATATTTATATCCAGGGCTTGAACAAACCCGTGTGTATAAAGAGTTTAGCTTAATGAGTAAACTTATAGAGCTTGGTTTAAACGTACCAACCCCTATTGCAGCTAAAGTAACCCGCAGCGGATTAATTTATCGTGGGGATATTATTACCGAGGCTGTTAAAGGCGCTAAAAGCGTACTCGATATATTAATTGAACGCCCATTGACCGAAGATGAGTTGGAGCGCATAGCTAAAACAATCGCGCTATTTCATTCAAAAGGTGTTTATCACGCCGATTTAAACATTAATAACATTTTGTTTGATGATACTGGTGATGTGTACATTATCGACTTTGATAGAGGTGAAATAAAAATGCCTAATGTGCAGTGGCAACAAAGTAATATGGAACGACTTGAGCGCTCATTTTTAAAAGAACAAGGTCGAAACGAGACATTTAATTGGCAAGCGACTGACTGGCAAACTCTGCACAGCAACTACTTCAAAGCGCTCGCTAATATAAGTTAACCTAATATAAGTTAACCTAATATAAGTTAACTTAGTTAGCCAATGCTAAATACTTCAGAGCAACCTGCTCTGCCTGTACTTGTTTTAGAATATCTGCGTTTTCTACATTTGGCTTATCTGCTAGCACCTGCTTAACGGCATTGGTTAATGCCTCACCTTGCTGAACGGGTACTAAATATTTACTTAGCTCGCCTGTTAATATCTCGCTTGGTCCAAATGTACAATTAGTGCTAACTACCGAAGTACCCACCGCTAAAGCCTCAATTAATACCGTTGGAAGTCCTTCAAAATCAGAACTCAACACTAAAGCTTTGGCATGCTTAATCCAGTTGTACGGGTTTTGTTGAAATCCTGGCACTACTAACTGTTTTTCTATGCCGTATTCCTGTGCAAGCTTTAGCGCTTTAGCCGGTTTATTACATAAAAGTACTAACTTGTATTTTTTATCAAGCTTTGCAAATGCTGCAAATAATATATCGTGGCGTTTTTGTTTGGCGAGTCTTCCTACATGAATTAAGTAGGGCTCATTTGGGATATTGTTATTTTGCTCATTTGCTTGCTGTCTTATTTTTTCAAAATCGAACGGGTTGTAAATAGTCGCAATTGCACTTGGGTTAATTAAATCCCCTTGTGTTATTTCTTTTTCAACACCCTTTGATACGCAAATAAGTGATTTACCATTTAAATTTTGCTTACTTTTTTTAAGATATAAGTATGAAAATGGACCTAACTTTTTTTGACGTGCAAGTTCTGCATTAACTGAGTTGTGAATAACAAAATGAACATTTTTGATATTACTACGCGCGAGCAAGTTATTACTTCTATCAAGATTAGAAAGCACTAAATCAATATTGCCCAGCTCGCTTTGTTTTTTTTCAAACCAAGTTTGTAGTGTTAAAATGCTATTTTTACGCTGCCAAAATCGATCTACTTTTGATGCCCTATGTGCGAATAAACTCTCCACGTTAAGTACTTCAGGGATATTATATTCAATAGAGTTAGCAAGAGACAAAATAGTGATTCGGTGCTTTAACTTGGCCATTTCCTCAGCAAGGGTAAGCATTACTTTTTCAGCACCACCACCCACAAGGGAATCAATTACAATCACTATATTCATTAGCGATCCCCTATAAGCATATTTTTTATGCCATTAGTGATCACATCGAAGCTATGTGTATTATCAAGTTGGCTATATTTAGCAACGAATTCATTATAGAAAGGCTCGCTAATAACTTGAGCTATTTTCGTAGTGATTTCATCAATATCAAGATTTGCTTTTATGACAACACCTGCATTAACACAATGATCCAAACGTGTATTTTGATCTTTTGAGATAGCACATGCCACAACGGGGGTTTGAACTGCAATTGCTTGCAGTAAAGTATCTCCACCGCTAAGTAATGCGATTTTAGCTTGGCTCATTAATGCCAAAAAATCAGTACTTTGCAGACTTGCTAAACAAGTAACCTCATCACTTTCAGGAATGGCTTTCTTATAATTGGGACCAAACACAACAACTGCTTTTAAACCAGTGTGCTTAGTAATTTTAAGCGCGGCTTTAAAGTAAACATCAGCGCAATTAAGGTTATTTAATACATGTCCGCCTGAGCCAGCATTTACAATAAAATAGCCTTCCGATACTAAGTTATAGCGATTTAAAACATCACGTTTTTGCGCGCAAGAGGCAAATGTAACAAAAGGACCTACATTTCGAGGATGTGCCAAGGGAAACATGTCTAACTTCGTACTTTCAGCCCATGTAAGTGGCTCAATACAATAATCAGGCTGTACAACCCAATGTGTATCAATTAAATTAATTCTGTTAAGTTTTAAGCCTTTAGCACGTTTTTTTGCATGCTGAGAAATGAATATAACTTTAGCGCCTACCTTTTTAGCCGCCTTCATATGCCCTGCACGTCCTGCACAATCAAAAACAACGACATCAGGTTTAAATTGCTCTATAAAGTCGCAAACAAAATCAAGCTCTTTAGTCGCTGAGTGTTCGAGTAGTGTAGCTTTAAAAGGACAAGTTTTAGCATAAGGAGTATGCTTATTTAATATAAAATGAATATCGAGAGAATCTGCAAGTTCTGCCTGTAAACTTTGAGCCAACAACAACGAGCGCATATATTCACCAATGCCTTCCGGTGATGATACTGGAATAAATAAAAGTCGTTTGTTGCTCATTGCATTCTCAATGTCCTATTTGAGCTCCAGTATATCAATCAGATACTTATTACGATAGACAGGTTACATTTTAATATATTAAATTAACTCTATAAATTTGATTATTTACTGCAATAGCAGACTTAGATTGATAAACTTAGCCGCAATCTTAATCACAAGGATCTGAACTTTGCGAAACAGAATTTTTCTACTTTCTACTCTTTTTTGCGCTATGAGCGCATCAGTTAATGCTGAGCCATGGGTAAAACCCGATGATTATGGTCTAAGAGCTGATATTCAACAATTAGCTGATGCCGGTGTTATTTTAGCTCCTGTAACTACCTATCCGCTTATGTGGAAAAGTTTTATAAGCGATGTAGAAAGTATGCCGCTGGAGCAATTATCTCCAAGCTTACAAGATGCTTTACTTCGCGTTAAACATCGATATAAATCAGAAAATAGTAGCTCACATAGTCTTCAATTATCAGCTTTTGCAGCCACAGATCCAATCATAGCAACAAGCTTTGGTGCAACAAATACTCAAGAAACAGAGCTTTCTGCAGCTTACGCTTATTTAGGCGATAACTTTGCAGCTAAAGTAGCTATAAATTATAGAAAAGACGGTAAAAAGTGTTTAGTTGATGGAAAAACGACTGACGATATAGTTACCAACGAGCAAGCTTTAACCGATTGTAACGATACCTCACTTGATGATAGTTACTTAGCTTACCGTTTAGGTAACTGGATTTTTAGAGCCGGTGCTGTTGAACAATTTTGGGGACCTGGTGTTGATAACAGCTTAATTATGTCAGGTAATGCGAAACCTTTACCTGCACTAAGTGTTACCAGAGAAAAAAGTACTGCTTTCGAGACACCATGGCTGAGCTGGATTGGTCAATGGAGCTTTACTGCACAAATGGCTAAACTTGAGTCTACGCGTGTTATACCTGATGCTTTACTGTGGAGTACCCGTGTTAATTTCCGCCCTATTCAACAGCTAGAAATTGCACTTAGCTGGTCTGCACAATGGGCTGGCGAAGGGCAACCAGGTTCTGCTGGCGACTTTATTGATGTAGTTACAGGGAAGGCTTCATGTGTTGATGGTAGCGAAAGCTGCGATAGTCAATTTGAATCTAAAATTGGTAATCAGTTAGCTGGAATTGATATTCGCTGGTCTGATATATTATTAGGTCAGCCATATGCTATTTATGCAAGCACCATAGGTGAAGATGCTAGTTCAAAATTTAAGCCATCAAGTAGAGCATATTTATTTGGCTTACAAACCACACAGCGAGTATACGATCAAAATATATTAATAAATGTCGAATATATAGATACTGGTGTTTCATGTACAACAGGGTTAGTCGATGAAAATTGCTATTATGAACATACTGATTATAAATCAGGCTACCGTTACCACGGACGCACAATTGGCTCAACTTACGATAACGATGCACAATCAATTGTTCTCACATTGTTAGGACAACTATCAAATGGTGATGATTGGCAGGTAAAGTTACGAAATGTTGATTATAATAGTGATAATAGCGATTGGTACCCTAGCAATCCCGATTTAGGTAACAGCATAACTAAAACAGCGTACAACTCTAAGCAATTAGAACTGCGTTACAGAATGCTCTCTATGGGAGGGCGCGTCACTTTAGGTGCTTTTGCGTCTAACAACGACGGTGCTGAAAACGATACTTCTGCATTTGCTAAGTACGAATATAACTTTTAATAAGTTACTTTTAATAAAGTAACGTATTAAAAGTAAGAAAGGGATGAAAACAGTGTTTTCATCCCTTTTTTTTATTTTTTAGCAAACTAAATCAGTAATTACTGTTTAATTTTACTTATTACTTTTGATGTTGAGCACCCATCTAAAAATTCAAGCACTTCAACTTTTCCGCCATGGCGAAGTACATGCTCAGCACCCGCTATTTGCTCTACGGTGTAGTCGCCACCCTTAACTAAAATATCAGGGCTTATTTGCTCAATTAATTTAGCGGGAGTATCGTTTTCATCTAAACTGCCAAACGGAATAACCCAATCAACTGATGAAAGTGCGCTAAGTACCATTGCACGTTCATCTAATGGGTTAATAGGACGATCTGCCCCTTTTAAACGCGTAATAGATTCGTCATTATTTAATCCAACAACGAGTCTATCGCCTCGCGCTTTAGCTTGTGCTAAATAACGCACATGCCCAGCATGTAAAATATCAAAGCAGCCATTAGTAAATACAATGGTTTCACCGTTTTGTTTTGCAAATTCAATATGTTGAAGCACATCATCAAATGGTGTTTGGTAATGTTCACCAGTAGTATGTAAATACTGTCCAAGCTTACGACTTAATTCTTCTGGCGAAACCGTAGCTGCTCCAAATTTACTAACCGCTATACCTGCCGCTAAATTAGCAATCTCTACAGCGTCTTTAGGTTCCATGCCCGCGCCAAGCATTACCGCCAGTGTCGCTATAACCGTATCACCAGCCCCGGTTACATCACTTACTTCAAGCTCTTGCGCTGCAAAATCAAACTTTTCATCTGCACTAATAAGCGACATACCTTGCTCAGAACGTGTAAGCAACATAGCATTAATGCCATTTTTGCTAATTAAATCACGCGCACTTGCTGTCAAAGCTTCTTCTGAATCGGTTTGACCACCTGCTAACTTAAACTCATGTAAATTAGGCGTAATGTAATCAGCACCTTCATATAAATGTAAATCTGGCGATTTAGGATCGATTAAAACCGTTTTACCCGCACTTTTAGCAAGGCTTACCATCTCTTTTATTAAGCTTAAAGATCCTTTACTGTAGTCAGAGAACACAATGAAATCGTATTCATCTAGCACAAGCTCTAAACGGTTTAATAAAAGTTGGCTGTGTTGCTCAGTGAATGTTTCTTCTAAATCTAAGCGAACGAGTTGTTGATGACGACTAATAACGCGCATTTTTGAAATAGTTGGCAAATCACACACACTGACTAGCTGTGAGCTAATATTTTCACCTTTTAGAATTGTTTCTAAAATTTGACCGCTTTCGTCTTCACCAATTAAGCCCAGCAAGCCTACTTTTGCATCTAAACGCGCTATGTTTTTTGCAACGTTAGCTGCACCGCCCGCTTTGTCTTCGAATTTACTTACTTTAACAACGGGTACTGGCGCTTCTGGCGAAATACGCCCTGTATCGCCATACCAATAACGGTCTAGCATTACGTCGCCAACAACCAATATTCGTGCTGCCGATAAATTTTTTAATAACGATAAATCCATTACTGCTGCTCCGCAACAACCATATCCATGGCTTCACATAACCAGTGACCTATAAACATGTGAGCTTCTTGGATACGTGCTGTTTCGTCATTTTTTATAATGATAGGTAACTTAGCAATATCTTTTACTTTACCGCCATCACGTCCAGTTAATGCCACTGTAAAAGCACCTAGTTTATTTGCAGCTTCTAATGCTAAATTAATATTATTACTAGTACCTGATGTGGTTAAACCTATAACTAAATCTTCTGGTTTACATAGCGCTTGAACTTGGCGTTCAAACACCGTATCAAAGTGATAATCGTTGCTGTGTGCAGTTAAAATTGATGTGTCTGTAGTCAATGCCATTGAGGCAAGCGGACCACGCTCTAATTTATAACGCACTACAAACTCGGCTGCTAAATGCTGCGCATCGGCTGCACTACCGCCGTTACCAAACCAAACAATCTTGCCACCCGCTTGTAATGCACTGTGACATGCTTCTAACAGTTGCATAGATTCTTGATGATAAGCTTCCATCGTTTCAAATAATGCTTGATGACGGTTTAATGTTTCAACGTAGCTAGCTGCCACTGAATCGATAATTGACATGAAAAATTCCTCTAGGAACTGAAATAGCAGGGAAAAATTAAATCCATTATTCCATAATTTTATTTAATTGTGTGCATTTTATCGGGTTATAACTGAACCCAGACCATATTTTATTGCGAGTATGTTTAGAAAACGGCTATTTCACGGTAAACTAACGCCACTTCCCTTTAAGAATGATCAGTATGGCACGCATTTTTTACTCCTTAGCATTAATTTTTATTAGCCCACTGATTGTATTTTATCTCTATATTTTACGAGGTAAAAAAAACCAAGGCTATCGTGCACACTTTAAAGAGCGCTTTGGGTTTGTCAGTAAGTCTTTATTTACGACTAAAACCAAGCCTTTAGTTTTTCATTGTGCGTCTGTTGGTGAGGTACTTGCCGCAACGCCGCTTATTAAAGCGCTTCAAAAAGCGCATCCAAATTTAAATATACTTATAACCTGTAATACCCCAACAGGCAGAGAGCAAATACTTAACCAATTTAAAAATACTGTTGCGTGTAGCTACTTACCAATTGATTTTCCGTTTGCGACAGCCCGATTTTTAAAGCGTATTAAGCCACAAGCATTATGTATTTTAGAAACCGAGCTATGGCCAAATTTAATGGCGATAAGTCACAAAAAAAATATACCGATACTTGTTATCAATGCAAGACTCTCTGAAAAGTCGCAGCAAGGCTATCAAAAGGTCGCTAAATTAACGCATATTATTATGCGCTCAATTACAGTACTTGCGAGTCATAACAAGGCAGATGCGGAGCGTTTTATAGAGCTTGGTCTCGAAACTTCAAAAAGCTATGTAACAGGCTCTATAAAATTTGATATAACACCAAGTGAAGAGCAATTAGCCAAAGTACTCAACCTTAAACAGCTTTATAGTATTAATAAAAATAATAGTAATGAAAATAGCAGTAATGAGCACGATACTGACGAGCGCTTTGTATGGGTTGCAGGCTCAACACATCCTGTAGAACATGAATTAGTATTGGCAGCTCACCAAGAGTTACTAAAAAAACAACCGAATGCATTACTTATAATTGCTCCGCGCCATCCAGAGCAATTTGATAAAGTGGCAGAGCTTTTAACACAAAGCCCACTTAGTTTTAGCCGTCGTAGCCAAAATAACTACAACAATGAACAAGTACTTCTTGCTGATACGCTTGGTGAGTTACAGTGTTTATATGGCGCTGCAAATGTAAGCCTTATTGGTGGCAGCTTAATTCGCAGAGGTGGGCATAACCCACTGGAATCAGCGGCGTTTTCGGTAGGTGTAATAACAGGTCCACACACATATAATTTTGACCATGTTTATCCCGAGCTAATAAAGCTCAAAGGCGCCGTAATGGTTGATAACAACGACGAACTAGCAAAGCAGCTCATAACGTTTAGCCAAAACACAAAAGCATGCCAAACCTTAGGTATTAAAGCCGCGCAATGCGTAGCTAAAAACCAAGGTGCAATACAAAAAACACTTACCATTATTCACCAATATTTAGAGCCAAAACCGTGACCAACATAGCTATAAGCCAAACCCGCGAATGGGTATCATCTGTTATTGTTAAATATAACTTTTGCCCGTTTGCCCGCAAAGAAGTAGAAAATAATTGTATTCATTACATCGTAAGCCCAGCAACGAGCATGGATGACGCCGTAATGGATATGCTTGAGCAATGTGTTGAGCTTGACCGTGAACCAGAGCGCGAAACAACGCTTATCATGTTTGATAACGGCTTTAGTGATTTTGAAGACTTTTTAGACTTGGTCGATTTAGCTAATGCGCTTTTAGTCGCGCAAGGGTTTGAAGGCAAGTATCAAATTGCTAACTTTCATCCTGATTACGTATTTGCCGACAGTGATGAAACCGATGCCGCAAACTACACAAATAGAGCGCCTTTTCCTACTCTGCATTTAATCCGCGAAGCAAGTATGAGCGAAGCGCTTGATAGTTATAACGAGCCTGAATCTATTCCAGAGCATAATATAAACCTAGCAAGGCGTAAGGGTATTGATTTTTGGCAGCAGTTACTCGAAGGCTGTAAAAAACCGAGCGCTTAGAGGCTCGGTTTTATTCTTGATTTTATTCTTAGCTTTAGCAAAGTAAAGCTAGCTGGGATCGCTATTTTTTAACCCAGTTACCATTTACTTCAACGTAATGACCACTTTGGGTTTTTTCAATTGTTTTGGCAGCGGCGAGTGCCTCTACTTGTGAAAGTGACAAGTTATTCTTTTTAGCCAGCTTTAAGTACTGCGCTTTACGCTTTGCATTTATGTCATCAACAACCGCTTTTGCTTCTTCATTTTGTACAACAAGCCCTAAATAACCAGAGCTATCCTCACCGACTAAACCTTGGTTTTTGGCGTCATCAAGGCTAATAGCCCACACAGAGAACGACATACATACAGCGCTAAGTAATGTAATAATATTTAATTTTTTCTTCGTATTCATGTTCTAACTCCTTAAAATAACTCACTGTCGTCACTAAATAAACTGTCGAGTTCTTTGTCTACTTTTACGCGAATTTCGTGATCAACTTTCACATTTAAATTAATTGTAATAGGCTCTTTTGCAGACACCTCAACACGGTGCGTGCAGGCACTTAGTACGCTAATAGCACCCAGCGCGAGCAGTACTTTTATCGATAACGACTGTCTCATTATTAGTTTCCTTTTTGTGAGTATTGTTGCTCAACTTTTTGTGTAATTTCGTCACTTAAACGCAATGCGCGTAAAAGTGTAAATACGTTTTCTTCATGATTGTAGTTAAAGTTAACTTGCTGCTGCTCTGCTTTATTATAACCTTGTAAGTTAACACCGAGTTTTAACCAACCATCACTTTTTAGTGCAACACTACTATTTAGCTTTTGAATATCTAGATTTGTTAATAATCCTAACACAGGTTGCAACTCTTGCTGTTGCTGCATCACCGAATCAAACGCTGCGTTATTAGTAATTTTTAAATTACCTGTGCCTTGGCTAAATAAACTGCCATCAATTATTTCAATTTCACCACTATTAAAGTGGACTGGCAACGCGCCTGCTAAGCGTCCCGTTAATACAATGCCCGACTTATCATCGAGTGTAACGAGTTTACTCGCATCAATATTTTCAAACTTAACATTAGCGACTTGATTTGGCTTCCCTACTGTGTAGGTATCTAACGAAAATTCGCCGCCAAATACATCGCCCGTTATATCGTTTACTAGAGCGCTATTATCGTTAACTTGCCACTGCCCTTTAATATTTTTTACAACAGCACCGGCTCTAAATTCATTTAAATTAAAGGTAGTTGGTTTTACATTAAGCTTACCTGAATTATATTGCCCGCTAAATACGCTATTCAAATCACTCGCAAGGTAATCGTTATAAAGTGCACCTATGTGAGTAACCCCTATATTGAATGAAGCGTTTTGCAAGTTTACATCACCACTAATATAGCCATTAAATTTACCCTCGGTTAGTTGCGCAAGTGGTTCAAATTGACTAATAAATGCATTTAATGGCAGCACACCTTGTTCAGGAATAATGACTTCAAACGGATTAGCTTGCGCCGATACATGATGATTTATCACTAACTCGACATCGTTTATAAATGCGTGATGAGTGGCTTTTAGTGCACGGCTTTGTAGCCCATTAGACTCTACTTTTATATTATTAAGTTTTATGTCAGGGCTATTAACAGCCTTTATATTCGTTTTTGCTGTTAACTCGGCAAATAACTCGCCCACGCCTAAATTAGCATTTGCTGTTAATGTGTTACTTATATCCGTTGCTTTAAATTTTTTATATTGTGCGCTTTTAAATTGATGCGTTAATGTTACTTCTGCGTTTAACTGCTTATCCATTTTTGCAGTTAAATCACCTTGGTATTGCACTGCGCTTATATCAAACGCATCTACACTATTGAGCGTTAATTTAGCATTTATAAGCCCAACTGGTTTTGAGTCAATAAACTCACTTATATCAAAGTGACCACCAAGGCTAAGCCCATTCGCTGTTGCAGGAACAAATTCAGGCAAGCTTTCAAGCGCAACCGCGTAATCGCCTTTAATCGTAGTGCCCACTAACTGAGCATTAACGCTGAAATTATTTATATCGGGTGTGCTTATTTGAGCTGATAAATTTGTCTGTACGTTTTCAAGTGGCGATTTAATATTAACTGCTGTATCTGTCATTAAAATATCAAATTGCTTAACGCCCTCACTCACCAAATTAATTGCAGGTAAGCTCAGCTCACTATCCTTTAAGCGAATTGATTGAGGGAGTTTAAGTTGCCAATTTAAAGGAACTTGATTGCTGACAAAACCTGCGTATTCACTCGGTGAAATTAAATTCGCACAACTTGGCGTTAAATTAATTTTGTTATTAAGCAAATCGGTATTAAGCATTAACGCTTGGCTGTTTAAATTAAAATGAGTTGCCAACTTGCCAGTGGTTAATACGTTGGCCTGACATTGCTCATAAGTATGAGTAAACTGGGCACTAATATCGCCATTTAATTTAAGCTCTATACCGTCAAAGCTAAACGCTTGCTGAGTATTAAAATTAACGCCAGCTATTAAGGTGTTTTTAGTGTTTATAACTTGCTTTAAAAGAGTGTCATTTACTGCAAACTGACCACTTACTTTATCAGCAGTCAAAATCGCACTCGCGTTTATATCACCAGTGACATTAAACTGATTTAGTGTGGGTTCCAATATACTTATTTTTAGTGGCTTATTGAGCTGATCACTTTTTACTGCAAGCTGTTTAATGCTGATTAATGGACGGGTTGAAGGAAGCGCTAAATCAAGATTTTTAGCAAGTTGATTAGCATTATCGTTTTTAGGGAAAGGATTAACCGTTAGCACAGCATTTTTAATATCTATACGTTTTATATTTGCAGTAATACCAGTAAGTTGTAACTGTTGATTTTGATAATTCACACACACTTTATCAGCATAGATATTTAGCTCAGACGTAATTGAAAAGTCGAGACAACTTAACGTAATGCCTGCTTTTTTAAGCTCAGGCGCTATAGCCCACTGTAATAAAGGCAAACGAAATACATAACCAAGCAGCAAGATACTTAGCAATATAGCCCCAACAATTAAACCAACTCGTTTAAACATACTATCCTTACATGCTTTGTGCTTTTAACTTGGTGCAAAAAGCATACTAATCAAAAAAGGCTGCACAATGCAGCCTTTTTTATTTTACAGCTAGATTATGAATCTAACTTGTATAAACGCAAATGTAATTAACCTACATTTTTACGTGCATTACGGAACATACGCATCCACGGGCTATCTTCGATCCATTCATCAGGATGCCAAGAGTTAGCAACGCTTCTAAATACGCGTTCTGGATGCGGCATCATTACAGTTGCGCGACCATCAGTAGAGGTAATACCGGTAATACCTTCTGGAGAACCATTCGGGTTAGCTGGGTACTGCGTTGTAGGGTTACCGTAGTTATCTACAAACTTAACCGCTACAGTGCCGCTATTAAGCGCGGCCTTAGTTGCGGCATCGTTTGCAAACTCAGCATGACCTTCACCATGAGAAACCGCAATTGGCATACGTGAGCCAGCCATTCCGTTAAAGAACACAGATGGATTCTCTTGTATTTCAACTAAACTAAAGCGAGCTTCAAAACGCTCTGATTTATTAGTTACAAAACGCGGCCAGTGCTCAGTGCCAGGGATCAACTCTTTTAACGTTGATAACATTTGGCAACCGTTACATACACCTAAGCTAAAGGTATCTTCACGATGGAAGAAGTTTTGGAACTGATCGCGTGCCATGTCGTTAAACAAAATAGACTTAGCCCAACCTTCACCCGCACCAAGTACGTCACCGTAAGAGAAGCCACCACATGCCACTAAACCTTTAAACTGCTCTAGTGTTAAACGACCTTCTAAAATGTCGCTCATGTGTACATCAACGGCTGCAAAACCTGCGCGGTTAAACGCTGCTGCCATTTCTAGGTGAGAGTTAACACCTTGCTCACGTAAAATAGCCATTTGCGGTTTAGCACCGGTTGCAATGTATGGCGCTGCTATGTCTTCGTTTAAATCAAAGTTTAGTTTTACATTTAAGCCAGGATCTTTTACATCAAATTTTGCATCAAACTCTTGCTTAGCACACTCGGGGTTATCACGACGCGCTTGCATTTGATACGTTGTTTCAGCCCAAATAGTACGAAGCTCAGTACGCGTATGATTAAGCACCGTGTTTTCGCCACGGTTAAATATAATCGTATCGTCGCTATTAAGTGTACCGATGTTGTGAGTAATTGCTGCAATACCATGTTGTTCAAACACAACATTTACTGCATCTAAATCACTATTTGCAACTTGAATTACTGCACCTAGCTCTTCGTTATAAAGCGCTTCAATGTCAGAGCCTGTTAAATCTGCTAAATCAACCGTTACACCGGTATGACCCGTAAACGCCATTTCAGCAACCGTGGTAAATAAACCACCGTCTGAACGGTCATGATAAGCAAGTAACTTACTATCAGCCACTAGCGCTTGCATTGCGTTATAAAAGCCTTTTAATAACTCAGGGCTATCAACATCAGGTGTTACATCACCCAATTGCTTATAAACTTGCGCAAGGCTTGATGCGCCCATGCGGTTTTTACCCGCACCTAAATCAACTAATATAAGCGATGTATCGCCTTTATCTGTACGCAGTTCTGGAGTTACTGTTTTACGTACGTCGTCAACACGACCAAACGCAGTTATAACCAATGAAAGCGGCGATGTTACTGATTTTTCTTGTGAGTCACCTTCATCTTTCCATGTCGTTTTCATCGACATAGAATCTTTACCTACTGGAATAGTTAAACCAAGCGCAGGGCAAAGTTCTTCGCCTACGGCTTTAACTGCTTCATACAAGCCCGCATCTTCACCTGGGTGACCCGCTGCTGCCATCCAGTTTGCTGATAACTTAATATTTTCAAGGCTACCAATGTTTGCACAGGCAATATTAGTTAACGATTCAGCCACCGCTAAACGAGCAGATGCACCGTAATTAAGTAATGCCGCAGGAGTACGCTCACCAAGTGACATAGCTTCACCGTGATAAGTGTCATACGTTGCCGCAGTTACTGCACAGTTAGCAACAGGTACTTGCCAAGGACCGACCATTTGATCGCGCGCCACTAAGCCAGTAACTGAGCGATCGCCGATTGTTATTAGGAATGTTTTTTCTGCAATGGCTGGTAAACGCATTAAGCGCTGCGCTGCATCGGCTGCATTTATTAATGTAGTATCAAGCGCTTTACCAACAACTTGCTTTGACGTTACATCGCGGTGCATTTTAGGTGCTTTACCTAATAATACGTCCAGCGGTAAATCAACGGGGTCATTTTTAAAGTGACTGTCTGACACGGTTAAGTGAGGTTCAGCGGTTGCTTCACCAATAACTGCGTACTGAGCGCGTTCGCGCTTACAAATTGCTTCAAAGCGATCAAAGTCTTCTACGCCAACAGCGAGTACATAACGTTCTTGTGATTCATTACACCAAATTTCGTGTGGTGCCATGCCTGGCTCATCGTTAGGGATGCTGCGTAATTGGAACTTACCACCACGTCCACCATCGTTAACAAGCTCAGGAAACGCATTTGATAAACCGCCAGCGCCTACATCGTGGATGAATGCAATTGGGTTTTCGTCACCTAGCTGCCAACATTTATCGATAACTTCTTGGCAACGACGTTCCATTTCTGGGTTTTCGCGTTGTACAGAAGCAAAATCTAAATCTTCGTTTGATTGACCTGAAGCCATGCTTGATGCAGCACCACCGCCTAAACCAATGTTCATTGCAGGTCCGCCTAGCGCAATTAATTTAGCGCCAACAGGTATATCCCCTTTTTGAACATGATCAGAGCGAATATTACCTAAACCGCCAGCAAGCATAATTGGTTTATGGTAACCACGTACTTCTTCGCCGTTATGGCTTGTTACTTTTTCTTCGTAAGTACGGAAGTAACCTAGTAAATTAGGACGACCAAACTCATTATTAAATGCAGCGCCGCCCAGTGGACCTTCTGTCATAATATCAAGCGCGTTAACAATACGACTCGGCTTACCAAAATCGCTTTCCCATGGTTGCTCGTAACCTGGAATACGTAAGTTTGATACCGTAAAGCCAACTAAACCAGCTTTTGGTTTAGAGCCACGACCTGTTGCGCCTTCATCGCGAATCTCACCGCCAGAGCCCGTAGCTGCACCAGAGAATGGCGCAATAGCTGTTGGATGGTTATGAGTTTCAACTTTCATTAATATTTCAATGTCTTCTTGATGATACGCATATTCACCTTGCGCATTTGGGAAGAAGCGACCCGCTTTTGAGCCTTTCATTACTGCCGCGTTATCTTTATACGCCGACAATACATTTTCAGGATTTAGCTCAAAGGTATTTTTAATCATTTTAAACAGCGATTTTGGCTGCTCTTTTCCATCGATTGTCCAGTCAGCATTAAATATTTTATGGCGACAATGCTCTGAGTTTGCCTGTGCAAACATAAACAATTCGATATCATTAGGGTTACGTCCTAACTTTATAAAGTTTTCTACCAAGTAATCTATTTCGTCATCAGCAAGGGCAAAACCTTGCTCAACATTGGCTATTGCTAATGCTTCGCGTCCGCCACCTAAAATATCAACAGACGACATTTGGCGCGGTGCATCACTGCGAAACAGTTGTGCAGCATCTTCAAGCTCACTATGCGTGGCTTCGGTCATACGGTCGTGTAATAACGCAATTACTTGTGCAAGTTGTTCTGCGTTTAAGTCACCTTCAACATAATAAGCAATACCGCGTTCAACACGGTGAACCTGTTTTAAACCACAGTTATGGGCAATATCGGTTGCTTTAGATGCCCAAGGTGAAATGGTACCTGGGCGAGGTGTAACAAGTACAAGTTTGCCGGCTGGGGTATGCTCAGCAATGGTTGGACCGTAAGTTAATAGTTTTTCAAGCTTGGTTTGCTCGGAGCTACTCAACGGCGATGTTAAATCGGCAAAGTGAGCATACTCGGCGTATACGTTAGTGACTGGAAGTTGCGATTGTTGGCAACGCGCTAAAATTTTATTAACTCTGAACTCTGACAGTGCTGGTGCACCACGAAGGATCAACATAGGTAATTTCATCCGGGGTTAGGGATTGAACGATATTTTAGGCACGCATTATAGTCCAATTAGCATTCAGATTTAACTCAAAATTACGCTTTTCATAAAATTAACTTTTTAGCTTTATTTATAGCCTCTTTTGGTTAATAAAATAAAAGGTAAAGTGACGCGATGGCTTAGTTTTGCTATAACGGTGACTGGCGAGCTTAAGGGGCACTCAATGTTCAAAGAAAAACTAATAATAATCATTACTTTAGTTATGCTGTTATGTGCATGCGATATGCAAGAGCAGCCAACTCAACTCGCCCAAATAAAAGAACACAATAAAATACGTGTGGGTACCCTTGCGAGTGCTAGTAATTATTATCAAGCCGTTCAAGGTGAGCAAGGCTTTGAATATGAGTTATCTCAAGCCTTCGCTGAATATTTAGGTGTAGAGCTTGAAATAGTCCCTTTCTTTAACTTATCTGACATGTTTGAACGCCTTGAAAGCGGTGATTTAGACTTAATAGCGTCAGGACTTACCTATAATAAAACCCGTGCAGAGCAATACCGCTTTGGGCCAACTTACAGAACAATTAGCCAAAAATTAGTTTATAAGCAAGGTCGCGTTCGTCCTCGAGAGTTTGACGATTTAGACGGTAACTTTACTGTTATAGCTAAAAGTAGCCACTCGCTTACTCTACAAAAAATGAAGAAGAACAATCCAGACCTTACCTGGATAGAGAGCGAAGAGTTTGATGAAGAAGAATTACTTCAAGCGGTTATTGATGGCGAGATAGATTACACCCTAGCCGATACACATACATTATCGTTGTTTCGCCGTTATCACCCCAATTTAAGCATCGGTTTTTCAGTTAGCCATAACGACCCTATTGCATGGATACTCAATAAATCAGATGACGACTCTTTATATGCGTTATTGGTGCCATTTTTTGGTGACGTTAAGCAAAGTAACCAGCTCTACGTACTCGAAGAAAAGTATTTTGGTCACGTACGCCAATTTAATTATGTAAATACCCTTGCTTATATCGAAGCAATTAAAGAAACCTTACCAACATACCAGCCATGGTTTGAACAATATGCAGGTAGCCTTGACTGGCGATTATTAGCAGCACTAAGCTATCAAGAATCTATGTGGAATCCTCGCGCTAAATCACCAACAGGTGTGCGCGGCATCATGATGCTAACTCGCAGTACAGCCAAACAAGTGGGTGTTACTAACCGATTAGAGCCAGAGCAAAACATTCGTGGTGGCGCTAAATACTTAAGCAAGCTTATTAAACGTATTCCTGACCGTATCCCGCAACCCGACCGCACATGGCTTGCTTTGGCCGGATACAATGTAGGTTGGGGGCACGTTAACGACGCACGTATAATTACCGAACAGCAAGGTGCAAGTCCTGACAAATGGGCTGATGTAAAAAAACGCCTACCGCTATTAATTAAAAAGCGCTATTACCGTAAAACTCGCTACGGTTATGCCCGAGGCGATGTAGCTGTTAAATATGTCGATAATATTCGTCGCTATTACGATGCACTTGTTTGGCTAGATGAAAATGATGCTATTGCTGCAGAGCCTGAGCCAAAACCAATTACAGAGTTGAGCACTGATACTGAGCTAAAGCTAAAGCTAAACGAAAAAAGTGAAGTAAAAAGTGAAGTAAAAAGTGAAGTAAAAAGTAAGGCAGATGAAGCTCAAACAGAAAAACAACAACCTATAATCGAACCCGAACAGTCGAGTGAAAACAATGGCTAAGATTAATATAAGTACCCGTTTATTGAGTATGTCAGTAAGCAAAATTTAAGTAAATTAAATATCTGTTTACTTGTCACCAAATGATCACTAATGTGTGTTAATTGTATATTATTATTTTATAAGATATACCCGTGCCTTTCTCACTCTTGCATTAGGAGAAAACATGCTAAAACGTAGACGCACACAAAGATTAAAACGCAATGTCATTTATTCAACGGCCACACGTCGTCGTGTTATGTTGCGAAAACTACACAAAAAAATCATCTGGCGTCGCCGAATGTTTGCTATGCAGCAAATGGCCGAATCAGAAATAGAGCCAATCGCTAGTTAACTCTAGTTAGGCTTATTTATTTGTTCATCACGAGCAGCTTTCTTAGCTGCTTTAATTTGCGCTCTTCTACGTTTAAAAAAATTCGAAATAGTATCACCGCACAGCTGTGCCAAAACACCACCGCACACCTCAACTTGATGATTTAACTTAGGCTCTTGTAATAAATTCATAATTGAACCCGCAGACCCTGTTTTAGCATCGACTGCTCCAAATACTAAACGCTTTATTCTGCTATGCACTAACAATCCCGCACACATAGAACATGGCTCTAACGTTACGTATAGGGTGCAATCAATTAAGCGGTAATTGTTAAGGACTTTTCCAGCTTCTCGCACTGCAATCATTTCGGCATGGGCAGATGGGTCATTATCCGTTATTGAGCGGTTATACCCGACTGAAACTAGCTGGTTATCTTTGACTACAATTGCTCCAACCGGAATTTCATCAAGCAGCTCTGCTTGCTTTGCATACAAAAGCGCTTGTTCCATCCAGTAGGAATCATCAAATGGTTCGTTCATTATTTCTACTTAAATAACCTTTTATGCTGTAATTATACCTAGTTAGCACTCTAAAGTGCGCCATTCATTACTTTATTCCAAAAATAAAACAATATTTACCCGTTTGTAATGGCTCACTCGTGCTGATTTACGCTATAATCTCACGCTTTTTTTATTTAGCTCACAACACGGGTAGCAAATGAAATTTCCTGGACGCCGCAGGCATAAACATTATTTTCCAGTGGAAGCCAAAGATCCACTTACCAATCAACTTAACGCAACAGAGCGATTACAACGTAGTTATATTACGGGTATCGATCAGATCGTTGTTGATATAGAGGCAAAAGTTGATCAAGCTTTCCTTGACGAATTTCAACTACGTAGAGGGATGTCGCAAGTTATTGATAGCGATACAACAAACGCCTTATACGATCGTTTAAAATTAAACAATATGGTTGATTTTGAGTTTGCCGGTGGAACCATTGGTAACACTATGCACAACTACTCTGTACTTGCAGATGATCGCTCAGTTTTATTAGGCGTAATGAGCGAAAATATAAAAATAGGTAGCTACGCTTACCGTTTTTTATGTAATACCTCAAGCCGTGTAGACTTAAACTACCTTCAACCAGTTGATGGGCCTGTAGGGCGTTGTTTTACATTAATTGATGAAACCGGTGAGCGTACTTTTGCAATAAGTGCAGGCCTAATGAATCACTTACGTCCTGAATCTATCGATAAAGACCTTATTGAGAATTCATCAGCGTTAGTGATTAGTGCCTATCTTATGCGTACTCAAGGTAGCGAAACAATGACTGAAGCCACTATGCAAGCGGTAAAATACGCTAATGACGCAGGTGTGCCAGTTGTGCTAACACTCGGTACTAAGTTCTTAATTGAACAAGACCCTACTTGGTGGGCAAACTTTGTTGAAAAGCATGTTGATATTCTTGCTATGAACGAAGAAGAAGGTTTAGCTATTACAGGTTTTGAAGATCCTCTTCTAGCTGCTGATAAAGCACTTGATTGGGTAGACTTAGTTATTTGTACCGCTGGCGAAAAAGGCTTATTTATGGCCGGCTACGTAGACGAAAGCTTAAAGCGTGAAACCGAATACCCGTTACTACCAGGCGCCATACCTGATTTTAACCGTTACGAATTCTCACGAGCTATGCGTAAAGATGAGTGTGATGAACCTATCAGAGCATACAGTCATACGGCCCCATTTATGGGTGGACCTGATTCAATAAAAAACACCAATGGTGCAGGTGACTGCGCACTTGCGGCTGTACTACATGATTTGTCAGCGAATGTTTACCATAAGCTTAATGTGGCAAACTCAGCTAAACATCAGCAACAAGCTATTACTTACTCGTCACTATCGCAAATTAGTAAATATGCTAACCGAGCGAGCTATGAAGTATTAGTTCAGCACTCTCCGCGTTTATCTCGTGGTTTACCTGAACGTGAAGATTGTTTAGAACAAGTTTATTGGGAACAATAAATAACGGTGGGAGCAATTATTGCTCCCTATCGATTTCCTAAAAAATAGAAATATCGAGCTTTTTAGATAGCAGTTCTAATGCTGCTATTCCTGCAACGGAGTTACCAAACGAATTAAGCCCCGGAGAATAAACAGCTACAGTAAACTTATTTGGTAACACAGCTAAAATAGTTCCTGACACTCCCGACTTACCTGGCATGCCCACTCTGTAACCAAAATCACCCGCAGCATCATATAAACCACTCGTGAATAAAAGCGAATTAAGCTGTTTATTCTGACGACTACTTAAAACACGATTGCCCGATCGATTATCAACACCTTTATTAGCTAAAAAATTATAAGCTTTTGCTAATTCAATACAGTTGAGCTCAATAGAACAAAAGTTAAAGTAAGCCCACAAAACATCATCAACTTCGTTTTCAAAATTACCAAATGACTTCATTAAATGTGCCATAGCAGCATTTCGGTGCCTGAACTCATACTCTGAATTAGCGACTTTTTTATCAATTACTATGCCTCTATTACCAGCTAATAACCTGAAAGTTTCGAGCATAGAATGCATTGGCGCAGATAAGCGGCTGTATAATGCATCACACGTTACAATTGCGCCTGCATTGATGAATGGGTTACGAGGAATCCCCTTTTCAAACTCAAGCTGTGTAAGCGAGTTAAAGGCTGTACCTGAGGGTTCCTTTCCGACTCTATGCCAAAGTTCATCACCATAACGCTGTAGTGCCATAGTAAGTGTCATAACTTTAGAAACTGATTGAATAGTGAAGCGTTGAGAACAATCCCCTGCGCACACAGTTTCACCATCAGTTGTATAAATAGCGATAGAAAATTGTTCCGGATCAACCTCGGCAAGCGCCGGTATATAATCAGCTACTTTCCCTTGTGATAATAAAGGACGTACTTCATGTGCTATTTCATCAAGCACCTTTTGGTAATCAGCTGTAGGCAATCTAGACCTCTATATCGTCATTCATAAGAATTGGATTTTAACACGCGCTATTAGGTGCACCTAGTTTTGTTGTCGAATTTAACGGTGAGATTTTACTAAATTTAAATAGAAAAAAACGTCACATTACTGTATCTGGTTTCTCTTAATTAAATCCTGGTAATGTCATGATGCCCACTGCGGTGGAGAGTCACAGTGCAAATGCTACGAACTCATTGTCGAGCGGAGATTTTTATGATTTTAGTGTCGGGAGTCGCTACGCTCGCCCGACCTACGTGATAGGTGTTGATGTGAGTGTGTGTTAATTGCGTGTTTTTCACTTTTCTGCAGACATAAAAAAGCCCGAATCTTAAGTTCGAGCGCTCTACAATGTGAAGTCGGTGCGCTACGCAGTAGGATGTCGTAGTGCCCACAGCGGTAGAGAGTCACAGTGAAATACTACACTATTATTAATCGTATCGTCTCTTAGTATGCAGAGTTTTACTAATTTCAAAAAGCAAAAAACCCGTTATATTGCTATAACGGGTTTCTCTTAATTAAATCCTGGCAATGTCCTACTTTCACATAGCAAATGCTACACTATCATCGGCGCTGTTTTGTTTCACTACTGAGTTCGGCATGGAGTCAGGTGGGTCCAAAACGCTATTGTCACCAAGAAAATTCTTTTCAATTTTCTTATTTTAATTATTAAGATTAAAGTCCTTCGACTGAATTTGAAGCCTGGTAATGTCCTACTTTCACATAGCAAATGCTACACTATCATCGGCGCTGTTTCGTTTCACTACTGAGTTCGGCATGGGATCAGGTGGGTCCAAAACGCTATTGTCACCAAGCAAATTTGGGCGTTAATTCGTATCACTACAAATTAACTGAATTTGGAAAATATCTGATAATATTTTTTAAGTCTTTCTAAGTAATATCTACTTTAGTCATATTAACTTCTGTCTAAACTGTCACATAAAACGCGTTTGGCGTTGTATGGTTAAGCCTCACGGGTAATTAGTACAAGTTAGCTTAATGGCTCACACCACTT
>NZ_JADYXN010000159.1:0-694 GCF_015864285.1 Pseudoalteromonas sp. NZS100_1
CGTGAAGGCGGTCGAGTCGGCGGGTTATGCGGTGCCGGTCGAAACCACAGAGCTTACCGTGCTCGGCATGACCTGTGCGTCATGTGTCGGGCGTGTCGAGCGTGCGCTCAGGGCCGTGTCGGGTGTGATGGAGGCCAGCGTCAATCTGGCGACCGAACGCGCTACGATCCGCGGCGCGGCTGACGCGAAGTCGCTGATCGCCGCGATCGCTGGTGCCGGGTATGAAGCGAAACCCGTGGCCGTCAAGGCTGCCGATGCGGACGATGGCGAGGATCGCAAGGAAGAGGAGCGCAAGCTGCTCAAGCGCGATCTGACCATTGCCGTGCTCCTGGCGCTCCCTGTCTTTCTCATGGAGATGGGGTCTCACCTCATCCCCAGCGTTCATATGTATATCGCGATGTCGATCGGCATGCAGACGAGCTGTTACATCCAGTTCGCGCTGACGACCCTTGTCCTCGCGATCCCAGGCTTCCGTTTCTACCAGAAGGGCCTCCCCGCCCTGATCCGGCTGGCTCCC
Source organism: Pseudoalteromonas sp. NZS100_1 (assembly GCF_015864285.1). Lineage (NCBI taxonomy): Bacteria > Pseudomonadati > Pseudomonadota > Gammaproteobacteria > Alteromonadales > Pseudoalteromonadaceae > Pseudoalteromonas > Pseudoalteromonas sp. NZS100_1. The sequence continues at coordinate 518 of NZ_JADYXN010000159.1, forward strand.
GACATGAATTCGCTCGTCGCGGTCGGCACCCTGGCGGCCTACGGCTATTCCCTTGTTGCAACCTTCGCCCCGGCGCTTCTCCCACCCGGGACCGTGAACGTCTATTTTGAAGCGGCTGCGGTCATCATCGCGTTGATCCTGCTCGGCCGCTATCTGGAGGCAAGGGCAAAAGGGCGC
>NZ_JADYXN010000160.1:0-694 GCF_015864285.1 Pseudoalteromonas sp. NZS100_1
CTGACGCTCGCCGAAGTGCAGGAAGTCCAGACGCGTCTGACCAAAGCAGGCTTCGATACCGGCGGCACCGATGGCCGCGTCGGCAACGACACCATGAAAGCGGTGAAGGATTTCCAGACCAAGACAGGCCTGCTGCCAGCAGACGGCTATGCCGGATTGAAAGTGCTGGCGCGGCTGCGGCAAGGATCGTAGCTCCGTCATTGCTTGCAAGTTCAGCCGTCATTCCGGGATGCGCCTCTTGGCGCAGGCCCGGAATCCATGACTGCGAAAATCTCCTGAGTGGCTGTGGATTCCGGGTTCGCGCGAAGACGCGCGCCCCGGAATGACGGCGGATAGAAACATTTCGTGATGGGGACAGCAATCCCCGCGCTCTGAACCTCTCTTATGTTCGGCACGTCCTGTTCGTGAGGGGCGCTTCTCGAGGGCGCTCATGAAGCGGAGCAGGATGCGGCGCCCGCGCGCGTGTCTCGCACACATGCCGTCCGGGAGGCTGGGGTCACCGTCCGGGCCAACTACGTGGCTCTGCCGTTCGCGGCTGGACGCGGTGCGGATGAAGGCGGCGAAAGCCGTCCGGATCAGGGGTCGAGTTGCTCCCCCGTCCGCACCCGGAAGTACGGTCCCCTCGCCCAAAATCGCCGCAATGGAGCGCCGCAAGGCGATGCGCTTTCCGGAGACCATCGCTTCGCATGCGATG
>NZ_JADYXN010000161.1:0-694 GCF_015864285.1 Pseudoalteromonas sp. NZS100_1
AGTCCCATCCCGCGAGCGACAGCTTGCCCAGCACTATCTCGGGATTGTTGGCATTCGCTGGATCAGACACTGAAACGTCCAGAATGCGCGGCAGCAGATAGCGAAAGTCCTGCTCGTCACCAACCGTCAAGAACGCACCCGAAACATAGCGCCAGAGAGCCATGCCGCTGATTTCACGCAATGGGGTAGCGAGCAAGACATCGGTGCCGCGCGTATCGATACAGCAAGGGCAGCCTTCGATCGTTGACGGCGCCGGCATCTCGAAAGTGCGATACACGGCGTCCAGCGCCTCGCTGGCGCGGATCGTAGCTTGAGCTAAGACGCCCTTGTTCATGAGGCCAGAATGACCGGCAAACGGGCGCGATGCGAGCAGAATCTGACGTTTCCCACTCCCCTCCCTTTCAGGGAGGGGCCGGGGGTGGGTGCGCCGCGTAGCGGCGGTCTACGGTCGATAGGGCAGAAGCTCGCTACGCTCGCCACCCACCCCAACCCCTCCCTTGAAAGGGAGGGGAGTAGAAGGGGATTACTTCCGGACCGCCGCGCTCTTGTCGCGGATGGCCTTGAATTCGGAGCCGGTTTTCCATTCGGGCCAGCGGGCCGAGAAGGCGAGGTCGCGGCCGATGTCATACATCAGGTCGACATCCTGCGCGGCGCCGTCCAGCTTCCAGCTGTCGTCGACCGCGTCGCAGGCCTG
>NZ_JADYXN010000162.1:0-687 GCF_015864285.1 Pseudoalteromonas sp. NZS100_1
ATTTTCGGCATTCGCGAGTATCCGTCATCGACAACGCCGCGCCAGTTTGAATCGCTGCTTTCGGTCGATTTCAGCCTCGCCATAACGCAGTCGTTCACGTTCCTGTCGCGCACAGCGGCAACAGAACGGTTTCGGCTTCGCCAGACCCAAATGGCGAACGCCGGTGACAAGGCGATCAGCCAGATGGATGAGCTGATCGACGCGGCCGACGATTTGCAATCGAACCGCTTTGTGCTGGGGGACCATCATTTCACGCTGACGGTGTTCGCGGAAGATTTGAAGAAGCTGCGCGATAACATGTCGATCGCGCGCGCTGCGCTGGCCGATACGGGCATGGTCGCCGCCCGTGAAAGCGCCGCGCTGGAAGCTGCCTATTGGTCGCAGCTGGTCGGCAACTTCGCGTGGCGGGCGCGCCCTGCGCCGATCACGTCCTATAATTTCTCGGCCTTCTCACCGTTCCATACGTTCCCGGCAGGGCACGAGGACGGCAATCATTGGGGGCCTGCGGTCGCGCTGCTCAAGACAAGCGCGCGCAGCCCATATTACTTCAATTTCCATTCTGCGGACCTGGGCCATTCTATGGTCATTGGTCCATCGGGCGGCGGCAAGGCGGTGCTTGTCAACTTCCTGATGGCGCAGCTCGAAAAGTTCAACGGACGCCATATCTTCATCGACAAGGATCAGGGC
>NZ_JADYXN010000163.1:0-683 GCF_015864285.1 Pseudoalteromonas sp. NZS100_1
GGCGTTCGTGGCCTGCTTGATGCGCGGGCCAGCGCCTTGCGCTTCGTGGTCGGGAACCGGCTCGTAGCGCCTGAACCAGTCGATAATTCGCGCGTCTTTGAGACGCGAAAGCGCCTGAACGACGCAATTCTTGCTGAGGCCGGTTCCATCCATGATCGTGTGAAGACTGGGGAACAGCGCGCCAGTGCTATAGTCGATGACGCGGGCCAGGAACTCGATGATCTGGATGCCGGCCTGTCCGATAGCTCCGTTGCGAATGCGCGGTGTGGTTGTCCGCCGCTGCGCGAGCGTTTGCCGCTCGTAGAGCTTTGCGGCTTCGATCATCTCGCGCATCTGGCGAGCATTGCGGATCGGTGTGTAAGCCTTGGCCCGCTTTTCGTGGCCTACGGCGATGCTGCCGGCCCAGACTTTGACGCGCGGTTTTTCGGCACGCGCAAGCAAGGCGCGGTCGATCGTGGCGAGGCCGGTGCTACGCAGCACGGCGCCTATGGAAGTGGTCATGCGGACCTCCCTTCGTCGGTCCCGCGAGGCCAAGCACCATCGCTCCCGAAAGCACGCTTTCGAGATTGACTTTCGCCGCAGCACCACCGATAAAGAGAGCCAAGTTAGAAGCGCTCACTTCGGTGGCACAAACAGCCCTCGCTCAGCCAAGCGAGGGTTTTTTGTTGTCCTGTCGCCTCGGG
>NZ_JADYXN010000164.1:0-678 GCF_015864285.1 Pseudoalteromonas sp. NZS100_1
CGACACACATCGGCGCAAGGTGATGGGGGCGCTGCTGCTCTGCAATCTCGCGCTGATCGTCACCGTCGCGGTGCTCGCGGACCTGCCCGCCTTCGACCTGCGCAACGCGGTCGTCACCTGGTCCTTCTTTCCCGTCGCGGCGCTGGCGATCGCGACGAAGGACCGGCGGGTGGCGGTGGGCTGCCTGATCTGGCTGATTGCGCTCTACCCGCTCTCGGCGGTGTGGGGAGCATCATAAACCCCTCCCGCAAGCGGGAGGGGGGCTGGGCCGTCGCCTTGGATATCGGAACTTATTGTCATATCTCGGCCCTATTCCTCACCCGCCGCGACCGCGCGCCGCACCGCGCGCGCCAGCTGCCGTCCCGTCTGCGCCAGCCGCTGCGGTTCGCTCCCCGCATCGCCCCGCACATTCACCGTGATCGCGATATTGCGCACCCCGCCGGCGCCCGCCGCCTCGATCCGCCCGCTCGCGGTGGGCACGAACAGCTCGGGTCCGCGCTCGCCGACGCGATAGGCGCGCCCCGCGCTCACCGGCCCGCCCGTCGCCCGCCCCGGCGCCCCGAACAGCGCCATCGCGATCGAGGTGCCGAGCGACAGCAAATTGCCGCTTCCGCTGCCCCCCGAACCCCCGCCCGTCGTCGCGCCGATCCCGTTCGAAATCGCCGCGCGCGCAATATC
>NZ_JADYXN010000165.1:0-675 GCF_015864285.1 Pseudoalteromonas sp. NZS100_1
CGATGATGCCGCGCTCGACGCGCTGATCCGCAGCCGCGCCGACACCGTCTATCACCCCGTCGGCACATGCCGGATGGGGAATGACGCCGACGCGGTGGTCGATCCGAGCACCGGCCAGATCACCTGCCGCGTGCTGCTGGATCCGACCTATGCCAGCCAATATGCGGGCTGCAAGCCGATCGACGTGCTGCATGGCGATCCGTCCAAGTCGACGCCCGAAGGCTATGCCTATGCCACCGGCACATCGCGCTATCGCGCGAGCATCCGGCAGGACAGCTTTGCGGTGAACCTCAGTGGCAGCCTGTTTGACCTGCCGGCCGGGCCGGTCGACTTCGCGGTCGGCGCGGAATATCGCAAGCAGACGCTGAACCTCACCAGCAATGCCGATCCCTCGCTGCTCGACACGGCGGCCGAGCGTAGCGCCTATTTCGCCGGTCTGCGCGGCGTGCCGACCACCACCAACTTCTACTGGCTGACCAATGTCGGCACGGCGCATGGCAGCCTGAACGTCAAGGAAGCCTATGCCGAACTGGCGGTGCCGATCCTGAAGGACAAGCCCTTCTTCCGGGAACTGAGCGTCAACGGCGCGGGCCGCATCACCGACTATTCGACGTCGGGCACGGTCGAGACCTGGAAGGTCGGCGCAACCTGGAAGCCGGTCGATGATCTGCTGCT
>NZ_JADYXN010000166.1:0-674 GCF_015864285.1 Pseudoalteromonas sp. NZS100_1
CTCGCGCTTCTTCTTTGCAGCAAAGGCGGGCGACGCGGCCATGGAGAGCATGGCGAGGGCGACGAGCGAAGTGGAGAGCGCGCGCATCAGCCGGCTCACATATTCTGGTTGGCGTACTGGAGCATTTCGTCCGTCGCCTTGATCATCTTGGAATTGACCTCATAGGCGCGCTGGGTCTCGATCATGTCGACCAGTTCCTCGACGATGTTGACGTTCGAGGTTTCCAGATTGCCCGAGCGGATGAGGCCGCGGCCTTCCAGGCCTGCGGTGCCGACCTGCGGCGTGCCGCTGGCGGCGGTTTCGACCAGCAGGTTGCCGCCGATCGACTGAAGCCCTGCCGGGTTCATGAAGCTCGCCAGTTCGATCTGGCCCAGCTGGGTCGGGTCGCTTTCACCCTGCAGCGTCGCCGACACGGTGCCGTCATTGCCGACGGTGACCGACGTCGCACCCTGCGGCACTGTGATCTGCGGGATCAGCGGCAGGCCGTCGCTGGTGACGACGGTGCCTTCGGCGGTGACGCTGAAATTGCCGGCGCGGGTATAGGCGGTCGACCCGTCGGCCTGCTGCACCTGGAAATAGCCCGATCCCTCGATCGCCATGTCCAGCGCATTGCCGGTTTCCTGCAACGTGCCCTGCGTGTTGATCTTGCTCGTGCCCTGCAACGAGACACCCGA
>NZ_JADYXN010000167.1:0-673 GCF_015864285.1 Pseudoalteromonas sp. NZS100_1
CCATCGCCGTGCTCTGTTCCGCTTCGCTGACCAGCCGGTCATTGGCGTCGGCTAGTGCGCGCGTGGCGGCGATCGCCTCCACCATGCGGCGGCGGGCGTTGCGCAGCGCCAGCAGGCCCAAGATGATGACCAGCGCGCCGCTGACCGCCAGGCTGGCCGTCACCATGGTGGTCAGCCGGTTGGCCTCGACACTGCGCAGGCGCAGCAGCTGCTCCTCGCGCGCTTTCATCCCGGCGATATGGGTGTGAATCGTCGCCATCGCCATCAGGCCGGGGGCGAAGGCGTTGGGATCGACCGGCAGGCCGCGCCGGCGCAGTTCGATGCCGCTCTCCAGCAGGGTCAGTCGCTGGCCGAGCATCCGCCCCAGCGCGTCGACGGCCGCAGCCTGGTCCGCATTGTCTTGCACATCGGCGCGCAATTGCGCGATCTCGCGCGGCCAGTCCGCTTTGAACGTGTCGAACGGCCCCAGAAAGGGATCCTGCCGGGTCAGCATATAACCGCGCTGGGCGCTTTCGGCGGCCTGCACCCGCGACAGGATCACCGACAGGCGGTTTTCGACGCGCAGCGTGTGGTTGACCCAGCCGATCTCGGCTTGCTGGCTGCGATAGAGCCAGATGGTGCCGCCAACCGCGATGATGACGGTGGCAAGCGCGAGCAGCAGAACGACGATGGA